>CANJHI010000060.1 GCA_947474005.1 Alphaproteobacteria bacterium | reverse complement strand
TCCGCCGGCGCCGCCTCCGGCGCCCGCGGCAGCTCCCACACCGGGCGGGATGCCGCCCGAGGTCGCGCAGGAACTCTCCAGCCTGCAGAGCAATTGCCAGGTGATGAACAAGACGCCGCCGCCCATCGGCGACTACGTCACCCGTATCGGGCTGACGGGCAGTGGCATCGACGACTGGCTGATCAATACCGCCGGCATCTCCTGCGCGGGATTGACCGGTGGCGGCGGCGGCGGCGCCATGGTGGAGATTTTCATTGGGCTGCCGAACGGCCAGGCTCGCAAGGTCTTCGCGCGCTACGCCCTCGGGGTGGAGATCCGCGGCAGCACGGTCTGGCTGGGGAGCAGCGGCGACCAATGCCGCGCCGCCGCCGCCGCCCCGCCCGCGACGACGACGACATGCCAGGTTCCGCTGATCTGGAACAAGGCCGCCCAGCGCTTCGACGAGGGACCGCCCGCGAACCTGCGGTAAACGACCGCCGGCAGATCTGCGAGGGAGACACATGAAAGTGCTGAAACGCCTGGTGCTTACGGCAATGGCGATTTCCACGGCGATCGCCGCCGTATCGATATCCACCTTCGCACAGGACTATCCGGCCAAGCCGATCACGGTCGTCGTTTCCTATGCCGCGGGCGGCAACAATGACCTGCGCGCCCGCCAGTTAGCGGTGCCGGTATCCGCCGAACTGGGCAAGCCCATCCTCACCGAGAACCGACCCGGTGCCAGCGGCAACATCGGCCATGCCACGCTCGCGCGTGCGGCGCCGGACGGCTACACGATCGGCATCGGCGCCATGGGCCCCCTGGCGGTCAACCCCGCCCTGTTCCCGAACATGGGCTTCGATCCCAAGGACTTCGCACCGATCGTGCTCATCGAGCGCGCCCCTCTCGTGCTCGTGACCAAGGCCGACAAACCGTACAAATCCCTCAAGGATGTCATCGCCGCCGCCAAGGCCAAGCCGGGGTCGCTGACGATCGGCAACGCGGGCTCGGGCGGCGCGCACCATCTCGCCAGCAAGGCCTTCGAACAGGCCGCCGGCATCGAGATGATCGACGTTCCCTACAAGGGCGGCGGACCGGCGGCGGGCGCCCTCCTCGCCGGCGAGATCGACATGATGTTCGAGCAAACCTATGCGGCGTTGCCGTCGATCGCGGCGGGCAAGACACGCGCGCTCGCGGTGACCAGCGAGAAACGTCTGCCGAGCCTCCCGGATGTCCCGACCATGGCGGAGCTCGGCTACCCGCAGGTGACCCTCTCGAACTGGCTTGGGCTCATTGCGCCCAAGGGCACGCCTCCTGACATCGTTCGCAAGCTCAACGAAGCCTACAACAAGGCCCTGGCGACGCCGGACATCCGCGACAAGATCGTCGGCCCCGGCAACGAGATCGGCGGCGGCACCCCCGAAGCGTTCGCGGCGTTCATCGACAGCGAGAACAAGCGCTGGACCACGCTGGTCAAAGCCGCCGGTATCAAGGTCGAGTGAGACTGCCCGCCGCGACCAAAGCACGTCTCGGTGCGCCGGCGGCTCCGCGTCTTCAGTCCTTTGCGTATTCCAGGCGGAAGCCGTCGCCCCAGCGCTTGATATGGCCGGCCGAAGGCGACGGGAAGTGCATCGTGCAGCACAAGGTGTCGGTGTCGCAGTAGCGCTCGAGGAAATCCCGGCGCGTCCGGACAGCCTGGTCGCGGTCGGTGTCGACGCGCATGACCAATTCGGGATAGCGGGCCTGGATCGGCGAATGGATCAGATCGCCGGTGAACACCGCGGCGTCGGAGCCCTTGCCGGCGCAGACCGCGAAATGGTCGGGCGTGTGGCCAGGAGTCGGGCTCAATCGGATGTGATCGTTGAGCGCATGATCGCTGCCGACCAGTTCGGCGCGGTTGGCCTCGATGATCGGCAGCACGCTCTCGGTGATCTGGTCGAGCGGCGTCTTGCGATGGATCTCGCTCCAATAGGTATATTCTTTTTTCGAGAACAGATAGCGCGCCTTCGGGAAGGTCGGGACCCAGCGGCCATTCTCCAGCCGGGTGTTCCAGCCGACGTGATCGCCGTGCAGATGCGTGCACATCACGAAATCGATGTCCTCGACCCCGAGGCCGGCAGCCTTCAGCGCCTTCATCCAGTTGGGGTCGGTCTTCTTGTTCCAGGTCGGCCGGTGCGGGAAGTTCTTGTCGTTGCCGATGCAGCTGTCGACCAGGATGTTATGGTGCGGCGTCTTGACGACATACGACTGGAAGCACAGCACGATATTCCCGCTCGCGCTGTCATAGCCACCGGGCGCCAGCCAGGAGAGGTTCTCGTCGAGGGTTTCTTTCGACAATGTCGGCAGGAAGTCGAGCATCGGCGTAAAACCGCTCTCCTGCTCGACGATCCGGTGGATGGTCATGTCGTTGATGGAAAAGCTCGTGCGCATCGCTCGCGTCTCCTCACCGGTGGCTATTCGGACTGTTGGGCTATCCGAATTTGCCTGACTATCGTAGACCAGCCTGGAGCCGATGACGAACGGCGCCTTTGGAGGTCATGGTCCATGGAAATTTCCGGCAAGACAGCCATCGTAACCGGCGCCGCCTCCGGCATCGGCCTCGGCATCGCCACGGCACTGGCCGAAGCGGGCGCCAACGTGGTGATGGCCGACATCGAGAAGGACACCGTGGAGCAGGCGGCACACCTTCTGTCCGGCACCAACAAGCAAGTGCTCCCGGTCAGGATCGACGTCACCCAGGAACAATCGGTGATCGCCGCGCTGGCCGAGGCCGAGCGCCGCTTCGGCAAGCTCCACATCGCCTGCAACAATGCCGGCGTGCCGATGCACGGCACCCGGCTGGTGGACGTGCCGGTGGCCGACTGGGCCTTCGTCATCGGCGTCAATGTCTGGGGCGTCATCCACGGTATCCGCCACTTCGTGCCGGCGATCCTGAAGCACGGCGAGGCCGGGCATGTCGTCAACACCGCCTCGGTCGCCGCCACGCAGAACCGCCGCGGCACCGATCAGGGTCCGTATTCGATGAGCAAGTACGCCGTGCTGTCGCTGTCGGAGGCGCTGGAGCACGAACTCGAGGGCACCAATGTCGGCGTGACGGCGCTGTGCCCGGGTCCGATCGCCACCAACCTGGCGCAAGGCGCGCGCCATCGGCCGGATCACCTGGGCGGCCCGCAGCTGCAGCCGACCGCCGAGGCGGTCATGGCGGAGCGCCTGGCGCGGACCGGCATCGATCCCAGGCTGGTCGGCGAGCGGGTGATCGATGCGATCCGAAACAAGACCTTCTACGCCTTCGTGAGCGCGGTGCCGGCCGATGTGATCAGGGCGCGCCACCGCCGTATCGAGGCGGAACTCGAGACCCGCTGGACAACGACGTATTAGCGGGGTTGGCTTCCGCGCCATTGTTTCGTATTGCTGGCCCGCAAGCGATCTCTCCCAGGGAAAAGACACATGCCAGTGACCCGTCGCCTCATTCTCGCCTCAGCAGTTCTCGCTGCTGGCAGTCCAGCTGGCGCGCAAACGCAAGGAAAAGCCATGACGACCGACAGCGGCCTGAAAATCATCGACACGACCGTCGGCACGGGCGCGAGCCCCAAGGCCGGCCAGACCTGTGTCATGCACTACACCGGCTGGCTCTCCGAGGGGGGCGCGAAAGGCAAGAAATTCGATTCTTCCGTCGATCGCGGCCAGCCCTTCGAGTTTCCCATCGGCATGAAGCGCGTCATCGGCGGCTGGGACGAAGGCGTTGCCACCATGAAGGTCGGCGGCAAGCGGACGCTGATCATTCCGCCGCAGCTCGGCTATGGCGAGCGTGGCGCCGGCGGCGTCATTCCGCCCAACGCCACGCTGATTTTCGATGTCGAGTTGCTAGGGGTTAAGTAACCCGCTGCTGCTCCCCACTCAACGATTGAGCGCCTTCGGGCCGCTGACGAAGCGATCGCCCCGGACATAAAAGCGCAGAAGGCGTTGGGCTTCCTGCGAGAGGCCAATCCGTGTGCTGGTTCCCACGTCGGGGGTGTCGTCGGGCGTGTCGCCAGCATCGCGCGCAATCCATAAGGGGCCCCTGCGACAAAGATCGATGCCGTCCACGCGGCGATCGATGTCGAGGGCGGCAGCAAGACGCCCCGGGCCGCGCGCCAGGTCGCGCAGGTTCTGGATGCGCCGGTTTCGCTGCATCGTGGCGATCCCCTCGAGCGGCGACAGCGCCCTGATCAGGACTCCGGCGCCAACGCCCGCGGCTTCGCTCGAGACGTTGAGCATCCAGGACACGCCGTAGGCGAGATAGACATAGGCGTGGCCGCGATCGAGGAAGAGCGCGTGCGTGCGGGCCGTTTCGCCGCGATAGGCGTGACCCGCGGCGTCGCCGACCGGATAGGCCTCCGTCTCGACGATGCGTCCGCTGAGGACGCCTTCAGGCGTCGTGCGCACCACGACCTTGCCGATCAGGTATCGGGCAAGCTCTGTCGTGTCGGGAGGTAGCTCCGACCGGGCGAGCACCCGGTAGCCATGGTCCGTTGCCCTCGGCAAGGATCAACCCATCCGCTCGACCCACTGGGCACGGGAGGGGCCTGAATCGAACGGGTCGCCGAAGTATTGTGTCTCGCGCACCACCTTGCCGTCCTCGAACTCCATGACGCTCACCATGTAGACCGGCTGCTCGTCATAGGTGACGATGAGTTCACTGACCCAAAGCCCGCCGCCTCCCAGCACACGCCGCACGGTAAAGCGCTTGCGGCTCGGCTGCGCCATCCGCGACGCCTGGATGTCGTGCGCACCGCGCATGCGCTCGCCCGACTGGGGATATTCCAGCACCGCGTGCTCTCCGTAGATCTCATGCTCCGCCCCGAAGTCGTTGGCGTCGGAAGCATTCCAATGCCGCAGCAAGGCTGCCCGCACGTCCTGGTCATGCATCGCTGTCGCTCCTCGCCCTCACGCCCATTTCCCTCACGCCCAGTGCGTCAGCTTGGAAGTGTGTCCGATACCGGGGTTGAAGCAGTTGCAGGGATCGAGATGGCGGAAGTGCGAGACCAGCGCCGGCTTGGCGTTGTAGAGGTGGCCGACGTCGTGCTCGGCGGGATATTCCGCGCCGCGCGCGTCCAGCAGCTTCCACATGGCGTGCTCGATCGCGACCGGGTCGTGGCCCTTGCGGACGATATATTCCTGGTGGAGCACGTGGCAGAAGAAATGCCCGTAGTAGATCTTCACCGCCAGCTTGTCGTCGATCTCGGCCGGCAGGGTCTCGTACCAGTCGCGGTCGTTGCGCCGGAGCGCGATGTCCAGCGCCAGGATGTCCTGCACTTCGGCGCGGTGCACGGCGCGATACCGGTTGGCGCCGCCCGCAACGGCGAAACGGTGCAGCATCGCCTTCTCGCCCTCGTCGGGCGTGCATTCGAAGAAGTCGCCGGTCGCCGACGGGAAGGCCGTCTTCAGCCACGCGCGCGCCTCCTCGATTCCGTCGCCCGGCATCTTCACGATCAGGTGGTGCTCGAAGCGGTCGCGATACCCGGTCATGCGCGCCGGCAGGTGCGACGGGAAGAGCGAGGCCACCGCCTGCATCACCCGGTCGCTGAGGTCGTGCGGCAGGAACGGCAGGCGCGCGGCGAAGGAGTCGAACCGGCCTTTTAGCGCGAACAGCGCCGGCAGCCGGTCGGTGCCGAGATGGCGGATGGCGAGAAACGTGTCCTTGCCGTAGGTCTCGGCGACGCGGTAGGCGCCGCGATGGATGTACTCGCCCGAGACCGGCAGCGAGCGGAACTCGCCCAGCATGTGGCGGCGCACCTGCTCCAGCTCCTGCGTGTCGTTGGAGCCGATGTAGAAGACGGACGTGCGCTCGTCGCGCGCAAAGGTGTCGAGGCGCACGGCGAAGATCATCACCTTGCCGGCGCTCCCGGCGGACTCGAACAGGCGATGCGGATCGGCGTTGAAGCGTGCCGGCGTGGCTGCATCGATGTCGCGCACGTGCGCCTCGTAGCCCTGGTCGGAGGCGGCGCGGTCCGCCGGGTGCGTGATGTCGCCGCTCGCAAAGCCGCCGCGCTCGACACGCGCCAGTATCTCCTCCTCGTCGGTGCCGAGCTCGATGCCGAGATGGTTGACGAGCCGAAGGCCGTTGTCATCCCCCACCTGGGCATAGAGCGTGAGTTGCGTAAAAACCGGGCCGCGATGGATCAGCGAGCCGCCGGAATTGTTGCACACGCCGCCGAAAACCGACGCGCCGATGCACGACGAGCCGATCAGGCAATGCGGCTCGCGGCCGAGCGGCCGCAGCATCTTCTCGAGCTGGAACAACGTCGCGCCGGGCAGGCACACCGCCTGCCTTCCGTCGTCGATCAGATGCACCGCCGCTATGCGCAGCGTGCTCACGATCACGATGTCGCGGTCGTAGTCGTCGCCGTCGGGCGTGGAACCGCCGGTCAGGCCGGTGTTGGCCGCCTGCACGATCACGATCGCATTGGAAGCGATGCAGGCTTTTAGCACCCGCCATTGCTCGACCAGGCTGCCGGGCCGCGCCACCGCCAGCACCGGCCCGCTGCCGAAGCGGATGCCGGTGCGAAAGCGCCGCGTGCTCGACGGACTCGTGAGGACGTGCCCGGACCCAACGATCTCCCGCAGGCGCTCGATGAGCAGCCGGCCATCTCCCGTCGTGGCGTGCAAGCCCTTCTCCCCCAAAATGCCCGGCTGATGCAGCCTGTCATCGGGCGGCCTACCGTTCAACCGTCAGGCCACCGATCCAGGATCGGTGTTGGCACCACAGACCAGAGTGGCCACGCGCTCGCCCGGCATCGGCCGGTAGGCACCCGACATCAGGGCGGCGAGGCCGGTGGCGCCGGCCGGCTCGGCGACGATGCGCAGCTCTTCCCACAGCGCACGCTGCGCCGCGCGCACGGCGTCGTCGCTCACCAGCACCGACTCAGCGACGAGTTTCTGCGCCACCTCGAAATTGGGCGTGCCGATGAGGCTGGCGCCCAGCGCATCGGCGGCGATGCCGGAGATCTTCACCTCGACCGGCCGGCCGGCCTTCAACGCCTCGTGCAGGGTCGGTGTACCTTCGGTCTCGACGGCGACAATCCTGGTGGCCGCGCCGATCGCGGCCGCGCAGCCGGCGATCAGGCCACCGCCACCGACCGCCACCAGCAGCGTATCAAACTTGGCCTGCTCGGCGAGTTCCAGCGCGACGCTACCCGCGCCGGCGAACACGACTTCGTCCTCGTAGGCTGGCACGATCAGCGCACCGGTCTCTGCCGCGCGGGCCTCCGACGCGGCACGCGCCTCGGCGTAGACCGCGCCGATCTGATAGACGACTGCACCATACGTGCGGAGCCGCGCCACCTTGGCGGGTGAGGCGATGGTGGGCACGAAGATCTCGGCCGTGTGGCCCAACGCCCGTGCCGCATAGGCCGCGGCCGCGCCATGGTTGCCGCCGGAAGCCGCGACGATACCGGCCGCCGGCACTTTCGAGGCCAGCAGCTTGTGGAAGGCGCCGCGGCCCTTGAACGTGCCGCTCACCTGCAGCGATTCGAGTTTCAGCGCCAGCGGTGATGCGACACCCAGCGAGCCGGCCCTGAGCTCGATCACGGGCGTGCGGCGCACATGCGGGCGGATGAGGTTCCAGGCGGCCTCGACGTCGATGCGGGAGATCATGGTTACCGTCTCATCCCGAGGCCGGAGACCGAGGGATCCTTGATGTAATGGGAATTACTTACGGCAGGCCGCGACGTGGCGCAGGTAGTGGTCGAAGTCGGGGGTGCTGGCGGTCGGGTCCTTGGCTTCCTCGTCGTAGCGACGCAGACGGACAGCCTCGGCGTGTTGCGGATGACGGCGAAAAGCCTCGATCTCGTCGGCCGACATCGGGCCGCCCTGCAGGCCGAGACTGCGCACCGAATCGGGTGAGAGCTTGCCGAAATAATCCGGCTCGACGGCGCAGAGATAGCGCTTGGCCGCGACATGCAGACGAACCGGCTCGCTGACCTCGGGGCCGAAGCGCTCGGCCAGCCATTTGGCGCCCAGTTCCTCGTGGACGTCGTCGACGCCACGCGCCGCCGGGTCTTCGCCCAGGTGATGGATCATGTGGCCGACGTCGTGCAGCAGCGAGGCCAGCACGGTGGCGGGCGGTGCGTTGTCAGCCTCGGCAAGAGCCGCTGCCTGCAGCGCGTGCTGGAGCTGGTTGATGGCGCTGAGGCCATAGCGGCGCGTCGCGCGGCCGGTAAAGACATCCAGGAGTTCCTGGCGGAGAGGATCGCTCATGCGCCCTTTTTAGCATGGACCGGGCCATAGCCGGGAATCATCGCCAATGCTTTTTCGAGGGGGTCGGGCTGCCAGGCGCGCGTCACAAAATCGCCATGCATGTCGAGGCCGCCGGTGGCCACGAAGGCGGCGGTGCCGGGCGACAGGGTCCTGGGCAAACCCTTGGTGAAGGGGATGCGCTTCTTTGCAAGGAGCTCCTGCAGCGTGGCGTTCTCCTCGCGGGTCGACTCGGTGAAGGCGCTGAGCAGGAAGGCCTGCCGCCGGCGCGCGGCGAACCAGGTGGCGAACTTGTCCTCGTCGCCATAGAGGGCGTCCATCAGGATGACGCCCTTGATGCGGTGGTTGGCGCCGCCGCGCTCCAGCGCATAGGCGGCGGAGAGATAGCCGCCGCTGTAGGCCACGATCACCACGGAGGCGAGATTGAACGAGCGACCGGACTGGCGATTGCCTTCGAGCCGCATCAGCCGTTCGGCGGCCTCGTCCAGGTAGGTTGCAAAGTGGCCGCCGCGCCAGAAATTGCCGGCGCTCGAATCGGTCGCATCGAGGGCAAGCTGCGGCGCCACCAGGGCGATGTTCTGGCCTGAGTCGGCGACCTGCCGCGGCACGGCCTGGCGGACCATCACGTCGCGCTCGAGCGTGGCGGCCTGGCCATGGAGATAGAGCACGATCAGCACCGGGCGCGCCGGGTCGAAGCCCGGCGGCAGGTAGAGCAGCGAGCGGCGGTCGCTGTAGGTCGCGTCCTCCCAGAAGACATCGCCGCGCAGCGTTGTGTGGCCGCGCCGCTGGGCGTCGCGCGCGTCGAGGAATGGCTTGGTTGTGCCGGGGATGAGTCCGCGATAGGGGAACGGTGCTGCGTTGAAGGTGACGAGCTGCGTCTTCGCTTCTTTCGGCGGCGGAGGTGGCGGCGGCTTTTTCACCGCCGGCCTGGCCGGTTGGCGCTTGCTCGGTGTCTTGCGCGTCGTCTGGCTCTGGGCGTGCGCGGCGGTCGGCATCAGCAAGGCCCCCAGCAGCAACGCCCGCCGCTTCACGCAGCGCCGAGTTTTGTCCCAGGTGGCCGCTCTTTCTCGAGCGGCATCAGGACGGAGAAGAAAGCGGGCAGCGCCACCAGGTAGGCGACCGCCCCCACCAGCACGACGGCCGGCAGTCCGAAGCTGGTCGCCACGATCGGCACCAGGGCGGCGCCGATCACCGAGAAGCAGCCGTTGATGCCCCAGGCCCACAGGAACATGTGGTCCTTGCCGAGGCGGCCGAGCGTGGTCATGGCCGTCGGCATCGGGAAGCCCATCAGGAAGGACGGCGGCAGCAGCAGCAGCAGGCAGAGCACGATGCGCAGCGCATAGGGCAGCGTGCCGATCCAGTCGAGCGCGTAGTCGATGGTGAAGGCGTAGAGCGTCAGGATCAGGAAGATCGCCAGGAACACCTTGGGCATGAAGGTGCGCGAGCGGTCGAGGAAACGCTCGGAGAAGAAGCTGCCGCAGCCCGAGAAGACCAGCATGCCGGTGATCAGCACCGAGGCCGACACCGTGGCGTTGGAAAGCGCGAGGATGAAGTGGGAGATCATGCCCACTTCGACGATGATGTAGCCGAGGCCGAGGCAGAGGAAATAGAGCATCGTGCCGGCCTTGCCGGGATAGCGGCTGAAAATGGTGCGCCAGCCGAAGACCACCGGAAACAGCACGAGCGTGAGGGCGAAGATCGTGGCAATGCCCAGCGTCGCCCACAGCAGCAGGTAGCCCCACTCGTCCTGTACCAGTTCGAGGCGGTCGGTGAACTTCAGCAGGTCGCCCACCTTGATGTAGGCGGCGAAGTACGGCTGGTGGTTGGTGAGGATGCGGGTGTCGAAGACGTACTCGTCCGCGACCTTCTGCCAGCCGCCATCGATCAGATAGTGCCAGGCGAGACGGCCCAGCACGGTTGCCGGCACGATGGGCGCCGGCGGCGGCCCGTCGGCTTTCACCTCGGTCGGCGCGCCCGGCGGCGGCTTGTCGTTGGGCTCCTTCTCCGAGGGGCCCGTCGGATCGGCGGCTTCGCCCGCAAAGAAGAACTGGTCGCGATAATCGGAGAGGATCTGCGGCAGTGTCGAGGTGTCGACCTTGAAGCCGGGATAGTAGATCTCGTCGAACGACATCGCCTTGGTGTGGGCGTTGAGCTGCGCTATTTCGGCGGGCGTGAAGCCGTCGCGCTTATAAAGCACGGTCGCGGTCGAGAGGTAGGACGACACGACGTAGAATTTCTGCGCCACGTCCTTGCCGCCATCCACGTCACGCGCCGCCGCCGCCATCGTGGCGTAGAGCTTCAGCACCGACTTGGGCGGCTCTTCCTTGTTCCACATCGTGACCGAGAGGACGCCGCCCGGCGTCAGCGCACGCATGTAGGCGGTCATGGCCTCACGCGTATAAGAATACTTCTCGACGATGGAGAAGCCGCCCGGGCTCGACAGGCCGGCCGAGTCGGCCAGCGACAGGTCGATGATGTCGTAGCGGTTCTTGGTGCCGGCGACATAGAGCCGGCCGTCGTAGTCGATGACGGTGACCTTGGGATTGTTGAGCACGTCGCCGGTGAAGTCGCGCAGGCCCTTGTCTTCGCGGAACGCCGTCAGCAGCGCGGGATTGCCCTCGGCCACGGTCACGTGCTTGGAACCGGACTTCAGCGCCACCGCGGTCGAAATACCGCCGCCGAACTGCACGACGAAGGTGTTGGGGTCCTTCTTCAGCAGGTACGGATAGAACATCGGCAGATATCTGAAATACGGCGTCTCGTCGGCCGGCAGATCTTTTATGACGCCGGCCGGTCCCTCGGAATCGATGTAGAGGCCGAGATAGGCGTTGGCCGGCATTTTTTTTACATTGAAGGCCGCGTTGTCGGACTGGCCCGGCGCGAAGTGGAGGTAGGAGCTGGAATAGATTTCCAGGTAGCCGAACGGCGAAGCGCGCTCGTAGGTGCGCACGGCGTCGGGGAACTTGCGGGCGTAGGACACGCCCTTGTAGTCGGAGACGGCGAGCTTGGGGATGCCGAGCAGCGGCGGCGCGGCGTAGTGCACGGCCGCCGACAGAATGGCGACGCCCACGATGGCGGCAATGCCGCGGCGGTCGCCCAGCGCCACGAACCACAGCACGCCGCCGGCCAGCCACAGCAGCAGCGGCGCCATGATGAGGTCGTCGGGCTTGAGGAAGTACATGGCGAGCAGCACGGAAAGCCCGCACAGGCCCGAGCCCACGAGATCGGCGAAGTAGACGCGGCTGAAAGTCTTCTTCGCCTTCAGGAAGATGACGCCGAGATAGAGGGCGCCGGCCAGGAAGGGCAGGAAATAGAGCACGAAGTTGGCGAGCAGACGCCATTTCTGCATCGGGTCGGAGATCAGGAAGATGGCGTTGAACGGCACCTGCTGGGCGGCGAGGTTGCACACCACCATCAGCGGTCCGAAGGCCAGTAGCGCGCCCTTGACCGCGCCCTCCCAGTGGCGCTCGAACCAGCCCTTGCCGACGCACATGACCGCGCTGGTGAGGCCGAAGCCGAACATGGCGAGACTCACGACCAGCGAGCCGAAGTGGGCCCAGCTGCCGACCGAGAACACCCGCATGATGCCGATCTGCAGCGCGATGATGCTGCCGGCGACGAGGCCAACGGACAGATAGAAGGAAAGCGACGGACGATTGTCGAGATCGACGGAGACGGTCAAAGGGGGGAGGCTCCGTTGCTATTCTTGGATCGCTTTGTGCGATCTCTAGAAGGGGTAGTGGTCGGGATGGTCTGTCACCCCAACATCGTTGTCATCCCGAGCGTAGCGAGGGATCTTTCGCTACGTCCGATCAAAGGTCCCTCGCTACGCTCGGGATGACACCGGTAGTATTTTCTCAGAACCTTCCGTGCGCAGGCACGGCAGGTCTCAGCGGTTGTGCGTGCCCGCGATCTTGTCGCCCTCGAGCTTGGTGAAGGGCACGAACGGCACGATCTTGCCGCCGTAGATGTCCTCGCGGCTGGTGGTGATCGAACCATCGGCGCCCTGGGTCTTGGCGACCTTGAGCACGCGCTGGGCGCCGGGGGGGCCAACCGGGATGACCATGAGGCCGCCGGCCTTGAGTTGCTGCAGGAGCGGCGGCGGCACGTGATCGATGCCGCAGGTCACGATGATCTTGTCGAACGGACCCGCCTCTTCCCAGCCGTAGTAGCCGTCGGCGTTCTTGGTCTTGATGTGTTTGTACTCGGTGTAGCCCTTGTCGATCAGCTTGTCGTACAGCGCGCGCGTGCGGGCGGCGAGCGGGGCGATGATCTCGATCGTGTAGGCGTTCTCGGTGAGGTTGGCGATGTAGGCCGACTGCACGCCCGAGCCGGTGCCGATCTCGAGCACCTTCTCGCCGCGCTTGACGTCGATGACGTTGGTCATGCGGCCCTGGATGTGCGGGCCGGACATGGTGACGCCATAGCCGATGTCGAGGAAGGCATGCTCGTAGGCACGCTTGTGGATCGCCGGGCTGATCGAGGCGAACTCCTCGCGCGGCGTGAGGAGGAAGGCGCGGATGGTGGCCTGCCCCCAGATGTCCTTGTTCTTCACCAGCGCCTGGAAGCGGTCCCAGCGCTGGCCGAGGAACACCGGGTCCTCGCCGCGGCCCTTGCCCCAAGCGATGAAATTATCGCGCGTATCGGTCGGCGGATTGAGATCCCAGCTGTAGGGTTTGACCGTCGCGGCAAACGCCGGCGACACGACACTGGCTGCGGCGAACGCCGCTGTGCCAGAGACGAAAGTGCGCCTCTTCAAGATATTCCTCCTTGGCGCGGACCCCGTGAGAGGGGGGGGGCGAACGCGCCGGAAGAGCCCGGCGAGTCGGGGGCGACCGCACAAACAATAGATACGGGAAATGTGGCGAATTTGCCAGTGCGACACGAGCGCGGCGCCCTCGCTTGGTCCGCTCACACGCACATGTTACGGGTGATCCAACTATACAAAAATGTGAGGAAACCATGATTCGCCGCCTTTCCCGCCGCGCAGCCCTGACTGGCGCCGCAACTCTGCCCATGACCGCCCTGCTGCCTGCCGGCCTCCGCGCCCAGTCGAGCGGCTCGCCGGCCTGGAAGCCCACCCAGGGGACCAAGATCGTCGTTCCGGCGGCGCCCGGCGGCACCACCGACATCGTGGCCCGCCTGCTCGCCGCCCATCTCCAGCAGGCCTGGGGCCAGTCCTGCGTGGTCGACAACAAGTCGGGCGCGGGCGGCGTCATCGGCTCCAACGAGGTGGTCAAATCGGCCCCCGACGGCAGCACGGCCCTGATGGGCAATATCGGCCCGCAGTCGATCGCCTACTCGCTCTACCGCAACATGCCCTACACCCAGGCGGGCCTGATCCCGGTGTCGTGCGTCCTCACCGCGCCCAACGTGCTGGTGGTCCATCCCTCGGTGCCGGCCAAGACCGTGCCGGAGTTCGTGACCTGGCTGAAGGCGCAGAACGGCAAGGCCTCCTACGCCTCGTCAGGCACCGGCCAGTCGCCGCACCTCTCGGCCGCCTGGTTCCTTCAGCTGACCGGGACCAAGGCCGAGCACATCCCCTACCGAGGCGCTGCGCCCGCGCTGCAGGACCTGACGGCGGGGGTGACCCAGTTCTTCTTCGACAATCTCACGACCTCGATCGAGTTCGTGCGGGCGGGCAAGCTCCGGGCGCTCGGCCTCACCTCCAAGGAGCGCAACCCGTTGACGCCCGATCTGGTGCCGATCTGCGAGACCATGCCGGAGCTGAAGCCGTTCGACGTCTCGACCTGGTTCGGCGTCTTCCTGCCGGCCAACACGCCCAAGCCGGTGGTCGATTCCTACAATGCCCAAATGAAGGCCTGGCTCGACGACGCCGGCACCAAGGAGCGCTTCAAGACCATGGCGGGCTTCCCGGCCTACGGCACGCCCGCGCAGTTCAACGACTTCGTGAACGCCCAGATCGCGCTATGGAAGGGCGTGATCGACAAGGAAGGGCTGAAGCTCGACGTGAACTGACCGACCTCACGGCCCGTCACATGATCTGGTTGACCACACCGCCGTCGACGCGCATCGCGGCACCCGACGTGCCGGACGCCACCTCGCTGCAGAGATAGACGCCCAGTGCCGCCACCTCGTCGGCGGTGGTGAAGCGGCGGATCAGCGAGGTCGGCCTGAAATCGCGCAGGAACGCCGCCTCGATCTCGGCCACCGTCACGCCCGACGCCTTGGCACGCTCGGCGCGCAGCCTGTCGGTGGTCTCGGTGTGGGTCGGGCCCGGCAGCAGCGCGTTCACCGTCACCCCCGTGCCCGCCAGTTCCATGGCGAAGCCATGGCTGATCGAGAGCTGGGCGGTCTTGGTCATGCCGTAGTGGATCATCTCCGGCGGGATGTTGAGCGCCGATTCGCTCGACACGAAGAGCACACGGCCCCAGCCGCGCTTGGCCATACCCGGCGCATAATGGCGCGTGAAGCGGATGCCGCTCATGACGTTGGTCTCGAAGAAGCGCCGCCATTCGGCGTCGTCGATCTCGAAGGCGGGCTTGCGCCCGTAGATGCCCAAGTTGTTCACCAGCACGTCGAGCTGCGGCACGCGCTCGAACACCATGGCCGCCCCTTCCGCGGTGGCGCAGTCGGCGGCGATGCCGGTCACCTTGGCCTCGGGCACCGATTCGCGCAGGCGCGCGAGGGCGGCATCGACGCCGGCCTGCGTGCGGCCGGTGATCACCACACTGGCGCCCTCGGCCGCCAGGCCCTTGGCGATGGCGTAGCCGATGCCGGCGGTCGAGCCGGTGACCAGCGCGTGCTTGTTGCCCAGACCCAGTTCCATCTCGCCCTCACGTATATTTTCTGACGTCGTCGATCACCTTGCCGTCGTTGGGCAGGCTGCCGGGCTGGGCGAACTCGACCTTGCCGCCGACCTTGCAGACGGTGCGGATCGTGTCTGTCATCGCCTTCTCCAGGTCGGGCGATGGCTGCGCGGCTTCGACTTTCAAGGTCATGACGTCGGCCTGGTTCACCCAGTCGATCACCAGCCGCAGGCGGCCGAGGCCGGGATGCTTCTTCGATATCTCGGCAATTTGTTCGGGATCGACGAACATGCCGCGCACCTTGGTGCGCTGGTCGGCGCGGCCCATCCAACCTTTTATGCGCATGTTGGTGCGCCCGCACGGGCTCGGCCCCGCCAGCACCGCCGACATGTCGCCGGTGCCGAAGCGGATCAGCGGGTAGGCGCGGTTGAAGGTGGTGACGACCACCTCGCCGACGTCGCCCTCGGGTACCGGATCGCCGGTGCCGGGCTGCACGATCTCGACGATCACGCCCTCGTCGACGGTCATGCCCTGGATCGCTTCGGACTCGTAGGCGATGGTCCCGAGATCGGCGGTGCCGTAGCTTTGCAGGCAGGTCATGCCTTTATCGATGAACATCTGACGCAGGCTCGGCGGCAGCGCCTCGGCGCCGACGAAGGCGTGCTTGATCGAGGAGATATCCTTGCCGAGCTCGGCCGCCTTCTCGATCAGGATCTTCAGGAACGAGGGCGTCCCGACATAGCCGCTGGGCCTGATCGCGGCGATGGCGTCGAGCTGGAGCTCGGTGTTGCCGACGCCGCCCGGGACCACGGCGCAGCCGAGCGCGCGGAGCGCCGACTCCATCATGATGCCGGCCGGCGTCAGGTGATAGGAGAAGGTGTTGTAGACGACGTCGCCGGGCCGGAAGCCTCCGGCGAACATCGCCCGCGCACCGCGGAAATAGTCGGGCTCGTCGGTGTCGATCTCGAAGATCGGACCGGGCGACATGAAGACGTGGCGCACCTTGGTCATCGGCACGGTGATCAGGCCGCCCATCAGCGGGTGCTTCTTCTGCACCTCGCCCAGCATCGACTTGCGCAGCACCGGCAGCCTGGCGAGCGCCGCCCGCGAAGTGACCGCAGCCGGATCGACATCCTTCAGCCAGCCCGCGAAGAACGGCGCATTGGCCTTGGCGTGGGCGATCTGCTGCGGCAGCGCCTGCATCAGCGCCATTTCGCGCTCGGCGGGCGAGCGGGTTTCCAGCGTGTCGTAGTGCTTGGACATGGCGCGTTTCCCTCGATTTGCCCGGGACCGTAGACTGGACCGTGGGCCTTGAAAACAATATCAGAGTTCTAATATCCTGCGGCGAACCCGGAGAAGAGCATGTCCAACGTCCGCATCGCCTATGACAGCTTCGCCAAGACCGCGCCCGCCGCCCAGGCCGCCCTGATCGCCATGGGCAAGACGGCCGACGAGTCGGGCCTCGACAAGGAGATCGTGGAACTCGCCAAGCTCCGCGTCTCGCAGATCAACAACTGCGCCTTCTGCCTGCAAATCCATCTCAATGTCTCGCGCAAGCTCGGCATCGCCCAGGAGAAGCTCGATCTCGTCGCGACCTGGCACGAGGCCGGCATCTTTTCCGAACGCGAGTGTGCAGCGCTTGCCTGGGCCGAGGCGCTGACGCATCTCGCGGGCCACAGCGTCTCCGACGCGGCCTACGACGCCGTCCGCCGGCACTTCAGCGAAGGCGAGTTGGTGTTCCTGAGCACCTCAATCGCCACCATCAACGCCTGGAACCGGTTGGGGGCCGCCTTCCGCTTTGCCCCGCCGATCCCGAAGAAGGTGGCGGCCGCTGCATCGTGAGGGACCGCGAATTTCCTTCCTATCTTGCGCGCTCCTCCAGCCGGCTAAACGTCTGACCCGGCTCCATAATCTGGCGATCGCGCCGCCCCGAAACGGGAAACGAAGTGCGACATTTATCGCCAAATCGGCCCTGCACCGCGGCCCAGAAATTTCAGCACAAAAGGGCGCTGTCTCTTCCTGACGGAATGTCGCGCCGGCGATCCCCAGGTAGGATATTCCTATCCTCTTGTCAAATCACAGCCAGCGCTTGTGCCGGCAGTAGTGTTTGACGGCGCGGAACGAGCGCCGGCCGTCGCCGGCGATGCCGAGGTAGAATTCCTTGACGTCTTCGTTCTCGCGCAAGGCGTCGGCATTGCCGTCAAGCACCACCCGGCCGATCGTGAAGCGGGTTGCGGCCGCAGCCCGCCCCAATGAATAGACCAAGCGATTGTTCTTGCTGGCACTCCCGTCCTCATTCAACGCGAAGAGGACTGGATAGACTTGCCGCGGACTTGCGGGCGGTCCTCCCTGTCGGTGTGGAAGGCGGCCTAGAGCGGGTTCCGATTTGACGTACTCGCGTGCAACAAAAGCGGTGTCATCCCGAACGGGATCTGCTCTAGAGACCTTTACCTCAGGGGTAATTGCACGGGTCGCCGGCCCGCGGCCATGCTGCCGGCATGTGGACCGCTCTTGCCTTCGCCGTCGTCGGTGCCATTCACCTGATGCCGATCGCGCCGATCTTCGTGCCCGAGACGCTCTCGCGTCTCTATGGAATCGCGCCAAGCGACTCGACGCTACTGGTGATGCTGCGGCACCGGGCGCTGCTGCTGGCGCTGGTCGGCATCCTCTGCCTGTGGGCGAGCTGGGCCGCCCCGGTGCGCCCGGCGGCGCTGTTGGCTGCCACCCTCAACGTCGTGGGCTTCCTGGGCTTTTACGCGCTCTACGGCAATCCCGCGGGCGCGTTGCGTACCATCGCGGTCGTCGACCTGATCGCCCTGCCGCCGCTCGCCTTCGCGGCGTGGATGACGCTCATCCGCACCTAGAGCCAGCGCTTGCGCCGGCGGTAGTGTTTTACGTCACGGAACGAGCGGCGGCCTTCGCCCGCGATGCCGAGGTAGAATTCCTTCACGTCCTCGTTTTCGCGCAAGGCGGCGGCGTTGCCGTCGAGCACCACCCGGCCGTTCTCGAGGATATAGCCGTAGTGGGCGTAACGCAGTGCCACGTTGGTGTTCTGCTCGGCCAGCAGGATAGAAACCTTTTCCGTCTCGTTGAGGTTCTTCACGATCTCGAAGATCTCCTCGACGAGCTGCGGCGCCAGTCCCATCGACGGCTCGTCGAGCAGGATGGTGGTGGGCCGACTCATGAGCGCCCGGCCGATCGCCGTCATCTGCTGCTCACCGCCCGAGGTGTAGCCCGCCTGGCTGGTGCGACGGTCCCTGAGGCGTGGAAAGTAGTGATAGACCTTCTCCAGATCGTCGGCGATCTGGCGGCGCTTGCTGCCGTGGATGAAGGCGCCGGTCAGCAGGTTCTCCTCGACCGTGAGATGGCCGAAGCAGTGCCGTCCTTCCATCACCTGGATCACGCCGCGCCGCACCAGGTCGTTGGGTGTGAGCCCGTCGACCCGCTCGCCGCGGCAATGGATCTGGCCCTTGGTGACCTCGCCGCGCTCGGTGCGCAGCAGGTTGGAGATCGCCTTCAGCGTCGTCGACTTGCCGGCGCCGTTGCCGCCCAGCAGCGCCACGATGCCGCCCTCCGGCACCGACAACGAAACGCCCTTCAGCACGAGGATGACGTGATTGTAGATCACCTCGATGTTGGCGACGTCGATGACGTTGGCGGGCGCTGCCCCCCTCCCGGCCTCCCCCGTCTGACGGGGGAGGTGGCCCGAAGGGCCGGAGGGGGTCGAAGAGAGCGTCACGTCTGGCTCAGCTCTCCTTGGAGCAGTCGCGGACGGTGAGCTTCTTCTCCTCGGCGTACTTCTTCGCCGCGGCGTCGACCATCGGTTTGATGACCTTGTCGTCGGACTCGTACCATTCGCTGACGACGGTCCATTTCTTGCCGTCCCACTGTTGGATGCGGCCGGCGCGGGTACCTTCGTGATCGGAGCAGCTCACCTTCATCGGCTGCAGCATGCCCTCGAAGCCCAGTTCCTTGATGCGGGCGGCCGAGATCTCGAGGTTCTCGATGCCCCAGCGGACCTGCTCGCCGGTGAGCGGCTTGTTGCCGAACTTGGTCTGCGCCTTGCGGATCGACTCGACGCCCAGCATGCCGTTGATCAGGCCGCGGTTGTAGAGCACCTCGCCGGTCTCGTCATACTTCGCGCTGCCCTGTCCCTTGTCGTAGAGGAACTTCTTGAGGTCGGCATGGACCGCGAACTGGCCGGCGCCGTGCTGCAGCATGGCGGCGTTGTAGCCCTTGGCGCCGTCCTCGGCCGGACGGACATCGGGCTCCGCACCCGACCACCACACGCCGTACATCTTGTCGCGCGGGAAGCCGACCGCGGCCGCTTCCTTGATCGACGTCGAGTTCATGACGCCCCAGCCCCACAGCAGGACATAGTCCGGGCGGTTCTGGCGGATCTGCAGCCATGTCGCCTTCTGCTCGACACCGGGATGGGTGACGGGCATCGGCGTGAACTCGAAGCCGTGCATCTTAGCGCGCTGCTCGAGCAAGGCGATCGGCTCCTTGCCGTAGGGCGAGTCGTGATAGACCAGCACGATCTTCTTGCCCTTGAGCTTGTCGAAGCCGCCTTCCTTCTTGGCGATGTGCTGCATGATGATGTCGGCGGCCGACCAGTAGGTGCCGAGCAGCGGGAAGTTCCACTGGAACACGCTGCCGTCGCGCGACTCGGAGCGGCCATAACCCATCGAGATGATGGGGATCTTGTCGATCGGCGCCTTTTCGGTCAGCGCGAAGGTGATGCCGGTGCTGAGCGGCGAGACGTAGGCGGTGCCGGTCGGGCCCTTGTTCTTGAGGCGCTCGTAGCACTCCACGCCGCGGTCGGTGGCGTAGGCGGTGTCGCATTCCTCGTAGCTGATCTTGACGCCGTTGATGCCGCCGTCGCGGGCGTTGACCAGGGCATAGTAGTCGGCGATGCCGTTGGCGAACGGGATGCCGTTCGGGGCATAGGCGCCGGTGCGATAGATCAGGCCGGCGATGAATTGATCGTTCGGGCCCGGAGTCTGGGCCTGAACGGTGGCCGTTGCGACAAAGCCCGCCGCCGCGACCGCCGCGCCGAATATCACCGCTTTTCGCAGCGCTGCTTTACGAAGTCCCATTGGTTTCCTCCTTGCGTAATGGGCCGGTCCTTGCGGCCGCCCCTTGTCGAAAGCCTAGTAGATCAATGCGGGAACGGCCAGAGCCGCAGCTTCTCCTTGGCAACCGCCCATAGGCGGGCGAGGCCGTGCGGCTCGACGATCAGGAAGAAGACGATCATGGCGCCGAACACCATGAATTCGAGGTGGCTGAGCAGCGCCGTCGACATCCTGATGCCGAACCAGCCTGGCAGCTGGTTGAGCAGGATCGGCATCAGCACGATGAAGGCCGCCCCCAGGAAGCTGCCGAGCAGCGAGCCCAACCCGCCGATGATGACCATGAACAGGATCTGGAACGACCGGTTGATGTCGAACGCCAGCGGCTCCCAGGCGCCGAGCCGCAGGAACGCCCACATCGCGCCCGACACACCGATGAAGAACGAGCTGACGGCAAAGGCAGTGAGCTTGGTGCGCAGTGGCCGGAAGCCGATGATTTCGGCAGCGATATCCATGTCGCGGATCGCCATCCACGAGCGCCCGATGTGGCCGCGGACCAGGTTCTTGGCGACCAGTGTGGCCACCACCACGAGGCCCAGGATCAGCAGATAGCGATCGGCCGGTGTGTCGATGTGCCAGCCGAAGACTTCCAGCTTGCCGACCGCGACCGAGCCTGACGGCGTGTAGTTGGTCAGCCACTTCACGCGCGCGAACAGCCAGTCGAGGAAGAACTGCGAGGCCAGCGTCGCAACCGCGAGATAGAAGCCCTTGATGCGAAGCGACGGGATGCCGAACAGGATGCCGACCGCAGCCGCCATCACGCCGCCGAACAGGAACACGACGATGAGGTTGTTCACCTCCGGCACGCGGAGCCAGAGATTGTAGGCGGCATAGGCGCCGACCGCCATGAAGCCGCCGGTGCCGAGCGAGACCTGTCCGCAATAGCCGACCAGGATGTTGAGCCCGATGGCGGCCATCGACAGGATCAGGAACGGGATCAGGATCTCGGTATAGAGATAGGGCGAGGCGAACATCGGCACGGCGAGGAAGGCCGCGACGATGACCGCAAGCACGAACATCCGATCCTGCAGGATCGGGAAGATCTGCTGGTCGGCGACGTAGGTCGTCTTGAACTGGCCGGCCTCGCGATAAAGCATCGGCTACACCCGCTCCCTCAAACTCGTTCGATGATACGTTCGCCGAACAGGCCCTGTGGCCGGAACAGCAGGAAGACGAGCGCCAGCATGTAGGCGAACCAGTTTTCGATGCCGCCGCCGGCGAGATCGAACGCCTTCACCAGTACGGGCGCCAGGAACACTTCGGAGAGCTTCTCGCCCGCGCCGATGATCAGGCCACCGACGATGGCGCCCGGCACCGAGGTGAAGCCACCCAGGATCAGCACCGGCAACGCTTTCAGCGCAATCAGCGAGATCGAGAACTGGACGCCGAGCTTGGCGCCCCAGATCAGCCCCGCGGCCAGCGCCACCAGCCCCGACACGGTCCACACGATCAGCCAGATGGTGTTGAGCGGAATGCCGACCGATTGGGCCGCGGCGTGATCGTCGGCGACGGCGCGGAGCGCGCGGCCGACACGCGTCTTCTGGAAGAAGATCGCAAGCACCACGACCAGCCCGGCCGCGATGCCGGCCGCCACGAGTTCGCCCGGATCGACCAGCAGACCGCCCGGGAACACGTTCTCGAACAGGAACAGCGGGTCCTTGGGCAGGCCGAGATTGATCTTGTAGATGTCGCTGCCCCACAACGTCTGGCCGAAGCCGTCGAGGAAGTTGGCGATGCCGAGCGTCGCCATGAAGAGAATGATGCCTTCCTGGTTCACGAGATGGCGAAGCACCAGGCGTTCGATGGCATAGGCGAGCAGGCCCATGATGGCCGCGGTAGCCGCGATCGCGAGCCAGATCGGCCACGCGCCCTTGCCGTAGCTGTAGGCCGCAATGCCGCCGACCAGCGCGCCGACGGCGGCCAGCATCTGCATCTTGCGCCGCTCGTCCGGCCCGGCGCCGCGCGCCACATACTCTCGCCACGCATACCAGCCGATGAGCGCCACCGCGACACCCAGGATCGCCGCCGCCACGACGAAGTTCGCGAGATGGACTTCCTTGTTGTCGATCTCGCCGCTGAGCCGGGCGATCGTGAGCGCCGCAAACAGCACCATCGCGCCTTGCGCGAAGTTGAAGACGCCGGAGGCCTTGAAGATCAGCACGAAGCCCAGCGCCACCAGCGAATAGAGCACGCCGGTCAGCAGGCCGCCGATCAAGGTTTCGAGGAATGCCCCTAGCATCTGTGCTCCGTCAGTGGCTGACGCCGAGGTAGGCGGCGACGACCGCCTCGTTGCTCCTGACCTCGTCCGGCACGCCGTCGCCGATCTTCTTGCCGTAGTCGAGGACGACGACGCGATCAGAGATGTCCATGACCACGCCCATGTCGTGCTCGATCAGGCAGATCGTCGTGCCGAACTCGTCGTTCACATCGAGGATGAAGCGGCACATGTCCTGCTTCTCCTCGATGTTCATGCCGGCCATCGGCTCGTCGAGCAGCAGCAGCTCGGGCTCGGCGGCGAGTGCGCGGCCGAGCTCGACACGCTTCTGCAGGCCATAGGGCAGCTGGCCGACCGGCGCCTTGCGGATGTGCTGGATCTCGAGGAAGTCGATGATCCGTTCGACCGCCTTGCGGTTCTCGATTTCCTCGCGTTGCGCCGGGCCGATGTGAAGCGCCTGCCAGAACAGGCCGGTCTTCATGCGCAGATTGCGGCCGGTCATGATGTTGTCGAGGGTCGACATGCCGCGAAACAGCGCGATGTTCTGGAAGGTGCGCGCGATGCCCTGCTCGGCCGCCTCGTGCGGCTTCATCTGGCTGCGCCTGACGCCCTTGTAGGTGATGGCGCCCTGCTGCGGATGATAGAAGCCGTTGATGCAGTTCAGCATCGAGGACTTGCCGGCGCCGTTGGGACCGATGATGGCGCGGATCTCGCCCTTGGCGATATCGAAGCTGATGTCGGTCAACGCCTTCACGCCGCCGAACGACAGGCTGATGTTCTCGACCGAAAGGAGAACGTCGGGAAACGAACGAACGCGGGCGGCCATCGAGGTCAGCTCGCCTTCTTCAATGCCGTATGAGGCGCCACGTCGCGGACCTGCACGTCGCCCTCGATGGCGCCCTTGCGGCCGTCCTCGAACGTGACCTCGACCTTGATATGGGCGCTCTTCGAGCCGTCGTAGAGCGCGTCGACCAGCGGCTTGTAGCGCTCGGCGATGAAGCCGCGCCGCACCTTGTTGGTGCGCGTGAGCTCGCCGTCGTCGGCCTCCAGCGCCTTGCTCAAAATCAGAAAGCGGCGGATCTGGGCACCGGCCATGCGCGGATCGGCGGCAAGGTCTCGGTTGACCTGCTCGATCTCGCTCTCGATCAGGTCGTAGACCTCGGGCCGTGCCGCCAGCTCCTGGTAGCTCGCGTAGGAGATGTTGCGCCGCTCGGCCCAGTCGCCGACGGCGATCATGTCGATATTGACGAAGGCGGCGACGTAGTCGCGGCCATGGCCGAACGCCACCGCCTCGTTGATGTGCGGATAGAACTTCAGCTTGTTCTCTATGAACTTGGGTGCGAACAGCGTGCCGTCGTTCAGCTTTCCGACGTCCTTGGCGCGATCGATGATGCGCAGGTGGCCGCGTTCGTCGAGGTAGCCGGCATCGCCGGTGTGCACCCAGCCGTCGGCGGTCTTGGTGTCGTTGGTCGCCTCGGGATTCTTGAAATATTCCTTGAACACGCCGGGACTGCGATAGAGCACCTCGCCCGACTCGGTGATCTTGAGTTCGACCTGGGAAACCGGCTTGCCGACCGTGTCGGGATAGACCTCGCCGTTGGGATGGATGGTGACGAACACCGAGGCCTCGGTCTGTCCGTAGAGCTGCTTCATGTTGACGCCGAGCGCGCGGTAGAAATTGAAGATCTCCGGCCCGACCGCCTCGCCCGCGGTGTAGGCGACGCGCACACGGCTCATGCCGAGCGTGTTCTTGAGCGGCCCGTAGACGACGAGATTGCCGAGCGCATAGAGCAGGCGATCGACCGGCGACACCGACCGCCCGTCGAGCAGTGCCGGTCCGACCCGGCGGGCCACCGTCATGAAGAACTGGAACAGCCGGCGCTTGAGGAAGCCCGCATCCTCCATCCGGATGGTGACCTGGGTGATCAGGTTTTCCAGCACGCGCGGCGGCGCAAAATAATAAGTCGGGCCGATCTCGCGCAGATCGGTCATCACCGTGGCCGCCGACTCGGGGCAGTTGACCACCAGGCCAACGACGTAACATTGGGCGTAGGAGAAGATGTGATCGCCCACCCACGCCATCGGCAGGTAGGAGAGAAGCTCGTCGCCCTCCTTGAGCCCGTCGAACTCGGCGCCGGCGCGGGCCGCCCACACCAGGTTGTCGTAACTCAGCACCGCGCCTTTCGGCCGGCCGGTCGTGCCCGAGGTATAGAGCATGATCGCGTCGTCCGAGCCGCGCCCCTTGGCGACCTCGGCCGAAACAGTGTCGGGTGCCGCTGCGAGCAGCCGGGCGCCGCGTTCCTGGATCTCGGCATAGGACTGGAGCTGGTCATAGTGCCGCATGCCGCGCGGATCGTCGTAGAGGATGACGGCGAGCGACGGCACCTTCTTCTGGATCTCCAGCAGCTTGTCGACTTGCTCCTGGTTCTCGGCCAGGGCAAAGCGCGCGCCGCCATGGTCGACGACATAGGCCAGCTCCTCGGCCACCGAGTCCTGGTAGACCGGCACCGGCACGCCGCCCAGCGACTGCGCCGCGCACATCGACCAATAAAGACGCGGGCGGTTGTCGCCGACCACGATCAGCCGGTCACCACGGCGGAAGCCGAGATCGGCCAGGCCCGCCGCCAGCAGCCGGACCTGCTCGGCAACATGGCCCCAACTGTAGGTCTGCCAGATGCCATATTCTTTTTCGCGATAGGCCGGCCGCGCCGCGCCAGTGCGGGCACGCTCCGCCAGAAGCTTCGGGAACGTGTCCCGAGCGTCGGTCCCGGTGTCGGCCGTCCCCGTCGTCATTCCTGCCCTGCACTCCCCTGACAACTGTTCGCTTCTGCGGCGATTTCGTCAGGCAGATAGCCATAGCCGTTTCGAACCGGTCAAGCCAGCCATCGCCAGCGACCGGGCGAATGCGAGGGTGTTACGCGGATCCCAACCGGGAGCACCTTCTCAGGCCGTCGCGTCCCGGCTACATCTGAAGCGTGTCGACCACCGACGGCCTCACCCTCAACGACCTCCCTCCCGACGGCCTCATCGACCTCGGTGACCGGCGCCTGCGCGTCCGCCGCCTGACCCCGGGTCACAGCGACGGTCTCGAGCGCACGACGCTCGTCTTCCTGCACGAGGGGCTGGGCTGCATCGAGATGTGGCGGGATTTCCCGCAGAAGCTGTGCGACGCCACGCGCTGTCACGGCATCGTCTACGACCGCACGGGATATGGCCGCTCGAGCCCGTGGCCGTCCGATCCGGGCGTCCGCTACATGGAGATCGAGGCCGACGACGTGCTGCCGCACCTGCTCGAGGCGCTCGCCATCACCGACTGCGTGCTGGTCGGCCATAGCGACGGCGGCACGATCGCGCTCAACTACGCCGCGTCGGATCCCGAGCCGCTGCGTGCGGTGGTAACTCTGGCCGCCCACGCCATCAACGAAGCCGTCTCGGTCGACAGCATCCGCCGCGCCCGCGAGACCTTCGCCACCGGCGACCTGCGCCAGCGGCTGGTCAAGTATCACGGCGACAACGTCGACGGCTGCTTTCGCCTGTGGTCGGAGGCCTGGCTGGCCCCGGGTTTCGAGCCGATGGACGCCAACGGACGACTGCCCGGCGTCATGGTCCCGGTGCAGGCGATCCAGGGCGAGGACGACGACTACGGCAGCGAGCTGCAGCTCGGCATCATCGCCGGAAAGGTCGGTGGCTATTGCGAAACCAGGCTGGTCCCGGACTGCGGCCACAGCCCCCACCTGCAGCAGCCGGCCTATGTGCTGTCCGAGGTTGCCCGCTTCGTCGCACCGCTGGCCTTGACCGATTGAAGCGCGGCTAAAGCCGCTTCAGTTCGCTGGCCGCCGCCCAGTTGAGTTCCGATACCGTCGGGCAACGCGCCTGGGCGAGCTGGAACTGCTCACGCGCTTTCTGCTTGTCGCCCCGGCGCACCGCGTCGACGCCAATGAAGAAGGCGGCCGGGCACTTGCCGTTGCTGCGCTTGGCCGCCTCGTCCGACTCGGCGGCGACCTCGAGCTCGCCGACCGGACTCTTGCCGAGCAAAAAACGGGCGATCGGTCCCGGCCATTCGTTGAGGCTCTCCCCGCCCACGTCCCGTGCCAGCGTCGCGCGCGCATCGCGCTTGGCGCGGATCTGGGCGGCATAGCGCCAGAGCAGCGGCCACTGCTTGGCCTTGAAATTGGTCCGACCGGCCAGCGTCGCATCGAAATCGTCGGCCGCCTGCGCATAGTTGCCGAGGTTGAAATTCGCCAGACCGCGATTGTAGGACACGCGCTGACGATCCCCCGGCGCCGTGGCCGACGCCATGGCAGTGTCGAGCAGGCCGAGCGCGCGCTGGAAATCGGCAAGCTGCATATAGACCTGCGACTGCGCGACCAGCAGCGAAGGATCGCCGGGCTTGCGCTGAAGCGCATTGTCGAGCGTCCGCAGCGCCGCGGCCCGGTCGCCGCCTCCGGCCAGTGCCGGCAGGGTAAGCGCCATCACGACTTGCCAGTCGGAGGGCAGGACCTTGCCCATCTCGGCAATATCCTTCTGGCTGTCCGCCTCGCGGCCGACCCGGCTCAGCTGATAGGCACGAATGCCCAGATAGAGCGTGCGATCGACAGCCGAAAGCTTCGAGGTGGACAGGATCTTGTTGAGTCCGTCCAGGGTCGCGTTGCGCGTCTCGGCGGGAATTGCCGACGTCCCGGAGGATGAGTTGAACTCACGCACCGAGGGATCCCAGGAATCCACGGCATTGCGCTGGGCCAGCGCCTCCACCTGGGCGGTCAGCAGAACGGCAAGGGCCCCAGCCGCCCGAACCAATGTCAGTCGCATCGGGCCAATCTGACACAAGCCCCAACTGCCCGCATCCGCCGATTGCCTGCGCCGGTCCATGCCCCTATTTTGCCATCCACTCGCACAAAACCGACTTCAGGAGTATCCGACCATGGCCGCCGCCCATCCCAACAGCTTCAAGGCCCGCAAAACACTGAAGGTCGGCGGCAAGACCTACACCTACTTCAGCCTCAAGGCGGTCGAGAAGGCGGTCGGCGATCTCAGCCGCCTGCCCTTCTCGCTGCGCGTCCTGCTCGAGAACCTCGTGCGCCACGAGGACGGCACCACGGTCAAGAAGGCCGACATCGCCGCCTTTGCCGACTGGATCAAGAACGGCGGCAAGTCGGTCAAGGAGATCAACTTCCGCCCCGCCCGCGTGCTGATGCAGGACTTCACCGGCGTGCCGGCGGTGGTCGATCTGGCGGCGATGCGCGACGCCATGGGCAAGCTGGGCGGCGATGCCAAGAAGATCAACCCGCTGGTCCCGGTCGATCTCGTCATCGACCACTCGGTGATCGTCGACAACTTCGGCAACTCGAGCGCCTTCGGCGCCAACGTGAAGCTCGAATACGAACGCAACCTCGAGCGCTACCAGTTCCTGCGCTGGGGCGCGATGGCGTTCGACAACTTCCGCGTCGTGCCGCCCGGCACCGGCATCTGCCATCAGGTCAACCTCGAGTACCTGGCGCAGGTCGTGTGGACCAAGAAGGAAGGCAAGGAGACGGTCGCCTATCCCGACACGCTGGTCGGCACCGACAGCCACACCACGATGGTG
>CANJHI010000059.1 GCA_947474005.1 Alphaproteobacteria bacterium | reverse complement strand
TTGAGCCTCGCGCTTTTCGAGAAAGCGCCGCTACACCAACTGCTTAGTGACAGGGCGCTGCAAACCCTCGACGACGAAAATTCTAACCAATTGAATCTGTTTCGATAATTGCCGGACAGCAGTGACATGCACCAGCGCGCCGGCCTGGTTCATGTGCGGCAAGTTGAAGGAGATGCCGAATTTTAGTGGGAACAGCCCCAGGCCGCGCTTGAGGATCGGACTGGCCTTGTTGAAGGCGTCGATCTCGGCCCGCCGGCGCTCGTAGTCGCCACCCTTCTTCACCTCAGCCCAGCAGCGCGCCAGATGATTCTCGTCGACCGTCTGGCCATAGGGCGTCTCGTCCCGGCCTTCGGCGTAGAAATTGAGCGCGCGGATCTCGTTGGCGTCGCGGCCGAGATAGCGCGCGATACGATCGAGCGCATCTTCCATGACCACCACACCCTGCGGGCCGCCGAAGCCGCGGAAGGCGGTGTTCGACTGCTTGTTGGTCTTGCAGGCATAGCCCACGGCGCGGAAGTGCGGGATCCAGTAGGCGTTGTCGGTGTGGGTGAGCGCGCGCGCCATCACGCCGGGCGTGAGATCGAGGCTCCAGCCCGCGTCGGCCGCCAGCATGGCATCGAGCGCCAGCACGCGGCCGTCATCATCGAAGCCCACGGCGTAGCGATAGAGGAACGGGTGGCGCTTGCCGGTCGCGATCATGTCGATCTCGCGCGGCAGGCGGAGTTTCACCGGCCGGCCGGTCCTGTGCGCCGCCAGCGCCGCGGCGCCCGCGACCCACGAGGCGTTGCTCTCCTTGCCGCCGAAGCCGCCGCCCAGCCGCCGCACAACGGCGGTAATGCGATTGAAGTCGCAGCCCAGCAGATGGGCACAGATGTGCTGGACCTCGGTCGGATGCTGGGTCGAGGAATGGACGACCATGTCGCCGTCCTCGCCGGGCAAGGCGAAGGCGATCTGTCCTTCGAGATAAAAATGCTCCTGGCCGCCAACCTGGAATTCGGCGTTGAGCTTGTACGGCGCCAAGGCGAGCGCTGCGTCGGGATCGCCACGCCGGATCGTGGCCGGCGCCTGGACGTAGGCCTCTCTGGTGAGTGCGGTCTCGATGTCGAGGATCGGCTCGTCGGCCTCGACCTCGATCACCACGCGCTCGGCCGCGTGACGCGCCGCGTCGAGCGAAACGGCCACGATCATCGCCAACGTCTGGCCCGCGAACTCGACGCGATCAATCGCAAACAGCGGCTCGCCGCCCTTGCCGCTTGCCGACACGTCGTTCGTGCCCGGCACGTCGTTCGGCCCCAGCACGGCCACGACGCCGGGCATTGCGGCGACGGCAGCAAGATCGAGCTTGCGTAGCCGGCCGCTCGCGACGGGACTCAGCACCAGGGCAGCATGCAGCGTGCCCGGCGGCTCGAGCATGTCGTCGATATAGAGCGCCTGGCCGGTCGTGTGCTTGAGCGCACTGTCGTGGCGCACCGCGTGACGGACGGTGGTGGTCATAGCGCCTCGACCTCGACGGCGCGTTCGGGCTCGGCGATTCGCCAGTAGAGGCGGCGCAGCAGATTGGCCGCCGCCGTCAGGCGATAGGCCGCCGTGCCGCGCCAATCGTCGATCGGCTGGAAATCTTTTGGGACCGCCTCGGCCGCAGCCTCGAAGGTCGCGTGCGCGAAGGGCTGGCCCTTCAGCGCCTGCTCGACGTTGCGCGCCCGCATCGGTGTGGCCGCCAGGCCGCCGAAGCCGGCGCGGACATCTTCGATCGTGCCGTTCTTGATCCTGAGCCGATAGGCGCCGGCCACGGTGGAAATATCCTGGTCGCGGCGCTTGCTGAGCTTGTCGCAGAAGAAGACCTCGCCCGGCCACAGGCGCGGCATCGAAAGGCTCTGGATCACCTCATCCGCCGCCAGCGCCGTCTTGCGGTAGCTGAGGAAGAATTCGTCGAGCGGCAGATCGCGCGCGCCGCGGCTGGAAATCAGTTTTAGGCTCGCCTCCAGCGCCAGCAGCACCGGCGGCATGTCGCCGATCGGCGAGGCCGTGCCGATGTTGCCGCCGATCGTTCCCAGGGAACGGATCTGCCTAGAACCCAGGCGCGCGAGATAGGTTTTTAGCGCGGGATAAGCCGCGATCAGGGCCGGCATGGCATCGGCATAGGTTACCGCCGCGCCGATGGTGATCTGCTCCTTGCCTTCGGCGATCGCCGTCAGCTCGGGCACGTGGGCCACGTGGATCACCGCGGCCGACGGCTTGCGCGACCGGCTGGCCAGCAGGCCGAGATCGGTGGCGCCCGCCAGCAGCAGCGCCTCGGGGTGCTTTGCCCGCAACGTCAGCAGCTCGGCCAGCGAGCGCGGTGCGAAGAAGCGCCCCTCGAAGGCCGCCGACGGCGAGCGCGCCGGCGCGGCAGGCACCGGCCCGACCGACAAGCCCGCCACCTTGGTCATGGCCTCGACGATCGGCCGATAACCGGTGCAGCGGCAGAGATTGCCGGCCAGCGCGTCGTGGATGGTCTCGGGATCGGCCGCCTCACCGCCGGCGGCAAAGGCATAGGCCGACATCACGAACCCCGGCGTGCAGAAGCCGCACTGCGTCGCATCGGCTTCGGCCATCGCCGTCTGCACAGCGTGCGGCGCGCCGTCCGGCCCGCGAAGTCCCTCGACGGTACGCAGCGACCGGCCATCGATCTGGCCCAGCAGGGCGATGCAGGCGTTGATCGGCCGGCGGCGGCCATCGGGGTGCTCGAGCACGACCGTGCAGGCGCCGCAGTCGCCCTCGGCGCAGCCTTCCTTGGTGCCCCGCAAGCCACGGTATTCGCGCAGCCAGTCGAGCAGCGTCGTCATCGGCGAGACGCCGGACAGCTCGACCGGGTCGTCGTTGAGCGTGAAGCGAATGTTATCCGCCATGCGAACAGGATGCGGGGCGTTGAAGTGCGGCGCAACCCGTGATGCACTCGACATGCCAAACAAAGAAAGAGATCGCATGGATCCATACCGCTACGGCTACTCTCCCGTCGTCGAGCGCCCGAAGCTTTCCTGGCCCAACGGCGCGCGTGTCGCGGTCTGGGTCTGCCCCAATATCGAGCACTACGAATACCTTCCGGCCGAGGTCCGCGTGCGCAACCCCTGGCCGCGCATGCCGCATCCCGACGTGCTGGGCTATGGCGGCCGCGACTACGGCAACCGGGTCGGCCTGTGGCGGATGTTCGAGGTGCTGGACAAGCACAGCGTGCGCTGCACGGTCTCGCTCTCGATGTCGGTCATCGAGATGTACCCCGAGATCCTGGAGGCCATGGAGGCGCGGCGCTGGGAGTACATGAGCCACGGCTATCTCAACACACGCTATCACTGGGGCTATAGCGAGGAAGAAGAGCGTGCTGTCATCGAGCACAGCAAGGCCACGCACCTCAGGTTGACCGGCCGCAAGCTGCGCGGCTGGTTCTCGCCCGCGATTTCCAACACCTTCAACACGCCCGACCTCGTGAAGGAGGCGGGCCTCGACTACATCTGCGACTTCTATCACGACGACCAGCCGACGCCGCTCGCCACCAGGCACGGCCCGCTGATCCACGTGCCCTACACGATGGATCTCAACGATGCGCTGATCTACCGGCAGCCGGTCGAGGCCGAGGAATTCGCGCAGATGATCATCGACCATTTCGACACGGTCTATCGCGAGGGACCGGAGAACGGCCGTGTCATGTGCATTGCGCTGCACCCCTACATGATGGGGGCGCCGCATCGTCTGAAACATCTCGACCGCGCGCTGGGCTATATCCGCAAGCACAAGGATGCCTGGGTCTGCACTGCCGAGGAGATCCTTGATCACTACGTGGCCAATGGCCTGAAACCGTACCAGCAGCATCTCGGGAAGGAAGCTTGAAATGAGCATCGTTCCGAAGAACCCGCCGCCGCTGCCCGCCGGGATGGACAATCCCTGGTACGACTATGCGCCGTTTCCGAAGCGGCCCCGGCTCAACTGGCCCAAGAATGCGCGTGTCGCCTCGTTCGTGCTGCTGCATCTCGAATACTGGGAACTGATCCCTGACGAGACGAGCGTCAAGGACCCACGCCATGTCGGCGAATTCGGCAGTTTTTCGCCCGACTATCGGACCTGGACACAGCGCGACTACGGCAACCGGGTCGGCATCTTCCGTGTGCTCGACGTGCTCGACCGCTACCAGATCCGGGCCGGCGTCGCGGTGAATGCGCTGGCGGCCGAGCGCTATCCCTACCTCATCGAGCAGTTCAAGCGGCGTAACTACGAATTCATCGCCCACGGCCACTCGGCCAACCGCATGATCTCCTCGAAGATGAGCGAGGCCGAGGAAAAGGCCGAAATCGCCCAGTCCCTCGCCGCGATCGAGAAGGCGGCGGGCGTCCGGCCGACCGGCTGGCTCGGTCAAGATTACGGAGAGAGCCAGCGCACGCCGCAGCTTCTGGCCGATGCGGGCCTCGACTACGTGCTCGACTGGCCGAACGACGACCAGCCCTACCCGATGAAGGTCGGCAAGAAGTTCGTCTCGATGCCCAACCAGCCGGAATGGGACGATGTTCAGCAGCTTTCACTCCGACGCATCCCCACGCCGCGCTATCCCGACCTCGTGGGCGACGCTTTCGAGCTCCTGCACCGCGAGGGCGGCCAGGTTTTCAACCTGTCGATCCATCCCTGGCTGATGGGCATGGCGCATCGCATAAAATATCTCGACGAGGCGCTGCGCCGGATCGAGCGCTTCGGCAACGTCTGGCAGGCAACCCCGGGTGAGATCGCCCGGCACTACGCCGACACGATGATGGGCTGACGCCGGTGACCGCTTTCTGGCTCGACACACTCGCCGACTTCCTCGTAGGCTTCCGCTTCGACTCGCTGAAACCCGCCACCGTCGAGCAGACCTCCTATGTGATCCTCGACACCATGGGTGCCATCGCCGGCGGCTCGGCCGAGCCCGAGATGCAGGCGCTGACGGCCAAGCTCACCGTCAGCCCCGTGGGCGAGGCTTCGGTGATCGGCACGGGCAAGACGGCGGTGTCGGCCGCAGCAGCCTTCCTGAACGGCACGGCCGGTACCTTCCTCGAAATGGACGAGGGCAACCGCTTCGCCAAGGGCCATCCTTCCATTCACGTCCTGCCCGCCCTGTGGGCACTGGCTGAGATAAAAGGCCTCTCGGGCAAGGCCGTGATGGAAGCGCTGGTGCTGGGCTACGAAGTGGGCGCCCGCATCGGCATTGCCGCGGCGATGCGGCCCGAAATGCATCCGCACGGCACCTGGGGGACGGTGGGCGCCGCGGCGGCCGTCGCCAAGCTGCTGGGCTACGACGCGGCCAGGATGCGCGAGACGATCAATGTCGCCTCCTCGCTGACCCTCGCCAGCTCCAAGCGCACCATGCTGGAGGGCGGCACGGTGCGGAACGCCTATGCCGGCATCGCCAACCGCATGGCGCTGATGGCCATCGACCTCGTCGAGGCAGGCTTCATCGGCGAACGTGACGGGCTGTCGAGCGTGTTCGGCCATGTCGTGTCGGAGACCTTCGACACCGCGCGCATGACCCGCGACCTCGGCCACGACTGGCAGATCGACCAGAACTATTTCAAGCTCCATTCCTGCTGCCGCTACAATCACGGCGCGCTGGATGCCCTCGACACTCTGCTGGCCAAGGAAGAGATCCCGGCCGATGCGGTCGAACGGGTCGACGTGGCGAGCTACCTCTATGCCGCCGAACTCGACGACCAGGCGCCGCGCAATACGCTGGGCGCCAAGTTCTCCGTGCCCTTCGCGGTGGCGACGCGGCTGGTGCGCGGCTCGTCGCGGGTCGAGAACTTCACCTGGGAGGCGGTGCGCGACGAGCGCGTCCAGGCGCTGGCCAAGCGGGTGTTCGTGACCGAGGACAAGGCGATGACCGCGAAGCTGCCGCAGTTCCGCCCCGCACGAGTCGATCTCAGGCTGCGCGACGGTCGCACGCTCAGCGCCGCCGTCGAGGCCAATCGCGGCGACGACCAGGATCCCTATTCGCGCGACGAGCTCGTCGGGAAATACTTCTCCCTCACCGCGCGCGTCTGGACGCCTGATACAGCCGACGGCGTCAGGAAGAAAATCCTGGATCTGCCGACGTTAAAGGACGTCTCGACCGTCCTTGCCTAGGCCGCCGCGCCAGCCGAAAGAGGACGCGAGGCTGTCACTTTTAGCGCGTGTCCTCCCTGTCCAGAATTCGCACCGAGCCTTGCGCGACGGACTTCTTTTCGCTTCATGCGATGCGTTCAACTGGACACCGCCTCTGCGAGCCGTGTCCACAAATCGCCAAGTGCCTGTCGCCGCAGCGTTATTCGGCGCGCGATCGAGACGAGGTTGTTCCTGGGACTGTCCAGAATTGAGTCGGGCCGGACATGGAAAAGGCCACCGCGGTCTTCGCGGCAGCCTATAGAAACTCATAGCACATTTCTGCTGAACCTGCTCTTCACATATGCGTGAGCAAGTGCTGGCAGTGACAGCAGGCGGCATGGTGCGGCACATTCCTGGGTGCACCGGCACTCCCCGGCCCCCACGCGAGCGAGACCGATCATGTCCTCCCCTCGTCCCTTTGCCTTTCATGTCCCCGACGAAGATATCGTCGACCTCCGCGCGCGGCTGGCCAGAACGCGGTTTCCGGATCAGGCACCCGAAGCACCCTGGACCTATGGCGCCGACCTCGCCTACATGCGGAAGCTGGTCGACCACTGGCGCGAAAAGTTCGACTGGCGCGCCCAGGAAGCGCGGCTGAACGCGTTCCCGCAGTTCAAGGTCGCCCTGCATGGCATCGACCTGCACTACCTGCATGTTCCCGGCCAGGGTCCCGCGCCGAAGCCGCTGCTTCTGCTCCATGGCTGGCCAGGGTCGCTGTTCGAGTTCATCGACCTGATCCCGCGCCTGACCGACCCCGCGCGTTTCGGGGGCGATGCGCGCGACGCCATGACGGTCATCGCGCCGTCCCTGCCGGGCTACGGACTGTCCTTCCAGCCCGGCCAGAAGCGCTTCGGCGTCGCGGCCATCGCGGACTGCCTGGCCGATCTCATGACCGATGTCCTGGGATGGAAGAAGTTCATCTCCCAGGGCGGCGATTGGGGCGCCCACATCAGTTCCAGCATGGCGGTTCGCCATCCCGACAGGCTGGCGGGCATTCACCTGAACATGCTGACCGTCAATCCGGCCCTGCCGCCGCCGCCGACCCCGACGGCGGAGGAGCAGCGGTACCTCGACGAAATGCGCGAATGGGCCAAGGAAGAGACGGGCTACATCCAGATCCAGGGGACCCGTCCCCAGACCCTGGCCTACGGGCTCACCGACTCGCCCGCGGGAATCGCGGCGTGGATCGCCGAGAAGTTTCACACCTGGACCGATCACACGGGCGACTTCGAAACCGTGGTCGACCGCGACCGTCTGCTTGCCAACATTTCCTTCTATTGGTTCACCGGCGCCATCGGCTCGTCGTTCTTTCCGTACTACGATCGTCTTCACGGCGAGTGGCCCATACCCGATGGCACGGCGGTCGACGTGCCGACCGGATATGCCGCCTTTCCGCGAGAGATCCGGAGGCCGCCCAGATCGATCGCCGAGCAAAGCTACAAGGACATCCGGCGCTGGACGGCGATGCCCAAGGGCGGCCATTTCGCGGCGATGGAGCAGCCGGAAGCCCTGGCGAGAGACGTTCTCGAATTCGTGCGGCCGCTGCGCGGCTCATTCTAACGGCTGCAATCGAACACAAGGGTCCCATGAGCACGCGGGACGCGCGTGGGCTGGCAATGACAGCAGGCGTCTGGCACGGTGTCACACGATGGCGATCGTTGTTTCCAATCGGCCCAGCTCCTGGTCGCGCGCTGTGTCCTTGACGTTGCTCCTGATTGGCAGCGCATGCTCGGAACCGCCACCGCCTATGCCACCTAATATTCACTGTTCTCGGCCGATGGTGTTTTTCTACGCTGACCCTGCGGTTCTATCGCAGCAGGAACGCCAACGGCTTGCACAGATAATCCGTCGTGGCGATCCTGACCAAGTATGTCTCATTGATCCCGATCCGAGGCGCCGACTCGTTTTCCATGCAATTGGACATACCGACGACAGCGGCTCGGAAACTGCGAACGAGCAGCTTGGCCTGCGCCGCGCCCAGAACGTAGCCGACTATCTGGTCGAACTCGGCGTCGCGCGGGAGTATATCTGCGTAAGCTCCAAGGGTAGCAAATTCCAGCTAGTCAAGGCTAACGGTCCCGAGCTGCAGAATCGGCGTGTCGAGATTGACGTCACACTACTGAAGCCCGGTAAGGAGCCCTGCCAGTAATCGGCCAGCCTCACCTACACCGCCTCGCCCGCCACCCATCCGCTCGACCAGGCCCACTGGAAATTGTAGCCGCCCAGCCAGCCGGTGACGTCGACGGCCTCGCCGATCGCGTAGAGGCCGGGCACTTTCTTGGCCTCCATCGTCTTCGATGAAAGCTCGTTGGTGTCGATGCCGCCCACGGTGACCTCGGCCTTGGCGTAGCCTTCGGTGCCGGTGGGCGTCACGTGCCAGCGCTTGAGCTCCGCCGCCAGCACCTCGAGGTCCTTGTCGCGGCGCTCGCCGATGACACCTTCCGGCGCCAGCGCCTGGGCCAGACGGTCGGGCATGAGGTCGCCCACGATGTTGCGCAGCTCGGCCTTGGGCCGGAGCTGCTTGCGGCCCTTCAGGAAGGTGGCCGCGTCGCGGTCCGGCAGCAGGTCGATGGCGATCTCCTGGCCCGAACGCCAGTAGGACGAGATCTGCAGGATCGCCGGCCCCGAGAGGCCGCGATGGGTGAACAGCATGGCCTCGCGGAAACGCGTGCGGTCGAAGCTGGCCACGACGTCGAGCGACACGCCGGCGATGTCCGGCACGCGCGCGGTGAACGGCACCAGGCCCGGCCGCGTCTCGGTGACGGCGAGGCCGAAGCGGCGCGCTGTATCGTGTGCAAAGCCGGTCGCCCCCATCTTGGGAATGGAAAGGCCGCCGGTCGCCAGCACGACCGACGCGACGTCAAAATCGCCGTGATCGGTGCGCACCGTGAAGCGGTCGGATTTCTCGATACCGGTGATCCGGTGCGCCACGCGCACGTCGACGCCCACCGCATCGGCCTCGGCCAGCAGCATGGCCACGATCTGCCGCGCCGAGCCGTCGCAGAAGAGCTGGCCCAGCGTCTTCTCGTGCCAGGCGATACCGTGCTTTTCCACCAGGGCGATGAAATCGTGTTGCGTATAGCGCGCCAGCGCCGACTTGCAGAAATGCGGATTGGCCGAGAGGAACGCCTCGGGCCGGCTGTCGCGATTGGTGAAGTTGCAGCGCCCGCCGCCCGAGATCAGGATCTTCTTGCCGACCTTGTCGGCGTGATCGAGCAGCACCACACGGCGCCCGCGCTGACCGGCGCGGATGGCGCACATCAGGCCGGCGGCGCCGGCGCCCGCAATGACGACATCGAAAGTTTGGGACATCGAAGGCCTTATGCTGTTCCGGACCGCGCGCGTCTCGCGCGCTCCGGCGCATTCACATGCGCCTCATGAGCGGGCCAGAGGCCCTCGGTCCGCATGAGCATGACGGCTGATTTCACGTCAACGCCATTCTCATGATCCACAGCGCCAACGCGAGGCCAGCGATCGCGCCCGCGACCGAGCCGCCGACATAGAGCGCGGCCATCAGGTGCTCGTGACGTTCCCATAGCAGCACGGCGTCGAGCGAAAAGGCCGAGAAGGTCGTGAACCCGCCCATGATCCCGGTCGCCAGGAACAGCCGCAGGTGACCCGCGGCGCCCAGGCGCTCGGCGAACCAGCCGGTGATCAGGCCCATCACCAGCGACCCCAATATGTTGATGAGCAACGTGTGCCAAGGAAAGTGCGTGCCCAGCAGCCGCGCCACCCAGATGTTCATGCCGTGCCGGGCCGCGCCGCCGATCCCGGCGCCCACGAACACCACCAAGTAAGAAACCATCTCCCTAGCCTCCGAAGCGCGTCTTCCAGTCGGGCACCGATGTCTTATAGGGCAGCGCCGTCGCTTCATAGACTCCGCGCGCGATGGCGCGGGCCAGGCAATCCGCCGCCACCGTGCCGAGCTCGGTCAGCACCGGCGGATCGCCGCCGCGCGCCGCCTTGCCGGTCGCGGCAGCAAACACCGTGTCGCCGTCGTTGGGTGCATGCACCGGGCGCAGCGCCTTGGACAATCCGTCGTTGGCCATGATGGCGAGCCGCTTGCACTCGGCCTTGGTAAGAGTGGCGTCGGTCGCCACCAGCGCGATGGTCGTCGCCGTCGCGGGCAGCGGCTGTCCCTTGAAGCGGATTTTCAGCGCATCGTCGGGCAGCCTGGCCGGCCAGCCCAGCCCGCCGAACTCGCCGCCCTGCTCATAGGCGCCCGCCCAGAAATGCGGGCCGTCGCCGATCGTGGTCGAGCCCACGGCATTCACCGCCACCAGCGCGCCCACCGTGAAACCCTGGCTGGTCTTCGCACTGGTCGAGCCCAGCCCGCCCTTGAGGCCTGCCGTCGTCGCACCGACGCCGGCGCCCGCCGTGCCCAGCGCGAAGTCGTGCGCCGCCACGAGTGCTGCATCACGGCCGAGATCCCAGTAGGGCGGCCTTTTGGTGACCGGTTCGCGCATCCAGTCCTTCTCACCGCCATTGATCAGGTCGAACAGGATCGCCTGCACCGCCACGGGAATGGCGAGGCCGCCGAAGGTGCGGCCCTGGCCACGCTGGCAGAGAACTGCCGAGGCGCCACCGGCCGCATCGAGGCCGTAGACCGAGCCACCCGACAGCACGACCGCATCGATCGCCTGGCCCACCATCTCGGGTTCCAGCGACGTCACCATGCGGTCGCCCGGCGCGCCGCCCAAAGTTGCCACGCTCGCGACCGCGCCCTGCTCGAAGATCGCCACGGTCACGCCCGTCGCGGCGCGCATGTCCTGGGCGTTGCCGACCAGCACGCCCGGCACGTCGGTGATCAGGTTCCTCACGTCAGGAACTCGCCGCCGTTCACATGGATGGTCTGGCCGGTGATGAAGGTGCCTTCGGGGCCGACCAGCAATCGCACCATGGCCGCGATCTCGTCGATCGTGCCGAATCGCTTCAGCGGGATCGGCCGGTCTCCCACGGGCCGCGGCCCTGCCGCCGCGCCACGGGCCGTGTCGATGGCGCCCGGCGCCAGCGCATTGCAGGTGACTTTATGGGGCGCCAATTCGACCGCCAGCGCGCGCATGAGGCCTTCGAGGCCCGACTTCGACGCCGACACGTGACAGCGATTGGGCGTGCCGACATGCGTCGAGACACCCGACAGCGCGACGAAGGCGCCGCCGCCCCGCGCCACCATCTGCGGGATGATCGCCTTGCCGAGCAGGAACGCACCATCGAGCGCCACCGACATGATCTCGCGCCATTCCTCGAACGACATTTCCAGGAACGGCGTCTGGCGCCGGAGCCCCGCGTTGCTGACCAGGATATCGACGCCGCCAAATTTTGCCCCGGCCTCGGCCGCCAGCCGCGGCGGAACGGCGGGGTCGGAAACATCGCCCATCGCCGCCATCGCCTTGCCGCCCGCCGCCTCGATCTCGCGCACGACCGCCTCGACCGCCGCCTTGTCGGCGCGGCCGTTCACGACGATGGCGGCGCCATCACGGGCCAGCGCCAGCGCGATACCGCGACCGATGTTCTTGCCGGCGCCGGTGACGAGCGCGACCTTGCCGCGCAGAGCGTCCTGTGTGCTCACCTGTGTATCCCCCTTGAACAGTTCCTAAGGCATGATGACATTGGGTGTGCCCGTCGTCCCGACCGAAGCGCGAAGCGCGGAGCGGAGGGACCTTCTCTCCACAACAAGCCGCCTCCGGTAGAGAGGAGGCCCCTCGGCTCAGCGCGGAGGTTACTCCGCGCGACTCGGGGTGACGGATGTCTAATTCCTACCTCTAGCACTGAAGCTGCATTGCTTCTCCGTCGCCATGACCGCGGCCACGCGATTGCTCTGACGGAAGCAGCCGTTGGTCCAGAGTCCGGCATAGATGGTGCCGTCGGCCTCCTTGTAGGTACCGAACCCATTGGGCTTGTCGTCGTCGAATTCGCCCTCGTAGACGTCGCCGGCCTTGGTCGTGAAGGCACCCCAGCCGCTCATCCTGTCGTCGCGAAAGTCACCCTCGTAGCGATCGCCATTGGCATACTTGAGCGTGCCCCGGCCGTTTCGCTCGTCATTGCGCATCTCTCCTTCGTAACGGCTGCCGTCGGCATCGGTGACCTCGACGCGAGTCGTGAGACCCTCACGCAGCTCGGCGTCGTACTTGTTGCCCGTGGCAAGTGCCGTCTCGGGCTGGAGCGGCTGGCCGTCGCGGAACATGCCGACGTAACGGGTACCGTTCGCGCGGCTGAGCGTGCCGTATCCATTCGGCTGGTCGTCGCGGAATTCGCCGTCATAGCGATCGCCATTGCGATACTCGTAGACACCGCGGCCGCTCATGCGGCCATTCTCGTACCGACCGACATAGCGGTCGCCCAGCGAGCCGTTTACATACCACTGCAAGACCCCGGGCCCATCCGCGACGTTGCTGGCGCAGTTTCCGGCCCAGCTGAATGTCGTGCCGGCTTGCAGATCGGAGTCCCAGACGCTGCAGCCGGTCACATCGTTGCGCAGCCATCTCCCCGATGTCTGTGCGGACGCCGACGACACAAGCGATAGAAGGACGAACAGGATGATCGAAGGACGCACGGCTCAATCCGGGAAATCGAAGTCTTGGTTGTTGGCCTTGATGCCCGCCTTCTCGAACCAGTCCGGGCCGAGCAGGCTGACGGGCTTGTCGAGACATTTGAGGGTGGCGACGACCTTGCCGGCGCGCTCGACGTGCAGGCCTTCCTTGGTCATTTTCTCGCCCTTCGGTCCCCAGTTACCGATGCCGGTGTAGACCGTATAGGTGGCATCGCCCCTGGCGAATCTCAGCCACGCCCCGCCGCCGCCGGAAAACGGCATGCTCGCGCCGATCGCGGCCTTCGACGGCACGACCGGGCCCTCGGGCAGGGTGATGTCGAGGGGCTCCGATGAGCCGAGCTTGCCGTAGCGGTACTGCAAGGTGCCCTTGTTGGCGGTGGCATCCTTCGACGCGCAAACCGAGACCATCCTCGCGCCGGTGCGGCAGGAGAAGACGATGGTTTCCGCCGGCGCGCAGAACGACGCCTGTTTTGCGCCAGAGGGAGCAGCGGAGGGCGCGTTCACGGGTGGGGCAGCCGGCGCCTCGATGATCCGGGCTGCGCTCACCAGGGCAACTGTGCGTGATTTCTTGCAGTCAGGATTGCCCTGGCACTCGTCCGCCATCACGTTCTGCAGAACATAGGCGAGGCTCACGCGCTTGCCCTTGAGCGGCGGCTTCTGATCGCAGATCTCGAATTTCGCCATCTCCTCGAACACCGCACCACGGTCGTCCTTGAGCGTGAGGTAGCAGGCGACGTCGCCGCTGTTCGCGGCCGTCACGGTGCCCACCGTCTTCTTGGTGACCTGGCCGATCTTGATCGTCGGCACGTCCTGCGCACTTGCCGCCACGGGCCAGGCGCCGAACGCCGCCGCCAGAACGACGCCAGCCCAGCCCTTGGCCTTCCGGATAGCCATCATGTCTCGCCTTTCGTGCACGGTCAGATTTCTGCATCTCCGCTACAACAATCGGGGAGCCGAGGCCATGGGAGGCGAGCACGCCGCCCGTCAAAATCTGCTGACTCGGCTGAGGCTGACGGGCAGATTTCCCTTGGCGAGGCGTCAAGGCGAGGTCTGTCCATATGCCGCTCAATTGGAAAATCTCCCACCCTGACCGGTCGGTGGAAGCCGTTGCCACGGGACATTTGAGCCTGCAGGATATCGAGCGCTACTTCGACGACCTCATGGTCTCGGGTGCCTTTCCCTATCGCAAGCTGTTCGACGTGACCGAGGCCACGTCGGCCGTGGACGATGCCGAGATGATGCTGCTCGGCGCCCGCATGAGTGCCTACAAGGGGCTGGGCCCGCTTGGTCCCCTCGCGATTGTCGTGCCGACCACTCCATTGCGCACGCAAGCCATGCTGTTCGCGGCCCTGGCGCCGGCCGACCGGCCCTTGAAGATCTTCAACACCGCCGCAGCGGCCCGCAAATGGCTCGACGCGCCGCTGGGGAGCGAAGAGGCGAGGTAGAGAAAACTTTGCTTTCAAGTTCCTCTCCCCCTAACGGGGGAGAGGAACATGAAAGTAATGACGTCTAATCCGAAAGACTCTACCCCGCGACGATGTAGGCCTTGAGCGCCTCGGTCTCGTGCGTGGTTTCCTCGATGCGCGCCTTCACGATGTCGCCGATCGAGACCAGCCCGAGCAACTCGCCGTGACGCACCACCGGCAGGTGGCGGAAGCGACCGCTGGTCATGGTCTCCATGACCTGGTCGATCGACTCGTCGGGATCGCAGGTCACGACGTCGCGGGTCATCACCTGCCTGGCCTCCAGCTCCAGTGCCTTGGCGCCGTGGCTGGCCAGGGCACGAACGAGATCGCGTTCGGACACGATGCCGGCGACCCCGCCTTCGCTATCCAGCACCAGCACCGATCCGATGCGGCGGACGCTCAACTGCTGGGACACCTGGGCCACCGACGTGCCGGGTGTGACCGTGAACACGCTTCCGCCCTTCTGGGAAAGAATATCGGAGACGAACATGGTTCCTCCTCTTTCTCGTGGATGGTCTGGTAAACATGGCTACGCAGTAGCGCGGAGAAAAGGGGTGGGCCATAAAGCCCTCATGAACGATGCCCCAAACAACTCGGCGGCGGCCCTCGTCCTGTTCTCCGGTGGCCAGGATTCCACCACTTGTCTGGCCTGGGCGCTAGAACGATTTATGCATGTCGAGACGGTCGCTTTTGACTACCGCCAGCGGCACCGGATCGAGCTGGATCAACGACTTGTGGTGTTGGATGAAGTCCGGCGGCGGTTTCCCCAGTGGGCGTCCCGCCTCGGCGACGACCATTTCATCGACATGGGCGTTCTCGGCCAGATCAGCGAGACGTCGCTCACGCGCAATGTTGCCTTCGAAATGGAAAAGGACGGCCTGCCCAACACCTTCGTGCCGGGGCGCAACATCCTCTTCTTCACCTTCGCCGCGGCCGTGGCCTGGCGGCGCGGCATCCGCAATCTCATCGGCGGCATGTGCGAGACGGATTTTTCCGGCTATCCCGACTGCCGCGATAACACCATCAAGGCGCTGCAGGTGGCGCTGAACCTCGGCATGGACCGGAGCTTCGTGCTGCACACCCCGCTGATGTGGCTCGACAAGGCCGAGACCTGGGGGCTGGCCCGCGACCTGGGCGGCGATGCACTGGTCGATATCGTCCTCGAACACACGCACACCTGCTACCAGAGTGAGCGCGGGCCGCGCGAGGAATGGGGCCATGGCTGCGGCGAATGCCCCGCCTGCGCCTTGCGCAAGCGGGGCTACGTCGCTTGGCGCGAAGGCCGGAAGGTCGCCTAGGAGCGGCCGCCGGCCATGCGCTTGGCGACTTCGAGCTGTTCCTTGGCCTTGGGGAACTGCAGCTGGGCATACCGGCGCAAACCACCGTTGTCGCCATTCTGCGAATAGGCGCCGAGTTGATCGACGGCGTTGGTATGGCTCGCGAGTTCAGCATTGGCGTAGGCGGTGTCGAACTCGGGGCCCTGGAGCGCGTTCAGACGCTGCAGCACGGCGGTCGTGTTCGGCGGGTTCGAAGGATCCGGCGCATAGGACACCCCCGCCTCGGTGCGGGCCTTCTGCAGGAATTCCGCCGACTCACTGTGTTCGGCGATCATGCGGGTCGCGAACCCGCGCACGATCTCGTTGCCCGACTTGGCGAGCGCGATGCGGCCCGCGGCGATTTCGTAGTCGTTGAAGGTCTGGGCCCAGCCGACGAACCGGGCGGCCGGCAGGGCGTCGACTGCCCATGCGGTCGAGACGAAAGCGGTCGAAACATAGGCGGCGGGGACAGCCGTCAAGGCAAGCCTCAGAGCGGCGCGACGAGCGAGGATCATGTGAAATCTCCAAATGTGTACCGTAACAACGCCTCCGGCCGGGGTGGGTTCCCGATGGCGTGAAGACCTGCTAGGAGCGCCCGATATGACCAGCTTTCGAAAAAAGGCCGAGGCCCTCGGCTATTTCCTGGCGTTCATCGCCTGCATTCCCATCGCCAACTGGATGATCGGCAATGTCGGTGCCGTCTGCGCGCCGCATGGCCCCTGCCTGGTGCCGGTGTTGCCGTGGGGTCCGGGCGGTCATCCGCTGATGGCGCCCTCCGGCGTGCTGATGATCGGCCTCGCGCTGGTTCTGCGCGACATGGTCCAGCGCCGGCTCGGCCGCACCGTCGCCCTCACCGCGATCGTCGCAGGTGCTGCCCTGTCGGGTGCGGTCGCCCCGCCCCAATTGATCGTGGCCTCGGCCGCCGCCTTCCTGCTGTCGGAGCTGGCCGACTTCGCGGTCTATACGCCGCTGCAGTCGCGTGGCCTGGTGCTGGCCGTGCTGGCCAGCAGTGTGGTGGGCCTCGTCGTCGACAGCGTCCTCTTCCTGTGGCTGGCTTTCGGCAGCCTCGAGTACGTGGCCGGCCAGATCGTCGGCAAACTATGGATGGTCCTGCTGGCGCTGCCCGCCGTGCATTGGATCCGCAAGCGCGAGATCGCCCAACAGACCACCATCGTCGAATAGAAAATCGTGGAGCAGGACCACATGCCATCCCTTCTTCCACTCGCCCTTCTTCAACTCGACGGCCGTGTTGCCGTTGCGGGCCAGCTCAAGCCCGGCGATATGGCGGAGATCGCCGCCGCGGGGTACGCGGCGGTGGTGAACAACCGGCCCGATGGCGAGGCCCTGTTCGGTCAGCCGAGCACCGCCGACCTCCGGAAGGCAGCCGAAGCGGCCGGGCTTCTCTTCCTCGACCTGCCCTTCTCCGGCCCGCGCGCCACACCCGACCAGGTGCGCGCCTTCGTCGACCTGCTGGCCAGCCAACCCGGACCGGTCGTGGCCTTCTGCAAGAGTGGCATGCGCTCGGCCCTGTTGTGGGGGGCGGCCTCGATCGCGTCAGGCCGGTCGCTGGACGACGTGCTGGCTGCGGCGATGCAGGCCGGTCAGAATCTGGAGCCCGTCGGCGAGACCATGGTGGCATTGGCCAGATCCGCGCGCGCCTGACGAAAGTCTCGGCTTGCACGGCGGGCGCCATCGCTCCTTAATCGCGCGTCCAGTTGCCCCGAGGAGAGACCCCGCGATGATCAAGTCCATTCTGGCCGTGTCCGAAGGCGGCCCCGATGCCGCCATGTCGTTCAGCCTGGCCGCCCGTGTCGCGGCTGCGTTCGACGGGACCGTGGACGCGCTTCATCTGCCGGTGGGTCCCGCGGGCGGTGTCGTCGGCGGTCTCGCCATGAGCGGCGAGGCGATGCCGCTGTTGATCGACATCGACGACGAGCGGCTGGAGGCGCGCGGCACGGAATCCGAGCGCGCCTACAAGGAGATCGTGTCGCCGATCAAGGACGCCACCTATACCGCCGCCAAGACCGCGACGCTCGACACGCTGGTGGCGATGGGTCGCTGCTCCGACATTCTGGTGCTCGGCCGGCCGGGCGCCGATCCCGAGAATGTGGCACCGGCCACCGTCGAGGCCGCCATCTATGAGTGCGCCCGCGCCGTCATGATCGCGCCGCCGACCGCCGCAACGGGCGCCTTCGGCTCGGTGGTCGTGGCGTGGAACGGCAGCTTCCAGGCTGCCCGCGCCGTCGAATATGCGCTGCCGTTCCTGAAGTCAGCCGCGAAGGTCACGATCCTGGTGGCCGGCAGCAAGCCCGACGATGTCGGCGCGTCGTACCTCGCGCGCAATCTCGGACGGCACGGCATCACGACCACCATCGATGCGATCGATCCCGGCGTCGTGTCGGGTCGTGCCCGCGGCCGCGCGCTGCTCGACTACACCCACGGCAAGGGCGCCGATCTATTGGTGATGGGCGCCTATGGCCGCGGCCAGGTGATGAGCTTCCTGGGTCTCGGCGGCGCCACCGGCAAGGTGATCTCGTCCTGCCGCGTGCCCCTGTTGATGGCGCACTAAAGCTCGATTTAGGGACACGCCCCCGCACCCTGCGTCACCACGTCGGCATCGGCGCAGGCGCTGCAGGCATTGCCATAGGTCTTGCGGCTGCCGTCGCGGCGGATGCCGCAGGCTGGACGGTAGTCGCGGGTGCACATCTGTGGCCGGGGATCGGCGCACGGGCCGCCGGCGACAGGCAGCGATTCGGGCGCGAGTTCGCCACGTGTCATGAGAAACGTGAAGGGTTGCGCGCGATAGTCGCTCAGCATGCCGACGACGGAGATGCCGGAGCCGACGGCAGGCAATGGACTGAGCGGCCGGGCCATGACCACGACCAGATCGACGACATTGGCGGCCTGGCTCTCGTCAGTGATCGCGGCCTCGATGCGGTCGGGCGTGACCGAAATCACCTTCACCGGAATTTTTAGGCGCGCGCCACCGCCCTGCTGCTTCGTCCCGATCGCCAGCCAGACCTTCTCGGCCGCCGCCTTGTTGGCGGGCGTCGCGTCGCAATGGCGCAGCACCAGTGCCCAGTCGGCGAAGGTGAGGGTGGCGGCATCGTTCTCCTCGACCAGCACCAGCGCCGCCTCGGGTGGCGTCAGCAGGCGCGGGATCGACTTCACGAAATTGTCCGGCGGTGCGCGTTCGCCGGCTGCGATGCGGGCGATCAGTTCGTTCCAGCCCTCCTCGCTGCCGCGATAGATGCGGTAGCGCGTGCGCGCATAGCGGTCGATATCGCTGGCGGCCGCCGTGTTCTTGGTCGCACGTGCGATCGCGATCGACCGCGCGGCGTACCAGAAGCCGAGCGCGTCGAGCGGCGCGCCCTCGAGCTGCGCCACGGCAAGCTGGTAGACGTCCTGCAGATTGTCCGGCTCGGCCGTCACCGAGAGGCGATAGTAGCGTCGCGCGCTATCGTAGTCCTTGGCCTGAAGGGCGGCAAAACCCAACGTGCCGTTGAAGACCCCCGCCATCTGTTCCTTGACGCGCGCGAAAGCGGAATCGGTGAGCGACACCGGCTTCTGCCACTTGGGCAGCACGAGCAGGCCGCGCTCCGCCGCCGCGACCGCCGGCGGCAGCGCCGCCGCATCGCCGGCTGCCGCTCCTGTCCGGCCGGTATAGGCGCGATTGGCCAGCGCGCGCACATTGTCGGGATCGGCCTGCAACAGGCGCACCGCGACGACATCGGCCTTGGCCGGCTGGTTGGCCGCTTGCCAGGCGGCAATCGCCTGTTCGAAGGCCTCTATCCTGAGCGTGCTGCCGGGATACCAGGCGATGAAGACCTCCATCGCCGTCGCGCGCCTGGCGGGGTCGCGCGTGTTGAGCGCGGCCATGTAGGAGTCGTACTCGGCCGGGATCTGGAAATCCTTGCGCGTCTGTGCTGCGACGTCGACTGCCGCGAAAGAAAGGGCCAGCGACAGAATGAGACCAAGCCAACGCATCACCGCCATCGCACCCTCCTTTCCCTCGGAAATACAGTGACCGTTTTGTCGAATTAAGGCAGTGTCCGGACGTTAGGCACGAGCAGGGACAATGACAATGCAAGAGCGGCGTTTACGGGTATTGGCGCTTCTCGGAGCAGGTCTGGCCGCGGCATTTTTCGGCGCGCCGGCACGGGCCCAGCAAGGTGCACCGCCGCCGGCTGTCCTGGTCCAGCCCGCCGAGTTGAAGCCGATCGCCGACCAGTCCGAGTTCATCGGCCGCGCCGCCGCCGTCGACAAGGTTGAGCTGCGCGCCCGGGTCAAAGGCTTCCTCGGGCCGCGCAAGTTCAAGGACGGCGACATGGTCAAGCAAGGCCAGGTCCTGTTCCTGATCGAGCCCGAGCCCTACCAGGCCGCGGTCGATCAGAAGGTCGCCCAGCGCGACGCCGCCAAGGCGGCATTGGCCAACGCCGATGTGCAGCTCTTCCGCGCCGAGGAGCTGCTGCGCAGCAAAACCGGGACCCAGGTGACCTATGACCAGCGGCTGTCGGAGCAGCTCCAGGCCAAGGCGCAGCTCGAGGATGCGGGGGCCCAGCTGCGCGATGCCGAGATCCAGCTCTCCTACACCCAGATCAAATCGCCGATCGACGGCCGCGTCGGCCGCGCGGCGGTCTCGCCGGGCAATATCGTCGGACCCGACACCGGCGTGCTGGCCACGGTGGTCAGCGAAAACCCGATCCGGGTTCTCTTTTCCATCACCCAGCGCGAACTGCTCGAAGCGCGGCGCGACACGTCGTCCACGGGCGATGGCCTCGTCGTGCTGCTGCGGTTGGCCGATGGCAGCCTCTACAAGGACAAGGGTAAGCTCGACTTCATAGACGTCACCGCCGATGCCAAGACCGATGGCCAGATGGTCCGGGCGGTGTTCGACAACAAGGACGGCCTGCTGACCGACGGCCAGACGGTGCGGGTGATCGTCGAGGGCGAGAAGGTCCCGACCGTGGTCGCGGTGCCGCAGGCCGCCGTCGCGCTCGACCAGACCGGCTCCTATCTGTTCGTCGTCAACGACAAGAACGTGGCCGAGCAGAGGCGCGTAAAAGTCGGCGTCGCGCGCGACGGGCTGGTCGCCATCACCGAGGGCCTGAAGGCCGGCGAGAAGGTCATCGTCCAGGGCCAGCAGCGTGTCCGACCGGGCATGACCGTCAATCCCAGCCTGGCGCCGCCGTCAGCCTCGACGCAAAAGCAGTAAATCATGACGATCTCGTCGCTGTTCATTCGCCGGCCGCGGCTGGCGTTCGTCGTCTCCACGGTCATCACCATCGCCGGCATCATCGCCATGACGGCGATGCCGGTGGCGCAGTTTCCCGACATCGTGCCGCCGCAGGTCCGCGTCACCGCGACCTACCCCGGCGCCTCGGCCCAGGCGGTCGAGGAGAGCGTGGCGCAGGTGATCGAGGCACAGGTCAACGGCGTCGAGCGCATGCTCTACATGAAGTCGACGTCCGGCGGCGACGGCAGCTACACGCTCACCGTCAGCTTCGAGGTCGGCTCCAACCCCGACATCAACACCGTGAACGTCAACAACCGCGTCAACCAGGCAGTGGCGCTGCTGCCGCCCGAGGTGCAGCGGCTGGGCGTCACCACCAAGAAACAATCCTCGGCGCTCCTGCAGGTGGTCGCGGTCTATTCACCCAAGGGCAGCCGCGACGAGCTGTTCCTGTCGAATTTCACGACCATCACGCTGCTCGACACGCTGCGCCGCGTGCCCGGAGTGGGCGATGCCACCCTGTTCGGTGCGCTCGACTATTCGATGCGCGTCTGGCTGAACCTCGACCGCATGTCGAGCCTCGACATCACGCCCAACGACGTGGTCAAGGCCGTCCAGGCACAAAACGTCCAGGCCGCCGTCGGCCTGGTCGGCGCGGCACCTCTGCTCGACGATGTCGGCTTCCAGCTCAACATCACCACCCAAGGCCGCCTGACGACGGTCGAGGAGTTCGAGAACATCGTCGTGCGCGCCACCTCCGACGGCGCGCTGGTCCGGGTGAAGGACGTGGCCCGGGTCGAGCTCGGCGCCAAGACCCGCGACCAGATCGGCCGCTACAACGGCAAGCCGGCCTCGGGAATCCAGATCTACCAGCTCCCCGGCGCCAATGCGCTGACCACCGCCAATGGCGTGCGCGACGCGATCAAGGCGCTGGAGCCGCGCTTTCCCGACGATGTCGCCTACGACGTCATGTACGACACGACCGTGTTCGTGCAGGCCACGATCGAGAGCGTGATCCACACGCTGATCGAGGCTTTCGTGCTGGTGGCCATCGTCGTCTTCATCTTCCTGGGCAACCTGCGCGCCACGATCATTCCCATCATCGCTGTGCCGGTGGCGCTGATCGGCACTTTCGCCGTCATGCTGGCGTTGGGCATGTCGGCCAACACCGTGTCGCTGCTGGCGCTGGTGCTGGCGATCGGCATCGTGGTCGACGACGCCATCGTCGTGGTCGAGGCGGTCGAGCACATCCTCGAGCACGAGCCCCACCTCACGGTGCCGGAGGCCACCGAAAAGGCCATGACCCAGGTCACCGGGCCGATCATCGCCATCACCCTGGTGCTGCTGTCGGTCTTCATCCCGACCGCGTTCATCCCGGGCATCTCCGGCCAGCTCTATTCGCAGTTCGCCGTGGCCGTTTCGGTCTCGATGGTGATCTCGGCGATCAACGCCCTGTCGCTGTCGCCGGCGCTATGCTCGCTGATCCTGCGCCACCGCAAGAAGCCGCGCGGAGTCATGGCCTGGCTGCAGAACGGCATCGACAAGAGCCGCGACGGCTATGTCCGGGTGGTGACGCCGATTGCCCGGCGCGGCTTCATCGCCCTGTTGCTGGTCGCGGGCTTCGTCGCGGCGACCGGCGGCATCGGCAGTCTGGTGCCCTCCGGCTTCCTGCCCGACGAGGACCAGGGCGCCTTCATGGCCGAACTGCAGCTGCCCGACGCCGCCTCGACCAACCGCACGCTGGCGGCGCTCGAGGAGGTCGAGAAGACCATCGCCGGCCGGCCGTGGCTGCAGAGCATGTTCACGGTCAGCGGCTACAGCCTGATCGACGGCCTCGCCCTGCCCAACCGCGCGCTGGTCGTTGTCGGACTGAAGCCCTTTGCCGAGCGCAAGGACCCCAGCCTGTCGGTGTTTCAGGCCTTGAAGGAGCTCAATACAGCCTTCAGCCAGATCGCCTCGGCCAACGTCTTCGCCTTCAACCTGCCGCCGATCATGGGGCTCGGCAATTCGTCGGGCTTCGAGTTCGTGGTCCAGTCGCTGGCCGGCGCCTCGCCCACCGACCTTGCCGCCGTTTCGCGCGGCCTGATGATCTCGGCGCAGGAAGTGCCAACGCTCACCGGCGTCTACACGACCTTTGGCGCCTCGACGCCGCAGATCAACCTCAAGCTCGACCGCGAGCGCGCCCAGGCGCTGGGCGTATCGATCTCGGACATCTTCTCGTCGATGCAGACAGCGCTGGGCGGTACCTATTCCAACGACTTCAACCTGTTCGGCCGCACCTGGCAGGTGAAGGTCCAGGCCGACGCCGCCGACCGCGGCACGATCAACGACGTCTTCCGGGTGCGCGTGCGTTCCTCCAGCGGCGAGCTGGTGCCGCTGCAGGCCGTGGCCAACATCGAGCTGATCACCGCGCCCAGTTCGATCGTGCGCTACAACAATCTGCGCTCGGTGGTGATGAACGGCGCGCCGGCGCCCGGCCATTCCTCGGGCGAGGCGATCGCCGCCATGGAGACGCTCGCCAAGACCACCCTGCCCGCCGGTTACGGCTACGAATGGACGGGCACGGCGCTGCAGGAAAAGGCGGCCAGCGGCCAGACCGGCTTCATCCTGGGTCTCGCCGTGGTCTTCGCCTACCTCTTCCTGGTCGGCCTCTACGAGAGCACCGCCATTCCGGTCGCGGCGCTCCTGTCGGTGACGGTCGGCCTGTTCGGCGCCATGGCGGCGTTGTTCCTGAGCGGTCTCGACAACAACATCTTTGCCCAGATCGGCATCGTCGTGCTGATCGCGCTCGCGGCCAAGAACGCCATCCTGATCATCGAGTTCGCCATGGCCGAGCGCGCCAGCGGCAAGGACATCGTGACGGCGGCCACCACGGCGGCCGCGCTCCGCTTCCGCGCCGTGATGATGACCTCCTTCGCCTTCATCCTGGGCCTGGTGCCGCTGGTGATCGCCTCGGGCGCGGGGGCGGCCACCCAGCGTGCCGTCGGCACCGCGGTGTTCGGCGGCATGATCGCGGCGTCGTTCCTGGGCATCTTCGTCATCCCCGGTCTTTACGTGGCCTTCCAGACGGGACGCGAGAAGATCAAGGGCATGCTGGGCCAGACGCCGCCGCCCGCGACCAAGCCGGTCGAGCCGACGCCCTAGAGCGGGCCCACCCGCATCGGAGGCGGCAGCGGCACACGGAACGTGCCGCTAACGGGCGGCAGCTGTGCCGCAGCGTGTGCCGCGCGGCGATGATTTGCCCACGGCCTCAACGGCTTGGCCAAAACCTTCGGCACAACGCCGGCGTCCTTCGGGCACAGGCCCGAATCGCGGAGCTGTGCCGCTCGATATCGTGGCGCGCTCCCAAGAAGGCCGCGTAATCGACTTTTTCGAACACGAATCGCGTTGAATCGCAGTTTTTCAAAAACAGCGTTCGAGAAAACGCCGATAAACCGGGCCTTTCAGGGACGTCAAAAAGGACACCACCGCGTCTTCGATTCTGTTCGTGTTCAAGTTGTTCGGAGTTGTTCGCTAATGTCCGCGCCGGCCGTAGACCTCCGGCTGGAGCGCGCGCAGCAGGAACATCAGCAGGCGGTTGTCGTACTCGCGGATCGTGCCCACCCGCCGGCCGCGCCGCCACAGCGCGCGCTCGGTGCCCTCGTGGGCCCGGACGATCGCGGCGTCGCGCAGCGCCTCGAGCGCCATCGCCACCGCCTTCTCCCAGCCGCGCGCGAACGCCGGATCGACCTTGCGCCGCTCGTAGACGGTGTTGCGGCCGATGCCGGTGCGCTGGGCGGCAAAGCTCACCGAGCCGCTCTCCTCGAGGTGACGCAGGAATGTCGCGAGCTTTTCGGGCGTGGGCGAGGCGGCGGTGATGCGGCGACGGCGGCGAACGGGGACGGACATTGGCAACTCCTTGGACATAAATGGGGACATGAAAAAGCCCGCCAAAGCGCCTGGGAACAGGACGCGGGCGGGCCGGATTGGCTCGTGGGATGGGCTGAAGGACGGCGGAAGCGCACTCCCACCAAGATAGTCAATTTCTTACCATTTTCCTGTCGAACCTGCAAATCGGACTTTGCATGGCTGGCCCGACCGGCGCGCAGAGCAGCGAGTGAGACCAGCTCCAGCCGCAATGTCCGCCATAATGGACTCGCGTGGGACCTAGTTCGCGACCTGCCCTGCCGTCGCGTCGAAGGCGACCGATGAAGACGCGACCGCGGCGGCGCGGTCGCGCAGAAAGACGGTGGCGGCTTTCTCGCCCTCGGCAATCAGGCGGTTGATGTTGTGCGAGCCGCGGTCGATCTTGCCTTCGTAGTCCAGCAGGGTCTGCAGCTCGACCGGCATTTCGATGCAGGGGATATGGTAGGGCCGGTCCTGGTCGGTGTGGAACGACTTGGGAATGCGCACCGGCGCCTTGATGTCGAACTGCGCCAGGAACTCCGGCCGGAAGGCGTCGGCCACGATCATGTCGTTGATCAGCTCGAGATGGCCGAGCTGCTGGAACAGCGAGATATTGCCCTCGAGCTGGTTGCGCCGGTCGATGATCTCGCCCGGCTTTACCGGGACGTGCTCTCGGCCCGTCGGGTTGATCTTGATCAGCCAGATTTCGTCCGGGACGTTTTCCGGCCCGACGGAACGCGGGCGGATCAGCTCTTCGACCGGCGGATTGTCCGAGAACAGCCCATCCCAATAGGCATCCTTGCCGATCTGCACGGCCGGAAAGATGCTGGGCACGGCACACGACGCCAGGACGTGCTCGACCCGGATCGGCTCGCGGCTCGAGACGAACTTCGCCAGCGCGCCGCTGGTCACGTTGGCCGCCCCGAGGATCAGCACCGGCCGCTGTGGGCGCGGTCCCCACGAGGCGATCTCGGCGAAGTCGATATGGCTTTCGAGCAGCCCGCGAAAGTCGGAGAACCCCTTGCGCTGGCCAATCGTCATCATTTCCATCGACGCCTTCATCATCGGCGATGAGGGGCTCATCTGGAAGGTCGGCAGCATGCCGCCGTTCACCAGACGCATCGATTCGACGATGAAGTGATTGATGGCGTGCTCGACCGGACCCTGGGCGGTGTTCTCTTTCCAGAACTTCATCATGCGGTCCCACACCACCGGGTCCCCCTTCATATAGGAGTACCACAGCAGCGTGGCGCAGACGGCGCCGCCGGAGGTGCCGCTGATGCCGACGACATCGAATTCCTGGCCGATCCGCGCCTCGCACAGCGTCTTGAGCGCCCCCGCGGTGAAGGCAGTCTGGCTGCCGCCGCCTTGGCAGGCGATGGCAATCTTGAGCTTGGACATCGTCAGTTTCCCAATTCGAGGAAAATCACCGGCGCAATCCTCTATCACGAAAGCCATGGCCGAGGATTGGCGCTTGATATCCAACCTTCTCCCGCCGCAGGCTCGGGTCGCCAATCGCTGCTCTCTCCGCCGGAAAGGCTGAACTATGGACCAAACCATGCCCCTTGCCGGCAAACGCCTCCGAACCCCCAGAGCCGCTGCAATCGCGGGGATTCTGTTCTCGGTCCTCCTGACAACGATCCTGTTTCTGATCCTGTCGTCGGTGCCAAGAGATCCCCTTGAATCGGGGGCCTGGCTGGGGACGAACCCCCGCCGTGTCATCATCGCCATCAACCTGATGCCGTTCGCCGGCATCGCGTTCCTGTGGTTCATCGGCGTGGTGCGGGACCGTCTGGGCGACGCCGAAGACCGTCTCTTTGCCACGGCATTCCTGGGAAGCGGCTTGCTGTTTCTCGCCATGATGTTCGTCACGGCGTCGGTTTTCGGCGCCATTGTCATCGTCAATTCAGCGCAACCCGAAGCCTTGGCCAATTCGACCACTTTCGCGATGGCGCGCGCCTTCGCCTACATCGTCTTCAACGTCTACGGCGTCAAGATGGCGGGCGTGTTCATGATGGTGACGTCCACGTTGGCCCTGCGTACCGGATTCCTGGCGCGCTGGATCGCCTTCACGGGCCTCGCCATGGCACTTGCCTTGCTGTTCGGCAGCCAGGCCTTCGATTGGAGCTTCGTGGTTTTTCCGGCGTGGGCTTTTCTGATCAGCGTCTACATCCTGATCGACAACTTCCAGCTCGTGGCCAAGGCCCAGGCAAAATTAACGCGCGCTGGGTAGGTGCTTCGAGGCCCCGCCGAGTCCCTGGGTGTCGGCGATGCGCGCGAGGGCGAGGTCCGGCAGCAGGGGATACAACGTCTCAAGGGTCGAATCGAGCAGGGCCAGCTCTTCGCGCAGGGCGGGGTGACGATACTCGGGCAGGGTCAGAAGCAGATTGTCGATCATGGCGCGCATGCGTCTCGCAATCTGGAAATTCTCGGCGCCGTAGAGACGTATCTCGCGACACGTGAGATGCACGAAGTCTTCCCAATCGGGCGTGCGGAAGAGTACGCGGAGCTGCCCGTCCTGGTCCCGGATCTCCTCACCGCGCAGATGGCGGGCGCCCACCGCGCGCAGCAAACGATGAAGCTGGTCCAGGGCGAGGACGGCGGTCGTCGGATCGTTGATGGCCTTGGACAGGGCCTTGATCGCGATATCGACGATGACCCGGAAGGCAAAGGTCGCGTCCTGCTCGATCGTGCGCTCGTCTCCCAGGGCAACCTGGGCGGCCAGTTTGCCGTCCTCGATATCCCGGGCGCGGCCATGCAGGCGGAAGAGGGGGGCGCCGCTCGCGAGGAAATCCCCGACCAGCGGGACGACTTCGATGACGCCCCCAGTGCGGCGCGCGAGGGTCGTCAGAGCCTCGATATTGACGGCCAGGACGATCCCCGATCGTGCCTGGTGGAGAAGGGTGCGGCTGGGACCCTCGGGGGCGCTCGGCGCCGGCGACGGCCTCGCTGCTCCCTCGACCACGTCGGGATAGACGCGCTTGATGACGGCGATACCTTCCTCGCCGACGCGCCATACGATGCTGACCGGCCGCAGCAGGCGGGCCGCGTAGTCGATCAGGAACAGGAAGGTCGCGATCGAAACGAGCCCGAGGACATTCGCCACAAGAATGATCAGGTGAGAGTCGGACGTCTCGAGCCTGACGAGTGCGCCGGTCGCGGAAAGAAGCGAAAGGATGAACAGGCCCACCGAGAACCGTATGGCGTTGTCCCGCAGGAGCGTCGTCGCGATGATCCGCGGCGTGAGCTGTCCGCCGGCGATCTGGATCGCCACCAGCAAGGAGCCGAACGTGAACACCAGGAACGACGCCGACAGCGTGATGATCGTCTGAAGGGCGGCAGTCAGCCCCGACACGCCGAAGTCCGCGAAGTATTCCAGCCATCCAATCCCGCTGTCGACCGTATCGACCACCCGGACCATCACCAGGTACGCCACGAAAGTGACGAACGGCACGATCCAGAGCGAGCTTCTGATACCAACCGTCTGAACCGATGACTCTTATGTGATTTGCGCTGGAGGTCGGGGCTCGATTCTTTGAAGCGACAGTGTCGTTGAGGAGGTCGGGATGTCGTTGGCGATCACGCGGAGGGATTTATCGGCGGAGGGGCTTCGCGGTCA
>CANJHI010000058.1 GCA_947474005.1 Alphaproteobacteria bacterium | reverse complement strand
GGAATGGCGCCGGCATTGTTGACCAGAATGTCGATGTCGTTGCAGGCCTCGGCCAGGGACCGCGCGGCATCGCCGTTGCTGAGATCGACCGCGTGGATCGTCACGGAAACATTGTGTCGTGCTTGGATTGTCTCCCGGGCGCGCTCCAGATCCGCTTTCGTGCGAGACGCGAGATGCAGGTGGCAGCCTTCCTCTGCGAGTTGCTTGGCGCAAGCCAAGCCAATTCCCTTGGAAGCGCCGGTGACGAGTGCAAGTTTGCCGCGCAGGTTCAGATCCATGCCACTCTTCTTGCGTTACCGTTCGTGCCCGGGAAAGATTCGCCTCAGACTGCGGTGTGTATCGTTTCGAATATCGTGCCTTGTCTCCGCTCAAAAAGCCACCCGGTCATGAAATTGGTTTACCGGTGCTATGAACCGCCCCGGGTTTCCCGGAGGCTGTTTGGTTTGGGTCACGCTGCCAGTTTGTGCTCGTCGAGCCCTGCGTAGTAGCGCTCCTCGGCCTCGGCCGGCGGGATGTTGCCGGTGGGCTCATCCGGCAGGTGATCGACCGACGTCATCGTGTTTACACAAGAGCATAGCCGCGACGGCTTGTGGTGAACTCGATGCCTGCCGATTCAATCCGCCGCACCGGCGTTTGCGAAGCAAAGCGCCCTCAGCCCGCCAGCTGTGGCCGCCAGGTGTGTTGCGGATGGCGCCAGTCGATCCCTTCGAGCAGATAGCCGAGCTGACCGGGCGTGATCACCACCGCGCCATCCGTCGTCGACGGCGTATCGCCAAAAAACAGAAACGGCCGAGAAACCAATGAGTCGGGTGGGGTCGGATAGCGGCTCGTTAGGTGGCCCGGCACAATGCTTCGGACGGCCAACGACGCCGTCGCCGAGGTCAGGACAGGGTTATTATCATCAGGAGGCGGCGTGATGGCGGGTTGCTCGGGCCAGCTCCTTGACCTTGCGGGATCAATGAGAGGCTTGCCGTGCCCGCTCTGACTTTCTGTCTTTCTCTTCGATCTTGCTTGCGATCTTTTGGAAGATGTCGCGCATCGGCACCCCGTATCTTGCCCAGGTCTCGCGGCGGTTGGTGAGGCCGAACACCACGCCAGCCACGGCGTCGGAACAGTCTTTGCTGAAGTTGGGCGGGTGATCGATCAGGCCGGTTTGCGGATTGCGCTCCAGGCGCACCATCTCTGAAAGCGCCTTGTCATGCAAAGGCGCTTTGATGCGGCCATCGTAGAAGGCGGCTTTCGTGAAGTCGTATGCCGTCGACGTCGTGTCCATCGAGTAGGTACCGGTAGTGAAGCCCTTCTGCCGCAACAGCTGGATGCTGTCCGCCGACTGGAAGGTGTCGAAGCTGATCCACTTGAGATTCATGCCGGCTTCACGCAGCTTGTAGAACAGCCTTCGTATGTTCTCGAATTCAATCTCGCCGCCTTGGGGTGGCTTCACCTCCAGGATCAAATCGAAGTTAATGACCGGCATCATCTCGAATGTGCTGTCTGAGCGCGGCACTTTCGCGAACCCTTCGACCCAGCCCACAGCAACGCCCGCGCTGTCTCCCGTCAGTCCCAGGTCAACGTGCGCCAGGCGGGGCTCATCCAGCCGGACAATACGCTTTGGGTAAAGGAGCGGGCGCGACGCGACAAAGTCGGATTCTTCGGTCGACAACACCGATTGCCGGACGCCAAAGGCTTTGGCCACCGCTTCTGTATTTACGATGAAGGGGTGCAGAGCGAAGGTGGCACTGCCAGCTATGTCACGAATTGCCGACAGGATGTCGCGCGTGAACTCGGAACGGAACTCCTCGGGCACTTCCATCACGAGATGGGCGTCGTCGGCAACTACATCTGCCCCTTCTTCCAGGATGCGCGGCTTACGTGCCACGTCACCAAGGAAGAGCTTGAACCGCTCCTTGCCGTAGGTGCCTTCCGGCTTGATCTCCCACAGCCGACGATCATAGGCGAAGATCCTGGTCTTGCCAGTGAGAGCGATTTCGTCGCGCGCCTCCGCTTGCTTGCGGTCGGTAAACTCGCCCGGATACCTCTTCGAGGATACCAGACACAGCACGCCGGGCAGATTGCCGCCCGCCGCCATGAAGCGCGACTTCCGGCGTCGGACAATCGAATTGTACATCTCGGTGGCCTGATCGAATGTCCCGCCATCGGCTGCGTTCTTCGACTGCTCGACAACGGCCATGAAGTTTATTTCGTCGATGATCCCGCCAAAAATATTGCTGCCAATGGCGGCGGTCACATTGCCTGAGAGTGGGCGCACGACGATGTTTCTGGGGAACACCATCTCGGACCCAAGGCTCTTGCGAAACGGGAAGTGATGCGCGAAGTAGGCGGAGCCTTCGATCATTGCCCTGAACCGCTTGTAGTCGATTGATTCGGACAGCATCCTGTTCAGCGACTGGAAGCCGAAGACGATTTCGGACGCCGGGTCGAGGCTGTACAACTGGTGTGGGTCTTTTAGGCAGGACAGGACGTAGAGTTGGTACGCTGTTGTAAATAGCGCGATCGTGCTCTTGCCGGTGCCGATGGCGCCTGTGAGGACGGCCTCGTCGTACTTGCCCGAGTTGAGTTCCCGCAACTCTTCCATTACCGCCGGGTAGAGCACATCGCGGCGGTTCAGGAAGCGCTCACCTTCAACAAACGTGCGGATGTCCACGGGCAATAGAGCGAACCGGTCCACTTGATCGCGAAGAGAGAGAAAGTGCTGCACCGCTTGTAGCAAGTACGCGCCGCGCACCTCTGCAGGTAGTGTCGAGGCGTGCAGGAGCACGGCCGGACCAGAACCGGTGGCTTTCGTTATGACCTCGTAGACGACGTCGACGGCATCGCTGGTGGCGCCGGTCATTTGACTCCCGCCAGGAGCTTGTGCTTGGCAATGTTTGCCTCGTCCTCCGCACTGAGTTCGAAGGGAGACTGACCGGCCGATAGCGCGGTGAGCGAAGGAAGCTCTGCCTTGTTGCTGGTCTTGGCCCAGGTGTCCAAGACCAACTTCCTCGCCTTGTGATCACCCTTCATCGCGTCGATCACCAGCTGGGAAAGCACGGCGTCGATCGCTTTGATTTTCTTCGTCTTGCCTTTCTGAGTGACGGTTACCAGCTGATCGAACACTTCGAGGCCGGTTGGCGATTTGGCCCTCTTCGGCCGGCCTTTCGGGTTGCCCGACTGGCCCGGCTGGAAATTTGCGTATTTTGGTGGCTTCTTGTAGCCGACTTCATTCGTGGACATGGCCGGCCTCACGCGGCCTTGTCATGGCGTTGGGCAGCCAGCTCGTTGAAGCTCAGTCCGCTCTCGACGTGGACCGCCACTTTGCCTGTGAGGGTCTGCCAGCGTCCGATAGCGGCATCTACGTAATATGGGTCGAGTTCGATCCCACGGCCGATGCGGCCGGTCTTCTCCGCCGCCAGCAACGTCGTGCCGCTGCCGACAAAGGGATCAAGGACGACACCGCGGCGGGTCGAGCAGTCCTTCACGGCGTCGATGACCAACGGCAATGGCTTGACCGTCGGGTGCATGCTCAACTCGTCCATGCGGCCGCGCTTGAAGGTGTTGACGCCGGCATAGTCCCAGACATTGGTGCGGTAGCGGCCGCCCGCGCCCAGACCAAAATTATTGATGTGCCGTGCTGCCCCGACTTTGAACACGAAAATCAACTCGTGCTTGGAGCGGTAGAACGTCCCCATGCCGGCGTTGGTCTTGTTCCAGACACAGAGGTTCTTCTGTTCACTGTAGATGCCCTCGGCAGCCGCCAGCACCTCGCTCATGTGACGCCAGTCCATGCAGATGTCGTGAATGGCACCGTCTCCGCTGAATTGCGCCATCAGTCCCATAGCGGTCGCCAGAAAGTGGACGAATTCGCTCTCCGACATCTCGCCGGCGGCCATCTCGAAAGGCTTGTGATGCACCGAACCAAGGCCGCAGACGTGGCCGTCGATCTTCACGTTGTATGGCGGGTCGGTGAAAACCATTTGGGCACGCTCTTCGCCCATCAGCTTGGCGTACGACGCCTCCTCAAGGGCGCTGCCGCAGAGCAGCAGGTGTGGCCCCAGCTTCCACAAGTCGCCGAGGGAACTGACCGGCGGATGTTCACGATCCAGTTCCGGCACGACCTCGGCCTTGGTCGGTTTGGCCGCCGCCGCGCCTTCCAGGCGGTCAAGGTCTTGGGTCTCGAAGCCGGTGACCTCAAAGTCGAAGTCAATCTCAAGGCCGGACAGCTCCTTGAGCTCGATGGCGAGCAGCTCGTCGTCCCACTCGGCCAACTCAGCCAGGCGGTTGTCAGCAAGCATGAAGGCGCGCTTGCGTTCCGGTGTCAGGTGCTTCACCTGGATCGTCGGGACCGTCTCCATATTGAGGAGTGGCGCCGCAAGCAGGCGGCCGTGGCCGGCCAGCACCGTGTCGTTCTCGTCGATCACGATCGGTGCCAGCCAGCCGAACTCGCGCATGCTGGCGGCGATCATCTGGACCTGGCGGTCGCTGTGGCTGCGGGCATTGCGGCAGTTGACCTTGAGAGCCTTGGTGGAGCGGTGCTCGACTACCGGTGCGAAGGTCTTGGCCAGGTTCTCCAGGCTGGGTTGACGCGGTCCCGCCTCGCCCACTACCGGCTGGTGGACCTCGTTCTGGTTGGCGGCTTGGGGCGTTGTGCCCTTGGTTTTCTTGATCATATCCTCACCTCATCAAGGTCCCGGCTCGACGCCCACTCAGGGTGCCGACGCAAGAAAGTTGAGCGCCGGCACCTCTCGGTAGGGACGGGCTTGATGAGCGCAACGGTAGCGGGTGAGGCGACCATTCGAGGGACCGGCCAGCCGCGGTGGTTCGCTGGTGCAGCCACGAAGTCCGCTTCGTACGTATGTAGAGGTACATATGCATGATGTTCACATGCGGCACGATCGAGCGATCGACGGTCCTTCAGTACATGACAGGGCATTGCTTGATCTCGGGCCATTGCTTCTTCCTGGACGTGCTTCAGCACGCGCGCGCACCGCCGGATGGCAGCCGGGCCGCTGGAGCCAAAGTATTGCGTCACAGGGGAACAGGCACTTCAGCCCAATGGAGCCGTAGCTGCCTCGATCCCGCCTCCTTCATCGCGCCGCGCAAGGCCGTCAGTTGGGGGCCTGAGACGAGGTAACGATAGCGGCTTCACCTGGTCGTGCAAGAGCACCCAGCCGACGTGTTTACGGGCTTATTTCACTTTCATCGATTTCCGACCGCCCAAAGTACTGCGGATTCCGACGCAAGGCGGCCATCGATTCCGACGGAAGCGGGCCACCCCTGGCACTCGTAGCTGGGAGTAGTTGCACTCCAGGTTGGCGATCTGCCCTCGGCTACCGTGCCCTCGCCAAGACAGCGAGGGGATGGGATGCCGACCGAGAGATTGCCGATGCACAAAGTTCGAGAAGTACTTCATCTGAAGCATGCCTGCGGGGCGAGCGATCGGTTGGCTTCGAGGAGCGCCTCGGGCTGATGATCGACCGCGAGGCCACCGAGCGCGACAACAAGCGCCTCGTGACCCGCCTCAAGTTCGCCAGCCTGCGCCAGTCCGCAGTGATCGAGGACATCGATCTGCGCGCCGTCCGCGGCCTCGACCGCGCCTTGTTCCAAAAGCTCGCCGCCGGCGATTGGATCGACCGACACCATAATCTGCTGATCTGCGGCCCGACCGGCGTCGGCAAAAGCTGGATCGCCTGCGCTCTCGGGCACAAGGCTTGTCGCGACGGCCGCTCCGTCCTCTACCATCGCATGCCCCGGCTGTTCGAGGCCCTGGCGCTCGCCCGCGGCGATGGAAGGCATGCCCGCCTCCTCAAGACCCTCGCCCGTGTCCAGCTCCTCATTCTCGACGATTGGGGCCTCGCGCCCCTTGCCCCCGAGCAGCGGCGCGACCTCCTCGAGATCATGGATGACCGCCACGGCCGCGCCACGACCATCGAAACCAGCCAGCTGCCGGTCGATGCCTGGCACGCCACCATCGGCGATCCAACCCTCGCCGACGCCATCCTCGATCGCCTTGTTCACAACGCCCACAGGCTCACCTTGAAGGGAGACTCCATTCGTAAAGCCGCCGCTAAAACCGCCCCGCTTGACCTGGGATCCGCCGCCTGACTTGATCACAACGCCAACAACGGAGAGCACTGGCCGGGATCATCGGAATCCCTGGCTGCCATCAATCGGAATCGATGGCCGCCTTCGTTCGGAACCGGTGGCCCGCTTCGTCGGAATCCGCATGAACCTTGTCCCCCCGCGATGATCCGGCCTGATGTGGGGATTCCAAAGTGAGCTGCGATCCGACACCTACGGAGAACTGCATCTGGCGATATCGCGATGATGAAGGCCGTCGAGGACGCGCAAATTGCGATCGCTGATCGGCACCTGACAAATCGCTGTTCATGTCCGAAAATTCGCTGTTCGGTCGCCACGAATACGCTGTTCCCAAACCGATGGACTCATCGACAAAAGGCCAAAAAATGGGCTCGTCACGTCCGTACAGCGGCTCGATTTGGCTGGAAATCAAAAAAATTCGCTGTTAATTCGCTGTTAGCAGGGAATTTCACCTGAGAGACCGGTTCGCGGTCGACTGCTCCCACAGCCAGGCCTTTCCTTCAGCAACTTTTCACAGATGCGGCCGTGTGCGGGCGGGCCGGGCGAATAGCACCGCCAACAGCGCGAGCGCGCCCGGCAGCGCCTGGCTGTAGAGGATCGTGGTCTTGGCTGTCAGCCCGCCGTAGACGCCGGCCACGATCACGCAGACGAGGAAGAACACCTTCACGTCGCGGCGGCCGCTCACCAGGCCCCAGATCAATCCGGCGACCAGGAAGCCGTTATAGAGACCCTGGTTGGCGGCGAGGATGGCGGACGAGGCCGAGACCTCGGGCGTCATGTTGAAGATTTCCCGGCCGACCGGATGGTTCCAGTAGAACATTTCCAGGACCAGGAAGGCGGTATGGATCAAGGCGACCAAGACCACCAACACCAGCGAAATCATCCGCATCGTTCGTATCCCCCAGGCTCTGGTGCGAGCCTAGCACGTTCCGCGGGGCAGGTCGGCCTCAGGCCCCTTACTTCAGGCCGCGCACCTCAGGCGCCGTGGCGCAGCAGGCGGCCCGAGCGGGCGTTGGTCTGCTGGTCGTCGCGGATCGTGACCTCGCCGTTCACCAGGACATATTTGTAACCCGACGCGCGCTGCACCCGCCGCCACTCGCCACCGGGCAGATCGTGGACGATCTCGTCGGGCAGCACCTTCAATCCATCGTAGTCGTAGATCACGATGTCGGCCGGCGCGCCTTTCTTGAGGACGCCGCGGCCGCGGAAGCCCGCGACCTCGGCGGGCAGCGCGGACAGCCGCCAGTGCACGTCCTCGAGGCTCAGCATGCCGTGCTGGCGCACCACCTTGCAGATCGTCTCGGTGGGATAGCGCCCCGCCGTCAGGAACTTGGTGTGCGCGCCGCCGTCCGACACACCGAACAGGATGTAGGGATCGTCGACCAGCTCCTTCAGGTGCTCGATCTTGCCGTTGGGCGGTGCGGCGAAGAATTCGGTCTCCAGGTTCTCCTCGACCGCCATATCGAGCATGACGTCGACCGGATGCTTGCCCATCTTCTCGCCGGCGTGGGCCAGCGTGTAGTCGAGCCACTGCCTGTTCTTCTCGAGCTTCGGCCCGACGATGGCGATCTGCGGCAACGGGCCGGTCGCGGTGAACGGCAGGTTGTCGCGGAGCGCGGCGCGGCGGGCGGGATCGGCGAGCTTCGCCAGCCGCTCCTCGCGGGTGCCGGTCGTGGCATCGCACCAGGCTTGGGAGTCGTCGAACAGGTTCCAGTCCTCGAAGGTGAAGGTGAAGCCCGCATCGGTCGTGAGGCCCTGGCCCACCACGCGGATGCCGCGCTCGCGGCAGCTTTTCAGCCAGCGCAGCACGCGGCGATGGATTTCCGGCTTGTGATCGAAGGTCTGCACGACGTTCATGATCATCGGCCGGCCGCTCAGGCTCGACATCTCCTCGTAGAAGGCGCGGTCGCGGGCATTGTCGCCCGAGATCAGCAGCATCTGCATAAAACCGTCGTTGCGCTCGGCCAGAACGCGCGCGAATTCGCGGCAGGTCTCGTCGTGCATGACGTCGGTCGGCATCGGCGTGCCGTCATAGTCGCGCTGTACCGCCGCGGGTCCGGTCGGCAGCATGCGCTGCGCCGACCAGCCGCAGGCGCCGGCGTCCATGGCCTCGTTGAGGAGCCGTTTGAGTTCGGCATGCTGTTCCGGCGTCGGCAGCTTGCCGGCCTTGGCCGCCTCGAAACCCATCACCCAGATCAGGAGCGGCGAGATCGGCAGGTAGGGCAGGATGTTCACCGATTTTGGCGCGGCATCGACGCTGTTCAGGAACTCGGGGAACGTCACCCAGTCCCACGGCATGCCCGCCTGCATCGAGGCCATCGGGATCGCTTCGACCCGCGTCATCGACATCATCGCGCGCTCGCGTTCGGCCGGCCGCACGGGGGCGAAGCCGAAGCCGCAATTGCCGATCACGACCGAGGTGATGCCGTGCCAGGACGACAGCGAGCAGTAGGGATCCCAGAACAGCTGGGCATCGTAATGGGTGTGCAGGTCGATGAAGCCGGGGGCCACGATCAGCCCGCCGGCGTCGATCGTCTCGTCCGCTTCGCCGGCGCCGATATGGCCGATTTCGGCGATGAGCCCGTCCTTGATGCCGATGTCGCCGCGAAACCGCGGCAGGCGGCTGCCGTCGACGACCATGCCACCGCGAATCACCCGATCGAAGCGTGCCATGCTGCCTCCAGCCATACTGCCTTTAGACTGTCGGCAAAACGTGCGGATTGCCGGAAGGACTGTCAACGCAACGCGGCCGCTATGCGACCCGCCGCATCCCCCGTTCGCGTTCGGCATAGGCGCGGGCAAGGCGCGTGGCGTGGTCCTCATCCCGGGTGAACAGGTCCGGGCCGCCGCGCTCGGCCTTGGCCAGCAGCGCCTCCTCGATCTCGCCGTGCGGGCGGGTGCCGCCGTCGGCCAGCAGATGCTCTATCGCGACGCCGCGTTCGGCCAGCCGCCGCGATACCAGCACGGTGCGGTGGCAGTCGAGCGGCTCCTTCTCTGCGCACATCAGGCAAAGCGTCGAGCCAGCGGCGCGTGCGGTGAGGCGGTCCAGCGCCTCCCGGAAGGCGGGTCGGGCCGCGAGATCTTCGTAGCTGCCGCCGCCGTCCGGCTTGCCGCCGAGTGCCGCGCCTTCATGGGCGTATGCGATGCCCGCCTCGGCCAGCGACTTCACCAGCCGGTCCTTGCCGAACTGCGGGAAGCGGCGCGACCAGGGCGTGGACCGGACGTCGACAAGGACCTGCACGCCGCCGGTCCTCAGCAGATCGATGAAGCGTTCGATCGGGTGGTTGGAATGGCCGATTGTTTTGATCGGTTTCATGACGGCAGCCGGCGCACCAGATCGATGAAGGCCAGGGTCGCGACCGAGCGCTCGTCGCGACGGCAGGCGAGGTTGAGCGGCACTTTCAGCGCCGGCCGGCCCTTCAGCATGCGGTAGGTGACGCCTTCCAGCGGCAGGCGGCTGAGCGACGCCGGCACGATGGTGATGCCGAGGCCCGCCGCCACGAGATTGAGGGTCGACACGATGCGGGGCGCTTCCTGGCTGACGTGCGGGCTAAACCCCGCCTGGGCACAGGCCGCGACGATGACGTCGTAGAGACCGCGCCCGTCCGGCCGGCGGTAGAGGATGAAATTCTCGGCCGCGAGATCTTTCAGGGTGAGGTGCGGCCGGCGCGCGAGCTTGTGGCGCGACGGGAGGGCCGCCGCCATATCCTCCTGCAGGAGCGCATGGACGGTGAGGCCCTCGGGATCGACCAGGCCGGAGCGGATGAAGGCGATGTCCAGCCGCTCCTCGCGCAGGCCGACCAAAAGATCGCCCGAGCTGCTTTCCTCGAGCACGAAGGAGACGTCGGGCCGGGTGAGGCGAAACTCGCGGATGGCGCGCGCCACCAGCGGATGGAACGGCGCCGAGGTGGTGAAGCCCACAGCGATGCGGCCGGTCTCGCCGCGTGCCGTACGCCGAGCCCGCGCTGCTGCCTGATCGACCGCGGCCAGCACCGCCTCGGTGTCAGTCAGGAACGAGCGGCCGGCGTCGGTCAGCGCCACGCCGCGCGGATGACGTACGAACAGCTGGACGTCGATCTCGCGCTCGAGCGCGCGGATCTGCTGGCTGAGTGGCGGCTGCTGCATATGGAGCTTCTCGGCCGCGCGCGTGATGTGGCCCTCATGGGCCACGGCGACGAAATAGCGGAGGTGTCGGAGTTCCATAGAGCATACCCAGAAAGTATGGGAGGACCGTATATCATATATTTGAACGCTGGATAAGCCAGGCCTAGCATCTGCCCATGTTTCGGGGGAGATCGACATGACGGCTTTGATGGCAGCTTCGCTCAGCCTGCTGATGATCGGCACGGCCTTCCTGTCGGGCATTTTCGGCATGGCGGGCGGGCTGATCCTGATCGGCGTCCTGCTGTTCATCTTCCCGCTGCCCACCGCCATGGTGCTGCACGCTGTCACGCAGATGGCCTCCAACGGCTGGCGCGCGCTTCTGTGGTGGCGGCACATCGTCTGGAAGAGCACGGTCTTCTACGTCGCGGGTTGCCTGGTCTCGGTCGGCCTGTGGTCGATCACCCTCTACGTGCCCGACAAGGCGGTGGCGCTCCTGCTGCTCGGTCTCTCGCCCTTCATCATCCGCGCCGTTCCAGAAAGCATCCTGCCGCGCTCCTTCGGTCCCCTGCAGGTCGCGGGCACTGGATTGTTCTCGATGATGCTGATGCTGCTGACCGGCGTCACCGGACCGCTGCTCGACACCATGTTCCTGCGCTCCCCGCTCGAGCGGCGGCAGATCATCGCCACCAAGGCGGTGTGCCAGGTCTTCGGCCATGGCTTCAAGCTCTTCTACTTTGGCGCTCTGATCGCCGAGGTGGGCCAGGTCGAGCCGTGGTTCCTCGGCGTCGCCATCGCCTCGTCGATGATCGGCACCTCGCTCGGCAAGCTTCTGCTCGAGAAGCTGACCGACAAGCAGTTCCGCCTCTGGTCGAACCGGCTGATCACGACGATTGCCGCCTGGTATGTCGGCTACGGCCTCGTTCTTCTCGCGCGGATTGCCTAAGATGGTGTGTGTCCATCTCTCCCGCACGCGTCCCCGACGGCTTTCGCCGATTGACTGAAGCCTCCGGCTTTGCCGCGGCCAACGGGCCGTGGTTCGAGAAGATCGAGGACGGCCGCGCCATCCGCGGCTTCCTGCCCGGACCGCAGCACGCCAATGCGCTCGGCATCGTCCACGGCGGCATGCTGGCGGCCTTCCTCGATTCGGCAATGGGCACGGCGGTGTGGCATACGCTGAAACGCCGCGCCGTGACGCTGCGCCTGTCGATCGATTATCTCGGTCCGGGCAGGATCGGCGACTGGCTGCAGGCCGAAGGCGAGGTGGTCGGTCACGACGAGCATGTCGTCCAGGTGAGGGGCCGCCTCTATGGCCGGCGCCACGACGTGCTGGCCGGGCTGGGCGTCTTTTCGCTGCTGAGCCGCCATCGACAACTATAAACCCGGAGTTAGCGTTTGCTCGAAGCCCCCTTGATTGAAGATTGTGCCCCTGCAGGCTTTCTGAAGATCGATTTCGCCCACGGCCGGCCGGAACCCACCTTCAACAGTCACATCGGTAACCTCTATGTGAAGCGGGGCGACAAGGGCACGCGCGACGAATTCGTCATGGGCTTTCGCGTCCACCAACATATGTGCAACCCGGCCGGCGGGCTGCACGGCGGCATGATGATGACGGTGGCCGACCTGGTGGGGGCCATGGGCGGCGGCACGCTGGCCGGTCTTCGGAAATTCCTGCCGACCGTGAACATGACCTTCGACTTCGTGGCGCCGGCCAAGGTCGGCGACTGGGTCGAGGGCCGAGCCGAACTGGTGCGCGCAACCCGGTCGCTGCTGTTCACCAACATCTATCTGACGGTGGGCGAGGACAAGATCCTGCGCGCTTCCTCGATCTGCAAGATCCCGTCGGGCGACGGGCTCGCCTTCGGCAAGGCCAAGCTGGTGCGTGAGGATGCCAAGCCCTAGCTCGCGTCACTGATTCACGACCCCGGCGCCTTGCGCTTGAAGTCACCCTTCAGGAAGTCGACGAACTGCGAGACCCTGGCCGAGATGCCACGCCGTGCCGGCACCAGCGCCAGCACGTCGGCGCCGTCGAAGTCCCAGGACGTCAGGATGCGTTTCAATTCGCCGCGCTTCACGAAGGGGGTTGCGTCCCATTGCGAACGCAGCACGACGCCAAGCCCTGCCACCGCCCAGTTGCGCACGACCTCACCGTCGTTGCTGGTGAGCGTCGGCGTCACGCGGACGGCGCCCGCCTTGCCGTTCCGGCGATGGTGCCACAGGGTCACGTCCTCGTTGTTCTCGCGCACGCACAGGCAATCGTGCTGCAGCAGATCGCGCGGGTCGGTTGGCATGCCGCGGCGGCGCAGGTAGGCCGGGCTGGCGCAGACCCAGCGTGCGTTGCGGGCCAGGAGGTGGGCCACCCAGGTCGAATCGCGCACCGCGCCGATATGGATCACCACGTCGGCGTCGCCGCTGTCGGTCCATGGTCTTTCGGAGAGGTCGAGCGTGAGACGCACTGCCGGATGACGCGCGGCGAAGCGGGCGATCGTCGGCGCGACATGCAGTCGGCCGAAACCGAAGGGTGCCACGACGCGCAGCGGGCCTGCGAGGCCACGGCCCTCGCCGCCCAGCGCCTCGGGCAGCGTCTCGATCCGTGCCAGCAACGCCTGCGCCTCGTGCACCAGGTGCTCGCCCTCGCCGGTGAAGCGCACGCGGCGCGAGCTGCGCACGACCAGACTCACGCCCAGCAACTGTTCCAGCTTCTTTAGCCGCATCGAGAGCGCTGGCGGCGTGACGTTGAGCGAGCGCGCGGCTCCGCTCAGCGAGCCTGCGCGCGCAAGGGCTTCGATGAAGCGCAGATCGGCCAGGGTGATCATTCAATTTTCCTGAACTGAATATTCGATCCAATTTAAGCACGGACCGAGCCAGGCCTGCTACGCTCGCCGCCATGAACTCCGTTTTTCCCAAGGCCGTACTGTTCGACCTGCTGACGGCGCTGCTCGATTCCTGGACGCTGTGGAACGCCGTGGCCGGTTCCGAAGCCGCGGGCCGGGCCTGGCGGGCCGAGTATCTGCGTCTCACCTACGGCTGCGGCGTCTACGTTCCCTACGAACAGCTGGTACGCGAGGCGGCTCGCACGACTGGCATGCCCGAAAGTGCCGCGCAGGCGCTGGAAGACCGCTGGCTCGAACTGCCGGCCTGGAGCGGCGCGCAGGCGGCGCTCGATGAGCTGCAGGGCCGCACGAAGCTCGCCGTGGTGACCAACTGTTCGATCCGGTTGGGCGTGCTGGCGGCGAGGCGTCTCGAGACGAAATGGGACTGCATCGTCACGGCGGAAGAGGCCGGCTGCTACAAGCCCGACCCGAGGCCCTATCGGCTGGCGCTCTCGAAGCTCGGCGTGGCGCCCGAGGATGCGGCTTTCGTCGCGGGCTCGGGCTACGACCTGTTCGGTACATCGGCCGTGGGCCTGCGGACGTACTGGCACAATCGCGTCGGCCTGCCACGTCCCGAAGGGGTACCGGCAGCGGCGATCGAATCGCCGACCCTCGACGGGCTCATTCCCTGGCTGGAAGGACGCGGCGCATGAAGCTGAAGCAGTCTATCGCGAGCCTTGCCGCCTGCCTTTTTCTCGCCGGATCGGCGCTGGCGCAGCAGGCGTTTCCGGCCAAGCCGATCACGCTGATCGTGCCGTTCCCGGCCGGCGGTCCCAGCGATGCGCTGGCGCGTGCCGTGGCGCAGGGGATGGCGGCAGATCTCAAGCAGACGGTGGTGGTCGAGAACATCGGCGGCGCCAGCGGCACCATCGGCCTCATGAAGCTCGTGAATGCCGCGCCCGATGGCTACACGATGAGTTTCGGCACCATCGGTACGCATGTGGCCAACGCCGCCCTGTTCAAGAAACTGCCCTATGATCCGCACACCAGCTTCGCGCCAGTCGGGCTCGCCGGAACGGCGCCGTTGCTTCTGGTGGTGAAGGCCAGCTTGCCGGTCTCGAATCTCAAGGAATTCGTGGCCTATGCAGAAGCCAACAAGGCCAGCATGACCTACGGCAGCGCGGGCGTCGGGTCGATCTCGCATTACGCCTGCGTCGTGCTGCTGTCGGCGCTCAAGCAGAACATCACCCACGTGCCCTACCGCGGCGTGGCGCCGGCGATGAACGATCTTATGGGCGGCCACATCGATTTCATGTGCGACCAGTCGACGACGGCGTTGCCGCAGATCGCCGGCGGCAAGATCAAGGCGCTGGCGGTGCTGAGTGACCAGCCGCTCCCGCAGCTGCCTGGGGTCGCAACCGCGGCCAGTGCGGGCTACGACGTGAACCTCCGGTCATGGAATGCGTTGTTCGTGCCCAAGGCGACGCCGCCTGCCGTGGTGGCGCGTTTGAACGAAGCGCTGCGCGCCGCCGTTGCCGATCCGGCGCTGGTGAAACAGATGGAAGCTGTCGGCGTCGATCTGCCCTCGTCCGCGGCGTTGCAGCCGGCTACCGTGACCGACCTGATCGCGCGCGGCCTGGAAAAGGACGTGCCGGCGCTCCGGGCCCGCGGCGAATATCTCGATTGAGGACTGAATCGTGACGTTGATGGACATCGAAACCCCGGCCGCGCTGATCGACGAGACGCGCATGACGAACAACATCGCCCGTCTGCAGGCGCGCATGACGGCTTTGGGCGTCCGGCTGCGACCTCATGTGAAGACGTCGAAGTGCATCGAAGTGGCGCGGCGGCAGCAGGCGGCGGGTGCCGCCGGGATCACGGTCTCGACCCTGAAGGAGGCCGAGCAGTTCTTCGCCGCGGGTTTTGCCGACATCCTCTATGCCGTCTGCATCTCGCCCGACAAGCTCGACCGCGCCCTGGCGCTCTGTCGTCGCGGCTGTGCGCTGACGCTGCTGGTGGACTCGGTCGCGGCGGCCCAGGCGGTGGTCGCCATGGGACATCCCTTCGAGGTGATGATCGAGATCGATTCCGATGGGCATCGCTCCGGCGTGCAGCCCGAGGACGCGGTGCTGATCGAGATCGGCCGCGTGCTGCACGACGGCGGCGCCAAGCTGAAGGGCGTGCTCACCCATGCCGGCAGTTCCTACGATCTCAATACGCCCGAAGCGCTGCGCGAGCTGGCCGAACAGGAGCGCCGGCTCTCGGTGCGCGCCGCCGAGCGCTTACGGGCCGCCGGTCTGCCCTGCCCGGAGGTGAGTGTCGGCTCCACGCCGACGGCGCTGTCGGCCGAGCGCCTCGATGGCGTCACGGAGGTAAGGGCCGGCGTCTATGTCTTCTTCGACCTGGTGATGGCCAACATCGGCGTCTGCACGCCCGAGAATGTGGCGCTGTCGGTGCTGACGACCGTGATCGGCCATCAGCCCGAGAAAGGCTGGGTGATCGTCGATGCCGGCTGGATGGCGATGAGCCGCGACCGTGGCACGCAGCGCCAGAAGATCGACTATGGCTATGGCGTCGTCTGCGATGCCGCGGGTCGCGCGATCGAGGGGCTGTTCGTCACCGCAGCCAATCAGGAGCACGGCATCATCTCACGCAGCGACGGCCAGGGGGGCGGCAAGGCGGATGCAAGTCTCGTCGAACGCTTCCCGATCGGGGCGAAGCTGCGCGTTCTGCCCAACCATGCCTGCGCCACCGGCGCCCAATATCCCGACTATCATCTCGTGACGGCCGAGGGCGCCACCTTCGTGTGGCCACGCTTCCACGGCTGGTGAGGTGTTCTAGACCGAAGCCCCGAAATCGCGCGTCATCGCCCGGCGGCCTGAATCGGTGAGGCGCACGGTGCGGCCGCGGCGCAATTTCTCGGCCCAACCCTTCTTGAAGAAGGTGTCGGCAATGGCCGAGCCCAGCGCGCCCGAGATGTGCGGCCGGCGCTCGCTCCAGTCGAGACACTGGCGCGCGAAGTGGCGGGTGGTCGCCTGACGCGCGCCGCCGAGATCGACGCCGACCCGCATGCAGAAGAGCTCGCCCGAGGGCGTCAGCTTCCAGTCGTGCGACCCCTTGGGCTCGAGATGGCCGTGTTGCGTCAGCGAATCGGTCACCGCGATGCCGACCTGGCCAGCAAGATGGTCGTAGCAGGTGCGGCAGAAGCGGAGATCGGGATCGCGCCGCCACGCGGCACTGCGCGACGCGGGCTGGGCGCGCGTGCCGGCCAGCGCCATCAGCGATTCGATGGCATGCGCCACGTCGCCCGAGGCCAGGCGATAGAAGCGGTTGCGGCCCTGGGCGCGGACGGCCAGCAGATTGGCCTCGGCCATGCGGCCGAGGTGGCCCGAGGCGGTCTGGGCGGTGACGCCGGCGGCCAGTGCCAGGTCGGAAGCGGTGTGGGCGCGGCCGTCCATCAGCAGCGACAGCATGGCGGCGCGCGCCGGGTCGCCCATCAGGGCGGCGACTTCGGACAGGGCGTTCACGGTGGTCATGGGAGGAATTTACGCTCGCCCATCGGCGCCCGCTACGGTCAATGGTTCGGTGTATACCGAACTATCATCGGACCGCGGGCCTCCAGGCCCGCTCATGACTCTGAGGCGGGCCTGGAGGCCCGCGGTCCGGAAGAATTAGCGCCACTTCGGGTTGGCGATGGCGATCTTGTCGGCGATGGTGGCGTCGAGATGGGCCATCAGGGCGGCGTCGCTCTCGTCGCGCGTGCCGGCGCGCAGTTGGCGGGCGAGTTCGCGGTTGAGATCCTCGAGCGTGCCGTCACGGCCGAGCAGTTTTGCCAGCCGCGCCCGTTCGGCGGCATCGGCCGCCGGTCCCAGCCGCGCCTCGCGCTCGAGGATGGCGAGTGAGTTCACGGCCACGCGCATCTGGAAGGCCAATCGCGGCTCGGCCTTGTCGAGGGCGGGCGTTGCTTCCTCGCGCAGGAAGTCGGCGATGGCTGACAGAAGTTCCGAAGCAGTGGGACGATCCTGGGCCATGTCAGACTCCACTCTTTAGGAGCTGCAGCAAATCGACCTCGGTCTCCACCGCGCGGCGGCCGATCGAGGCCAGTTCCATCGACTTGAGGGCGCCCGAGAGATGCCGCCACGCCTGGTTGTGGCAGATGATGCCCCAGCGCACCGTGCCGAAGACCTCCCACCAGTGCGCCCGCGCCGCATCGACCTTGATGCCTCCCGCCTGTTCGTAAGCGGCCCACAGTTCCTCGCGGCTGCCGAAGCCGCCGGCCGGCTTGTCGACAGCGCCGAAGCGCCAGCTTTTGACGCAGAGCCAGCCCAGATCTTCGAGGGGATCGCCGAGATGCGCGCCTTCCCAGTCGAGGATCGCCGTCACGCCCATTTCATCGGCGAGATAGTTGCCGGTGCGGTAATCGCCATGGACCAGCACCGGCTCGGCCGTGGGCGCCGGCTTGCGCCGGTCGAGCCATGACAGCGCCAATTCGAACACCGGCTGCGGCCGGTCGAGCAGGTCGAGGGCGCGACGCTGGCCCGCGATATGGTCGGCCGCCTCGCGGCGCGTGAGCGGCGGAAGACCCGCCGCCGGCACGGCATGGAGACGCGCCAGGATCTCGCCGAGCTGGCCCGCGATCTTTTTGCGCGCCTGGTCGTACGGCGGGTCACGCAGCAGCTTGCGCGCGATCGCCGTGCCGCCGATCCGGCGCATGACGAAGCCCTCGCCCAGCCCGTCGTCGGGCGCCAGCTCGAACAGCACTTCCGGCGCGCGGACGCCGGCCAGGAAGGCTGCGCGCAGGACACGAAATTCGGTGCCGCGGTCGATCGAGACGGATCGATCGGTCTCGGCCTTGGTTCGGGGCGCCCCGAGGATCGGCGGATCGCGGCGCAGGATCAGTCCGTGGCGGGCGCCATCGACGACGGCGTCGAAACTCCAGGTCTGGCGCGAGGCGCCGCCCGATTCGCGGCTGAGCTTCTCGATGGCGGCAACCCCGCCGAAATGGCGGCCGGCTACCCGGGCCAGCACGGCTGCGACATTTTCCGCTTCAGTCAGCGTGTGAACGGTCATTTACCGTGACTGTGGCACAGCCCCTTCGGCGTGATAAGAGGGCGCGCGTGGTAAGAGCACCGCGCCTTGGACGGATTGGTGGGGAGAAAGCACAGTGGCGAACGAGTTTGCGGCCATGAACGGCCTCTTTCTGGAAGACCTCAAGCCCGGCATGTCGGCGATGTTCGGCAAGACGGTGACCGAGGCCGACATCGCGGGTTTCGCCGGCGTCTCGGGCGACACCAATCCCATTCACCTCCATGACGGCTTCGCCCGCAGCACGCGATTCGGCCAGCGCATCGCCCACGGCATGCTGAGCGGCAGCTTCATCTCGACGGTGATCGGCACCAAGCTGCCCGGCCCCGGCGCGGTCTATATCTCCCAGACCATGAATTTCATGGCACCGGTGCTGATCGGCGAGACCATCACCGCGGTGGCCACCATCACCGCCATCGACGAGAAGCGCCGCCGGGTGACGCTCAAAACCCAGTGCCTGAACGGCGACAAGGTCGTGATCGACGGCGAGGCGACGGTTCTGGTGCCGCGGCGCGACGTGGCCTGAGTTTGAGCATGAGCTTGATTCCAGCTTTCGACGACTGGCGCGAGATGCCTGCCGCCTGGCAGGGCGGTGTCGTGGCGCTCGGCAATTTCGACGGCGTACACCGCGGCCATCAGGCGCTGATCGCCGAGGCCGGCCGACATGCCCAGGCGCTGGGCGTCCCGCTGGTGGTACTCACCTTCGAGCCGCATCCGCGCGGCTTCTTCGTGCCCGACACCGGGCCGTTCCGTCTCACGTTGCCGCCGGCCAAGCGCCGGCTGCTGGCCCACTACGGCGTGCAGGCCGTGCTCGCCCAGCGTTTCGATGCGGCGTTCGCGGCACTCTCGGCCGATGCCTTCATCGGCGACGTGCTGTTGAAGGGGCTGGGCGCGCGCCACGTCGTGTGTGGCTACGACTTCACCTTCGGTGCCCGCCGCGGCGGCAACGTCGAGCGGCTGCGTGCCGAGGGCGCGGCGCGCGGCTTTGGCGTCACCGTCCTCGAACCGGTGATGCGCGAGGGCGAGATCTATTCCTCGACCCGCATCCGCGAGGCATTGCGTGCCGGCATGGCCAAGGAGGCGGCCGAGCTGCTGGGCCATCCCTGGGAAATCGAGGGCACGGTCGAGCTGGGTGACCAGCGTGGCCGCACGATTGGTTTTCCCACGGCCAATGTGGCGCTGGGCGAACATCTACGGCCACGCTTCGGCGTCTATGCCGTGCGCGCCTTGGTCGATGGCGAATGGCGCAACGCCGTTGCCAACCTCGGCAAGCGCCCGACCTTCGGCAAATTGCAAGAGAACTTCGAGGTCCACCTGTTCGATTTCGCGGGAGACCTCTACGGTCAGATGCTGCGCGTGGCGCTGGTCGACTTCATCCGCCCGGAGATGAAGTTCGCCGGCCTCGATGCGCTGACGGCACAGATCGCGGGGGATGGCGAGGCGGCGCGTGCGAAGCTCGCATAGGGATTTCGCTGGAATGTGCACGCACCTTGCAGTAATTTCGGTGAATGCAGGGAGAGTGAGTGCCGGATCTCAACGTCGAGCTACGTGTAATCAATGTCCGTGAACTCGATGAGCGCGCGCTGGCGTTGCTCGGTAAATACGGCATGGAGCGTGACGTCGACGGAGCGGGGCGAGTGGTCGTTCCCGAGCGTCTCGGCGATGCGCTTGCTCAGCTATATGGGCAGATAGAAGTCGTCTCGCCTCCCGGCTCAACGCCGATCTGCGATCTCTGCTGGGAAACCCCCAGCAACGACGGCTATCACAGTTACCAATCCCTTGGCACCGCCCTCGATAAACTGGTCGCAGCATTCCCCAATCGGGTCCGCAAGACGAGCATTGGACGAAGCTACGAAGGCCGCGACGTGTGGGCGTTGCAGGTGCTGGCGAAATCCGGCGTGACCCGCAAACGCATTCTTCTGATCGGCTGCCATCACGCCGAAGAGTGGGTTTCGGTCGAAGTGCCCCTTCGCATCGTTTACTCGGTGCTCGACGGCACCCACGGCGCGCTGCCGGGCGCGATGGACGAGACCGAAGTCTGGGCCGTGCCGATGTTGAACCCGGACGGACACGTGTTCTCGGTCAACTATTGCCGGGAGTGGCGGCAATCGCGAGCGCCCGGCGTGGATGTCGAGCGGGTCCTGACGTTCGGTGTCGATCTCAACCGTAACTATCCGGTCGGCTTCGCCATGGGTGGCGTCTCGTCGCCCTCACCGGGGACACGCGACTATCACGGTCCAGCTCCGTTTTCCGAGCCGGAGACTTCGGCGTTACGCGATCTTTGCCTCGCCAAGAATTTCGACGGCGTACTGTCTTTTCACGCTCATGCCCGGCAGATCCTCTATCCGTGGGGTTACCGCATGCCGGGCAACAGCGGTGGCGAGATCGCGCCGCTCAAGGCGTTGGCGGAGGCTATGGTTGAGGCGATAACCAAGGCTGGCGGTGGCTACGTCGCTATGCAGGCGTCGCGTCACTATAATGAGATAGTCGGTGGCGATTTTTGCGATTGGGCCTTTCAGACCTTCGGTAAACCTGCGCTCACGGTCGAACTCGGCCCGACTGATTGGAGCATGAGATTGCCGTCGAGTGAGATCGCCGCGTCTCATGCCGAATTCAGCAGCGGTTTCGCGACATTCGTCGCATTGCTGTGAAGGGTCTTCACTTCAGCCGGAGGATTTCGATATGGGCGACTTGATGGGGATGATGGCGGCTGGAGGCCGCGTGCGGACGCTCAACAGCTTGTTCGACACCACGCAATTCGAGGCGACGCGGCGACTCATCAAGATCCTGCGAGTTCAGTACGGCCCTCTTCTCAAGGGGCCGGGCAATGCCGGCGAGCACAAACGCCGTAAGCGACTGCGCTCGTTGAGGTACGCAGCAAGTCTGCTGAATGAAGATTTGAATTTCAAAGCAGAAGGGGCTGCCACCGATCCGTCTGGCGGCAAGCTGCGGCACTGGCTGCGCTGGCTGTCGTGGCTGGAAACATTGCAAGTTGGCGATGCAACAATGTCCGAGAACAGTCAGCCCTTGCCCAACCCCAAGCCAACGCCGCACGAGCTGATTTCGCGAACGATCGCCGCCGCGATCGACGATGACGACGCGACGTCGATCGTCTTTCGCTGGAACCACGATGCCGCCACGATGAAGGTCGATGTGAGCTGGGATGCTGGCACGCCGCGAGTCTATCGGATTTCGGTCCAGTCCAAGCGGTCGAGCCACGCCGATGTGAACAAGCCTGCCTTCGAGCTGGACGGTGACTTCGATCCCGAACCTTAGACGGGTTGGGTCGCCGATTTAGCCATAGCGCGATTGGCCTTGGTTAGGATCGCTCGCAGTATGCCGGTCATCTCGAGTCCGGCGCGATGGCTTTGGGCGAATTGGAGAGCCGCGTTGAGTTCGGACGCGGCCCTCGCGGCGTCGCCGGCCGCGAGATAGGCGCCGCCTCGGAACCGGCTCCTTAGTACCTGCAGGTACGGCGTTTCGTTGCCGTCGAGGATTGTGTCGAGGGTTGGCAGCAAGGCCATCGCCCGTGCGCCGTCGCCCGCATGCGCCGCTCCTTCGATGCGCACGCCCAGCGCCAGCGCGCGGTGAAGCGTATCGACGTTACCCAACTCGCCACTCAGTAATTTGTCGATCAACGGATCGGCGTCCAGCATGCGACCGAGCATCATGAAGGTTCGTGCACGTTGTGCCGTTAACCAGTGCTCGGGGTGGAAGCCTAACGTTTGGCGATCGCGTTGGTCGATCCGTTCGACACAGCTCAATGCCGTCTCGTTTGCCAGCAGCGCCGACTCGTATTGACCAGCGGTCGACAGTGCATGGCTGTAAACGGCCGCCAAGACGGCATCGACGCTTGGCAGGTTCGCGCCTTCGACCAGCCGCTGCGCTTCCTCGACTTTTGCGACGTAGTCATCAGCCGATCCCGTCGCCGCGAGCACGCGACCGAAGGCCATGGTAATCAGCGCCGCCGCGCGCATGTCCTTCAGCTTGCGTGCCAATGCCATCGCCTGGTCGAAGACAGGCTCGACCTCGGTCGCATCGATGCCCTCGCGCCATGCGTAGTTCACGATCTGCCCACAGGCCATCATCATCATGTAGTCGACCGGCGGCGCCGGTGGCGCGCTTTCGAGCAGGCGGCGCACCTTGCGCCAGGCTTCGAGCGCCTGCCGGGGATCGCGCGTGCCGATCCAGAGTGCCGCCTTCACGTAGGAGGCCGCCGCCTGCATGACCTCGCCCGCTACTTCCCAATGATGGGCGATCAGGGCCGCGGTTTCGTCGGGGCGGTCCTTGAAGTGTGTCGAGAGGGCAGCGGCGGCACGACGGTGTAAATCGTGGCGACGCTCACTTAGCAGAGAGCCATAGGCGGCCTCCTGGACGAGCGGATGGCGGAAGGCGAAGGCGTCGCGCTGCAGGTCTGGCCGCTCGTAGAGCATCTCGGCGGCAAGCAGGCGGGTGATCGAGTCCCGTGCGTCGTCCTCGGCCAGTTCGGCGATTTCTGCCACCGCTTCGAGCGGAAACTCGCGGCCGACGATGGCTGCAGCCTGGAGCAGGAGCTTGTCGCGCTCGGCCAGCCGGTCGATGCGCGAGCCCAGCACCGACTGTACCGTCTCGGGCAACGGCACTTCCTGCGCGCCCGGCGTCGGCCGGTAGGCGCCCGGCATGCCGGTTAACGCGCCGCGTTCGATCAGCGCGCGAACAAGTTCCTCGGCGAAGAAGGGATTGCCCGCCGCGCGATCGACGATGCGCCCGCGCAGAAGCGTAAGGGCCGGCTCCATACCCAGCAGGCGGTCGAGCATGACCGCCACGGCGCCGGCCGAGAGCGGCACCAGCGACACCTGCTCGTAGAACGAGCGCTCCATCCATGTTGCGCGATAGCCCGGGCGGAAATCCACCAGCAGCAGGGTTTTGGTGCCGGCGACGGCCTGGGCGACCGCCTCGATGAACGGTTCACTGGCGGGATCGAGCCAGTGCAGGTCCTCGATCACCAAGACCGATGGATTGGTGAGCGCTGTGCTGCGGGCGAGGTGCTTGACGGCGTCAAGCAGGCGCGCTCGCCGGCCGGCAATGTCGGTCGGGATCGTCTCCGCGGCGTCGAGGGGCAGGCCGAGGAAGTCGAGCAGCAACGGTGTGTCGCGCACCGCGTCGGCGCGTTCCATGGCGGCACGCACCCGGGACGTCGCGTCGACAACGGCCATGTCCTCGTCGATGCCGAAGAAGGCGCGCATCAGACTGAGGACCGTCTGCAGCGGCGCGGCGCGTCCATGTGCGGTGGCGCGCGACTCCAGCACCGAACGGCCCTCGTTGCGGCAAGTCTCCAGGAACTCGAACACCATGCGGCTCTTGCCGCTGCCGGCTTCGCCCACGATGCCCAGCACGCGCGAAGTTCCGGCGTTGGCGGCGTCGAGGGCGCGGCGCAGCACGGTCATCTCGAGGTCGCGGCCGACGAAGGCACTCAGCCGTTGGCCGCCCTGGAACTGCTGGCTCGTTCCCGTCGACCGGATGCCTTTCAGGGTGTAGACTGGAACCGGCTCGCTGATGCCACGCAGTTGGCGTTCACCCAGCATCTCGACCACGATGCTTCCCGCGGCGGCACGCAATGTCGCCTTGCTGATCGCGACGGCAAACGGCTCGGCCTGTTGTTCGAGACGGGCGGCGAGATGCACGGCGACGCCCATGGCGTCGTATTGCACCGACATGTCGAGGGTGATGGCGCGCACCACGACCTCGCCCGTGTGGATGCCAACTCGGATCGCCGGGGCATCTTTGATCCCGCGCACGCCTTCGATCATGGCGAGCGCGGCACAGCAGGCGCGGGTGGCGTGGTCTTCCTGCGGGATCGGCGCACCGAACAGTGCCATGATGCCATCGCCCTGCATCTTGTTCACCGTGCCCTCGAAGCGGGCCACGGCCTCACGCATCGCCGAGGTTACCGAGCCCAGCAGATTGGCGGCGTCCTCCGGATCGAGCTTTTCAACCAATCCGGTCGAGCCCGCGATGTCGGCGAACAGCATGGTGATGCGCTTGCGTTCACCTTCGCGCGCCGAACGCGTGCTCAGAAGCGGCGAGTTCGCCGGCGCGGAGGAGTTATGCGCGACATGCACCGGTGGTCCGTCACCGTGAAGTTTCAGGCCGCAACCCGCACAAAAGTGCACAATTGCTGCATTGCGGCGGGCGCATTTGGGGCAGATTTGGGCGAGCGTCGTCCCGCAATTGACGCAGAAATTCGCATCGTCTGCGTTCTGGTGCCGGCAGGTATCGCAGCGGTTCAAGACGTGACTCCCCGCTGAAAGAGTAGGCCAGCGTTACAGCTGCGTCGACCATGGCGGAAGGGCCCGCCTTGACCCCCCGCACCCCCGTCCCTAGATTGCCGGCCCTATGCTTATCGGGGCCCCTCAGGAGCGAATTATCCGCCCGGTCCGCTGACCGCGGCCGGGTTGTCCTGCTGTCCGTGGCCGCCTCGCCGGCGGCCCGCCCATCGCTCCTTTTGCACCGAGTTTCTCGTGACAACTGACTATAAATCCAGCGTTTTCCTGCCCAAGACCGACTTCCCCATGCGCGGTGGCCTTCCCAAGAAGGAACCCGAGCTGTTGAAGCGCTGGGCCGACATGAAGCTGTGGGATCGCCTGCGTGCCGAGAGCAAGGGCCGGCCCAAGTTCGTCCTGCATGACGGCCCCCCGTACGCCAACGGCAACCTCCATATCGGCCACGCGCTCAACAAGATCCTGAAGGACCTGGTGAGCCGCACCCAGCAGATGCTGGGCAAGGATTCGCACTACGTGCCGGGCTGGGACTGCCACGGCCTGCCGATCGAGTGGAAGATCGAGGAGCAGTACCGCGCCAAGAAACAGGACAAGGACCAGGTGCCGGTCTCGGAGTTCCGCAAGGAATGCCGCGTCTTCGCCGATCACTGGATCGGCGTGCAGCGCGAGGAGTTCAAGCGCCTGGGCGTCGACGGCGACTGGGACAATTACTACTCGACGATGAAGTACAGTTCCGAGGCCACGATCGCGGGCGAGCTCGGCAAGTTCCTGATGAATGGCGGCCTCTACAAGGGCTCCAAGGCCGTGCTGTGGTCGGTGGTCGAGAAGACCGCGCTGGCCGAGGCCGAGATCGAATATCACGACCATGTCTCCGACACGATCCACGTCGCCTTCCCGGTATTGAAGTCGGCGGGCGGCAAGCTCGACGGCAGCTCGGTCGTGATCTGGACGACGACGCCGTGGACCATGCCGGGCAACCGGGCGCTCGCCTACGGGCCGGAGATCGCCTACGCGCTGGTCGAGGTCGAAGCGGTGGCCGAGGGCGGCAAGGCCCGGGTCGGCGACAGGTTCGTCCTGGCCAAGGAGCTGGTCGGGGCCACGGCCGAGGCGGGCAAGTTCACGGCCAAGGTTCTGGCCGATGTTGCCGCCGCCGATCTCGAAGGCCTGATCGCGGCCCATCCGCTGCGCGGCCAGGGCTACGACTTTGACGTGCGCCTGCTGGCCGGCGACTTCGTGACGGCCGATGCCGGTACCGGCTTCGTGCACATCGCACCGGGCCATGGTGCCGACGACTATGAATTGGGCGTCGCCAATGGCGTCGAAGTGCCCGACACGGTGGCCGAGGACGGCGTCTACTACCCGCATGTGCCGATGTTCGCCGGCAAGCGCGTCTACACGTCCGAGGGCAAGAAGGGCGATGCCAACCGCACGGTGATCGCGGCCCTCGACGCCGTGGGCAAGCTGCTGGCCTCGGGCCGCATCACCCATTCGTACCCGCACTCCTGGCGCTCCAAGGCGCCGGTCATCTTCCGCAATGCGCCGCAGTGGTTCATCGCCATGGACAGGCTGATCCCGGAGATCGGCGGCACGCTGCGCGAAAAGGCACTGGCGGCAATCGATGCCACGCGGTTCGTGCCATCGGCCGGCTACAACCGGCTGCGCTCGATGATCGAGACCCGGCCCGACTGGAACGTCTCGCGGCAGCGCGCCTGGGGCGTGCCGATCGCGGTGTTCGTGAACAAGGCGAGCGGCGAGCCATTGCGCGATGCCGAGGTGATGGGCCGCGTTGTCGAGGCCTTCAAGACCGAGGGCGCCGATGCCTGGTTCGACAGCCCGCCCGAGCGCTTCCTCGGCAACAAGTACGACGTAAAGGACTTCGAGCAGGTCACCGACATCCTCGACGTCTGGTTCGATTCCGGCTGCACCCATGCCTTCACGCTCGAAGGCAATCCCGATCTCAAGTGGCCGGCCGACCTTTACCTGGAAGGCTCCGACCAGCATCGCGGCTGGTTCCATTCCTCGCTGCTCGAAAGCTGCGGTACGCGCGGCCGTGCGCCCTACGACGGTGTGCTGACGCACGGCTTCACGCTCGACGAGCAGGGCCGCAAGATGTCGAAGTCGCTGGGCAACATCACCGCCCCGCAATCGGTCTGCGACCAGTACGGTGCCGACATCCTGCGCCTCTGGGTGGTCGGCACCGACTACACCGAGGACCAGCGCATCGGCCCGGAGATCCTGAAGCACCAGGCCGAGGCCTATCGCCGGCTGCGCAACACGCTGCGCTACCTGCTGGGCAGCCTCGACGGCTTCAGCGCGGCCGAGCGCGTGGCGCCGGCGGAGATGCCGGAACTCGAGCGCTGGGTGCTGCATCGCCTGGCTGAGCTCGACGTGATCCTGCGCCGCGCGGTCGACGACTACGACTTCCACACCATCGCGACGGAACTCAACACCTTCTGCTCGGGCGATCTTTCGGCGTTCTATTTCGACATCCGCAAGGATGCGATCTACTGCGACGCGCCGTCGTCGCTGCGCCGGCGGGCCGGGCGGACAGTGATGGCCGAGATCTTCTCGTTCCTCACTGCCTGGCTCGCCCCCATCACCTGCTTCACGGCGGAAGAGGCCTGGCTCGCCCGGCCGCAGGACATGCCGGACGGCAAGGCCGACTCGGTGCATCTGCGCGTCTATCCGACCATCCCCGCGGGCTGGCTGGATGCGGCGTTGGGCGAGAAATGGAAGACCGTGCGCGCGCTCCGCCGCGTCGTCACCGGTGCGCTGGAGTTGGAGCGCGCCGAGAAGCGCATCGGATCCAGCCTGCAGGCCGCCCCGCATGTCCACGCCGGCTCGGCATTCATCGAGGCATTGAAGGGCCTCGACCTCACCGAGATCTGCATCACCTCGGGCGGCGACCTGGTCGAAGTGCCTGACGGCGGCGTGCTGCCGGCGGGCGCCTTCACGCTTGCCGACGTGGCCGGCGTCGCCGTCGTGCCAGCGCCGGCCGGTGGACAGAAGTGTGCCCGCTGCTGGCAGGTGCTGGAGGAGGTCGGCAAGTCGGCCGCCCATCCGCTACTTTGCCAGCGCTGCGAAGGGGCGGTGACGGCGTGAGATTCTCCCGATGAGGCGCCTTCAATACCAGGCGATGGCGCTGGTCGTCCTGACGGTGGTGATCGACCAGATCTCCAAGGAGCTGCTGCTGGGCTACCTGTTGAAAAGCGGGCAGGTCGTGTCGGTGTTCGACGGCTTTTTCCGCCTGGTCGTGGTGTGGAACAGGGGTGTCAGCTTCGGGATGCTGGGGGGCGACCGCGCCCTGCCGCCCTGGGTTCTCTCGGCAGTGGCCGCGGCCGTCTGCGTCGCCCTGTTCATCTGGCTGCGACGAAGCGACCGACGGCTGCACGGTTGGGGCATCGGCCTTGTCATCGGCGGCGCTATCGGCAATGTTATTGACCGCGCCCGTTGGGGAGCGGTGTTTGATTTCGCCGATTTCCATATTGGCCAATGGCATTGGCCGGCGTTCAACGTTGCCGATTCGGCGATTGTTGTCGGCGTCGGGCTGATGCTCATCGACTCTCTCGTCGGCGAAAAACAACGCGCGCCCTGATGCGGCCATGATCAGCGGACAGAAGCGGACCCCGAAGGACGGACGATGCAACCGAAGACCATAATCCCGGTGACCCTCCTCGCGCTCGGCGCCCTCACGATGGGCGGCTGCAGCGCCTTCGAAAACCTGGGCGGCGGCAAGAAAGTGTCGCCTGACGAATTCAAGATCGTCTCCCATTCACCGCTGACCATGCCGCCGAATGCCGAACTGCGCCCGCCGCGGCCCGGCGAGCCCAGGCCGCAGGAAGTGACCCCGTCCGAGCAGGCGCGCGAAGCCCTGGCGCCGCAGACCGCCGGCCGCGCGCAGC
>CANJHI010000057.1 GCA_947474005.1 Alphaproteobacteria bacterium | reverse complement strand
TCCAACATCGGACACGAGGCAACCACGAGGATCCGGGCGATGCCAGCGATGGATGCTGACCCGGCGCGCCCGGCAGGCAAGACGATTCTCATCGTCGACGATCACCCCGTGCTACGCCGCGGGCTGGCCGCCCTTATCGAGTCCGAGCCCGATCTCGCTGTCCAGGGCGCCGTCGCCACCCGCCAGGCAGCCCTGGCGGCCCTCCGGGCGAATCAACCGGACTTGGTGATGGTCGATCTCATTCTCGCCGACGACGACGGCCTGGACCTGATAAAGGAAATCAGGGCTCGCCATCCACAAGTCCCCTCACTGGTGCTCTCGATGCACGACGAGTCGGCATATGCCGAGCGGGCGCTGAGCGCGGGCGCGCGCGGCTACGTCGCCAAGCAGCAGCTGGACGACACCGTATTGATCGCCATCCGCCGGGTGCTCGCCGGCGGGACCTACATGAGCGACACGCTCGAGCGGCGGCTGGCCGAGAAATACGTCGGCGGGCGAACGCTTCAAACGGGATCGTTTCTCGACACCCTCAGCGATCGCGAGTTGCAGGTGTTTCGGCTGATCGGCGAAGGCCGCACCACGCGTCAGATTGCCCAGGCCTTCTCGCGCAGCGTCAAGACGATCGAATCCCATCGTGAGCACATCAAGAACAAGCTGGCCCTGGGGTCCGCCACCGAACTGGCCCGCCGTGCGGCCCGGTGGGTTGAAACCGGCCACGCCGGTTGATTCCCGCGACGTGGCACGGATGCCTCACGTCGGCTGGACCGGAAAGACGCAGGTGACCAGCGTCCCGCGCGGGGGATGTCGCACCGCCTTGAACGAGCCGCGGATCGCACGGGCCCGATAGTCCATGGTGCACAGCCCACTTCCGCCGCTCCTGCGGACGCCTTCGGGCAGCCCGATGCCATTGTCCCGGATGTTCAGCGCTCCCTTACCGACGCCGCGCGTCAGGCTGATATCGATGCGATCGGCGCGGCCGTGGGCGATGGCGTTGCGCACGGCTTCCTGCGCAATGCGGTAGAGGTGCGATTCGGTCTCGCAGCCGAGCCGGGCTCCGAAGCGATCGCACTCGAGTGTGCAGGAGACGCGAAAGAGGTGCCGGACGTCGCCCGCCAGCGTTTCGAGCGCATCGGCAAGACCGGCCCCGTCCCGGCCGATCGTGCAGAGACCGTGGGCGAGGTCGCGAGCCTCGCCGATGGTCTGGTTTACCAACCCGGCGATCTCGGCGGCTGTGGCGGACCCGGCCGAGTCGGCATTCGCCGCGAGACTTCGGGAAAGTGCCGCGCTCAGGGCCGCAATGCCGGCGAGGGACTGGCACAGTCCGTCGTGCAGTTCACGGCCAAGACGCTCCCTTTCCCGATTGGCGATCTCGACAATCTCCCGCTCCGGCAACGCTGGCCGCGAGACTTTGCGAACCGTGGCATGGATCCGTCTAAGTTCCATGAGGCCTCTCCGATAACCTCCGCGGTGAAATACAACCGCCTTCTTGGAGAGCGTGAATACTACCCAACGTCGCAGTTCCCGAAAGTCATATAAATGCATATCCCGAGGTCGGAGAATCGACTCCAGTTGAGTCGGAAAGCCTGCGATCCACCCCTTACACATTCTCGCGAGGTGGAGTGCTTTGTCCGGCGCCGTCAGGCTTCCCATGGTGTTAGTATAGGGGCTGCAGACCGGGAGGCAGCCCATGGCAACCAACGGTCCCGATACGATCCAGGGTGGAACCGGCGCCGATGTCCTGGAGGGACTCGACGGCGCCGACGTGCTGAGCGGAAACGCCGGCAACGACATCCTCTATGGCCACAGCACGGCCGACGTCGGCTATCTCAGCGGGCAGATCCAGGCGGTGCGCGTGATGACGCCCACGTCGGGCCTGCTGTTCGCGACCTCCGCGCCCGGCGACGCCGACGGACTCTACGTGCTGTCAAAAAACACCGGCCAAGTGCTGCGGCTCGACCAGGGCACGGATACGCTCTCGACCTTCCTCGACATTCCCGATGGCCAGCTGTCGACGGATGGCGAGCGAGGCCTGCTGGGCCTCGCCTTTCATCCCGAGTACGCGGAGAACGGGCGGCTCTTCGCCTTCATCACCCGGCCCGATGGCGACATCGAAGTGCGTGAATTCGCCCGGACCTCCACCAGTCCACCTGGGGCGGGAACCGACAGCGCGCTGCTGCTCACCATCGAACGCTCGGAATTCAGCAACCACAATGGCGGCTGGCTCGGTTTCGGGCCGGACGGCTATCTCTACATCGCGGTCGGCGATGGCGGGTTCGGCGACGATCCTCACAACAACGCGCAGAACACCGACGTGCTGCTCGGCAAGCTGCTGCGCATCGACGTCAACGGCGACGATTTTCCGGGCGACGCGACGCGCAACTATGCGATTCCCGACGACAATCCGTTCGTCGGCACCGCAGGTGCGGACGAGATCTGGGCCTATGGCCTGCGCAATCCCTGGCGGCCGAGTTTCGACAGCGTGACGGGCGATCTCTATATCGCTGATGTCGGCCAGGGGCTGCGCGAGGAGATCGATTTCCAGGCCGCGGGTGCGGCCGGCGGCGCCAACTACGGCTGGCGCATCATGGAGGGTGAGCTGCCCCACATCACCGCGCCGCCGCCGGCACCGCAGCCCGGCGACCCGTCGCTGATTGCGCCCATCGTGACCTACGACCACTCGATCGGCAATTCGATCACCGGCGGCTACGTCTATCACGGGCCGGCACCGGGTTTGCAGGACGCATATCTCTATGCCGACTTCGGATCGGGCCGCATGTTCTCGCTGCGCGTGGAGGACGGCGAGGCCCCGATGGCGATCGAGCAGCCGATCGAACTGACTGACCGGATCGTCACCGATACCGGCTCGATTGCCAATATCACCTCCTTCGGCATCGACAGCGACGGCGATCTCTATGCCGTGGCCTACAACAACGGCGTTTTTCGGCTCAAGCCCTCGGTCGCGGCCGGCGACGGCGGCGACACTCTCGACGGCGGCGACGGCGACGACCAGCTCTATGGCGGCGCCGGCGCAGACCATCTGATCGGCGGCACCGGCAGCGATGTGTTGAACGGCGGGATTGGCGCCGACACGCTGTCCGGCGGCGATGGCGCCGACTATCTGCTGATCGACGCAGCCGACACGATCATTGCTGGCGGTGACGGCTTTGATTCTGTGCTGGTGCAGACGGGCGCACCGGTGACGCTGAACATGGGAACGGCGTCGATCGAATGGGCCCAAGGCAATTCAGGCTTCGATACGTTCAATGCCGCGAGCCAGGCGGGGGCCGTCTACATCTACGGCATGGGCGGCGGCGACGGGATCACCGGTTCGGCCTTCGGCGATTTTCTCGACGGCGGTGACGGCGCCGACACGCTGGTTGGCGGAGACGGCGCGGACCTCCTGTTCGGCAATGCAGGTTCCGACGTCATGCTGGGCCAGGGCGGCGACGATTCCCTGATCGAGCTGGGCGGTGACAGCCAGATCGACGGCGGCGCCGGCTTCGATTCGCTGTTCGTTTGGTCCGACACAGGCGTGACGCTCAATCTCGCGACGGCCTCGATCGAATGGGTGCAGGGCTCGGTGCTCGGCGACGATATGCTGAACGGCGCGGACAACACCGTGAACACCTTCCTCTACGGCTGGGGCGGTAACGACACGCTGACCGGCGGTTCGGGCAATGATTACATCGCCGGCGGTGCCGGCAACGACGCCCTGACCGGCGGCGGCGGCAACGACACGATGATCGGCGAAGCGGGCGTGGATCGCTACGTGTACACCGCCGCCACCTGGGGCTCGGATACGATCCATTCCTTCGACGCCAATGGTGAGAAGCTGGACTTCACGGCGGTCGGGGCGATCCACTCTTTCGTCGACTTCTCGACGTTCGAGTGGGATCCCGGCAACCTGGGCTACAACTCGACGACGCTGTTCTATACGAGCAGCGGCGCAACCAGCGCGATCACGCTGATCGGGGTGCAGGTGGCGAGCCTCTCGGATGCGGATTTCCTGTTCGCGCCCTAGGGTTGCCGATCCCTGCCGGACATCGCCCAAAAACCTGGCATGGAATGCAGCGACAGGTGCTATTGTTCCCTGAAGCCGGATGAGGAGCTTAAGTCGATGTCACAAAGGGGCACCAGAGGCGGCCCGGCCAATCACTGATGTGCCAGGCCTGTGAACTTTGGGGGATCGATCTTCACGTCGAACAATCCGGTGGGATTCCCGACGACTTCGCGATCGCGCCGACAACAGACCAAGCCATCGACTTCGTCGTCACTGGCGGCAAATGGACTGACAATGGAAGTGCCTCCGGTGGCGTCACGACGGCTCTCGGCGCCTCGGGTGGTGTCGTCGCCTGGAGCCTCGCCGACGCAGGCCTGATCAATAAAACCGGCCAGACATTCTTCACCGGCTCTACTGTCTCGCTCGGCAGCTTCATGCCCTTCGACGATCAGGCGGTGTTGCGGTCCGCCTTCGACGCGTGGTCGGCCGTCGCCAACGTCGAATTCATCCAGGTCCAGGACAACGGCGGCAACATCGGCACCGGAACCTACCCGACCATACGCGTTATCGGAGGCTTCATCGACGGTCAGTCGGGCTCAAACGTCCTGGCGCGCGCCTTCTTTCCTTCGACCTCGGCTGCCGGCGGCGACATCGTCTTCGACAACGGCAACACGACGTTTTTCTCGAACGCGAACAACTTTTTCCTGACGGCGGTCCATGAGATCGGCCACGCTATCGGCCTGGCTCATGAAACCGTCAATCTCGCGATCATGAACCCGTATATCAACACCGCTCTCACCGGACCGACGACAGACGACCAGAATGGTATCAGGGCGGTCTACGGCAGCCAGGACTTCGGCAGCAATACCTACTACATGCCGTCGTCCCTGACCGACCTGACGATTCTCGACAACTGCCCTTCCCTCACGGTCATGGGCAACTCGCTCAACAATTCCATTGTCGGATCGACGGCGGCCGAAACCATCAATGGCGGCAGCGGCAACGACACACTGGACGGCGGCGGCGGTGCGGACACCCTCAGCGGCGGCCCGGGAAACGACGCGTACATCGTCAACAGTGCAACAGTTACTCTGATGGAAAGCGCCAACCAGGGCACGGACACTGCGCAGGCTTCGGTCAGCTTCATCCTGGGCGCCAACTTCGAGAACCTGACATTGACTGGCACGAACGCCATCAACGGCACTGGCAATTCGAGCGACAACACGATCACTGGCAATGCAGGTGACAACACTCTGGACGGCGGTGCCGGAGCCGACTCGCTGGCCGGCGGCAGCGGCGACGATACTCTGCTGATCGACAGCCTGGATGTCGGCATCGACGGCGGCGCGGGATTCGATTCCGTCTTTGTGCAGACCAGCGCATCGGCAACGCTGAACATGGGCATGGCGTCCGTCGAATGGGCGCAGGGCAATGCCGGCGCCGATATCTTCAACGCCGCGAGCCAGGCCGTCGGAGTCTACATCTACGGCCTGGACGGCGACGACGCGATCACCGGTTCTGCCTTCGCCGATTTTCTCGACGGCGGCGGCGACGTGGACATCCTGGTCGGCGGCGGCGGCGCGGACGTCCTGTTCGGCGGTGCGGGCGCCGACCAGATGTACGGGCAGGACGGTGACGATTCCCTCATCGAACTAGGCGGCGACAGCCAGATCGATGGCGGCGCCGGCTTCGATTCGTTGTTCGTCTGGTCCGACTCGGGACTAACGCTCAACCTCGCGACAGCCTCGATCGAATGGGTGCAGGGCTCGGTGCTCGGGGACGACACGCTCGATGCCGCGGGCAATACCGTGAACACCTTCCTCTATGGCTGGGGCGGCGCGGATGCGCTGACCGGCGGTTCGGGCGACGACTACATCGCCGGCGGCACCGACAACGACATCCTGACCGGTGGTGTCGGCAACGACACGCTGATCGGCGAGGCAGGCGTCGACCGCTATGTCTACACCGCCGCCACCTGGGGCTCCGACACGATCCATTCCTTCGATCCCAACGGCGAGAAGCTGGATTTCGCGGCGGTGGCGGCCATCGACTCGTTCGCCGACTTCTCGACGTACGAGTGGGATCCGGGCAACCTGGGCTACAACTCGACGACGCTGTTCTATACGAGCGACGGCACGACCAGCGCGATCACGCTGATCGGCGTGCAGGTGGCGAGCCTCTCGGATGCGGACTTCCTGTTCGCTTAGGCGTACAGGCGCACGATTGCGCAGCTCCCTGGAGACTACGCCGGTTTTGCCACCGCGCCCTGCCGCGACGGCAGCGGCGGGAAGGCGAGCGCCACCGCCACGGCGGCGAGGCCGATGCCGAACGAGCCGATGTAGAGGTAGCCGTAGCCGCCGAAGGTATCGAAGATCCAGCCGCCGGCCGCCGGTCCCAGCGCCATGCCGAGGCTCGCGATCATCGACGAACCACCGATCACGGTGCCCATGATGCGCATCGGAAAATATTCGCGCGCGATCACCGCGTAGAGCGGCATTACACCGCCGTAGGCCATGCCGAAGAGAATGGCGACGGCATAGAACTCGCCGGCGTCGCGCGTGAAGTAATAGCTTCCCGCACCCAGTGCCTGGATCAGGAGCCCGACCACGACGACACGGCGGGCGCCGAACCTGTCGCCTGCCAGGCCGAACAGGATGCGGCCACCCAGACCTGCGAGACCTTCGGCGCTGTAGATCGTGACCGCCGTCATGGCCGACAGGCCGCAGGCGATCGCGTAGCTCACCGTGTGGAAGATCGGCCCGGAGTGCGCGGCGCAACAGCAGAAGTAGGTGAGCGAGAGCACGATGAACTGCGGCGAGCGCAACGCCCGCCCCACCGTCATGCCCTCACCGCCTTCGGCGGGCGTTCCGGGTGCAGCAGCGGTGGGCGCCGGCGCCCGGCGCACCAGAAGGGCAGTCGGCACCAGCAGGACCCAGGCCGCGATCGCGATCGTAAGCTGTGCCGTCCGCCAGTCGTAGGACGTAATCAGCCACTGCGCGAACGGCGAGATCGTCATCGGCGCCATGCCCATGCCGGCCGACACGAGGGAGACCGCGAGGCTGCGGTTTTTTTCGAACCAGCCCGTGACGGTCGCCATCATCGGCGCAAAGACGGCGCCGGCGGCGATGCCGACCAGTACGCCGTAGATCAACTGAAATTCGAGCAGGCTGGTGGCGCGGCTCGCGAGTGCCAGGCCAAGGCCCAGCAGGAGCGCACCCGCCAGCACGACGAGGCGCGGGCCGAAGCGGTCGGTGAGCGCGCCCCAGCCGAAGGCCGAGACTCCCATCGTCAGGAAGTCGAGCGTCATGGCGGTCGAGATACCGGTGCGCGACCAGCCGGTCGCGTCCGACATGGGCTGCAGGAAAACAGCGAGCGAGAACATCGACCCGATGGCGACGCATCCCATCAAGGCGCCTGCGCCGACGATCACCCAACCGTAGAAGAATTTCATGGCCGCCTCCGGTTGGATAAATAGTTAACCTATTGATTAACTATTTGCAACCTCCTTTCAAATTCGCAGGCAGGCCAGCAGAATCGCGAATTCTGCTATACTTGGACAATACTGAATGAGAGAAAACATGCGGCGTCGGTCCATTCTACTCTCCTTGGTCCTTGCACCGGCGGTCGTAGAGACCGCCCAAGCGCAACAACTCGCCTGGCAAACGATCACCGGTGCGGATGGCCGCTTCAGCTTCGACATTCCCGCGCCCTTCAAGCAGAGCAATTCGACCGGCGCCTACAACAGCATCATCCGCGGCTACATGTTCGAATGGGGCGGCGGACGATATGGCCTGGACATGACCATCATCGAACTCGATCCCTCCGATCCGGATCATCCCGCCACCGATGTCGGGGTCCTGCTGAAGAACGGGCAGAGCAACGTGCAAAAAAGGTGGCCGGGGTCGACCGTGCTGCAGCAAGGGGAAATTTCCCAGGGGCAGGCACAAGGCCGTTCCTTCACCCTCAGCCTCAATGGCGGCCAGCTCCTGTTGATCGGGCGAGTCTACTTCCTCAATGCCCGGCTCTACCTGCTGGTCGCGCTGGCGCCGCCGGATGAGCAGAACAGTCCGACGGTGGCGCGCTTCATTAATGCTCTGCGCATCTTTGGCTAGAACATGCCGAATGTATCAGCCAGGGACCTGATCGGCGCCTGGCGTCTGGAAAGCTGGTCGCTGATCCATGACGATGGACGGCCACCTGTGTTTCCGCTCGGACCGGAAGCCAGGGGCATGATCATCTACACGCCGGGCGGCGAGGTCAGCGCCACGCTGATGCGTGCCGGCCGGACCGCTAAGACTCCCGCATCCGATGCGCAGAAGGCAACGGCTTTCGGCGAAAGCTTCGCCTATGCCGGCCGTTACGAGGTGCGCGACGCCACAGTATTCCATTCGATCGAGATCGCGACCGATCCCGCCCTGATCGGCATCACCTCGACCCGGCACATCCAGCTCGATGGCGACCGGCTGGTACTCTCGGGTCCGGACTTCACCGCCGGCACCGGCCGGACACAGAGGATAGAGTGGTGGCGCGCAGCCTCGCCCGAGGTCACTCGGGCTTGATGTTGGCCTCGCGGATCAAGCGCCCGTAGCGCTCATATTCCTGGAGGTTGAACCGGGCGAATTGCTCGGGCGTCATTGTGCCCGGTTCGCCGCCCAGGCTCCTGAGCCTGGCCTGGACGTCGGGCAGCGCCACGATCCTCGCCAGCTCGGCCTGCAGCCTGGCCACGATGTCGGGCGGCGTTCCCGCCGTCACGTAGACGGCATACCAGGTGGTCATCTCCAGGCCGGGCACGCCCGCCTCGGCCATCGTGGGTACGTCGGGCAGCTCGCTGCTGCGACGCGCCGACGTGACGGCCAGCGGCTTGAACTTGCCGGCCTTGATCTGGCCCATTGCCGACGAGGTCGTGTCGAACATCATCTGCACGTTGCCGGCGATGACATCGAGGTGCGCCTGGGCGCTGCCCTTGTAGGGGACATGAAGGCTTTTCACGCCTGCCGCCACGTCGAAAGCTTCGCCCGCAATATGCTGCGTGCTGCCGACGCCGGAAGAGGCATATTTGAAATCGCCCGGCTTGGCCTTCATCAGCGCGATGAGTTCCTTCACCGAGCTGGCCGGCACCCCGGGGCCCACCACCAGCACGTTGGGCACATCGACCACGAGGCCAATCGGCGTAAGGTCCTTGATTGCGTCGAAGTTGAGCTTCAGCAGGTGCGGTGCGATGGCCTGTCCGGTGTTGGTTGCCACCAGCAGCGTATGGCCATCGGCCGGGGCCTTGGCCGTGAGATCGGCGGCGATCGTGTTGGAGGCGCCCGGTTTGTTCTCAACGATGTAGGTGCCTTTGAGTCGCTCCGCGAATTTGTCGGCCAGCATGCGGGCGATGATGTCGGTGCCGCCGCCCGCGCTGGCGCCGACCATCAGCCGGACCGGCTTGGTCGGGTAAGGCGTCGGGGGTGTCTGGGCGTTTGCAGCAAGCGGCGCCAATACGGCCGCGACAAGCATCAAGCTCTTGAAATTCATGATCGGCAAAAGCTCCCTGGCGTGGTGACAGCTGTGGCGACGGCGATGGCTACGGCGCCGGCTCGACCCTGAGTTCGTTGCCGTCGACGCCGCTCACGCGCACCTTCGCGCCGGCCACCATATCGGGGCCGGTCACGCTCCAGCTGCCGTCTCCCAGCTTGATGCGGCCACGGCCGTTCAGGATCGGCGCGTCGAGCACCACGATCTTGCCGACCAGGCTCTCGCCACGAGCATTCATGGCAGGCTCGCCCGTGCGGCTTTGCTGCAGCCGGCGCAACGTCGGCCGCAAGGCGATCGCGGCGGCGACGGCCACGACGGCGAAGATCACGAGCTGCAGTTCGAGCGACAGGCCGGGTGCAGCCAGCAACACCGCCCCCGAAGCCAGCGCACCGACGGCGAGGAAAAGAAAGACCACGCCGGGCAGCAGCATCTCGAAGACGAGCAGAATGGCGGCGAGCGCCCACCAGTACCAGAAGACGATCTGGATATTCATGGCCGGCTAGCCTGCGTTGGGAACCGAGCCGCGCGGACGGGCCGCCGCCTCGACACCGCGCGCCTGGGCCTCCTTGGCCAGTTCACCGATGCCGGCGATCGAGGCCATGATCCCCGCCGCCTCGACCGGAAGAAAGAACACCTTGGCATTGGGGCTCGAGCCCATCTTGGCCAGCGCCTCGACGTATTTGGTTCCGAGGAAGTAGTTGGTCGCCTGCACGCCGTTGCCGGCGATCGCCTCGGCCACGACGGCCGTGGCTTTGGCCTCGGCTTGTGCCATGCGCTCGCGCGCCTCGGCATCGCGGAACGCGGCCTCGCGGCGGCCCTCGGCGGTCAGGATGGCCGACTGCTTCTCGCCCTCGGCGCGCTGGATGCTCGATTCGCGCACGCCCTCGGACTCGAGGATGGTGGCGCGCTTCTCGCGCTCGGCCTTCATCTGCCGGCCCATGGCGACCACGATGTCCTCGGGCGGCGCGATGTCCTTGACCTCGATGCGCAGCACTTTTACGCCCCACGGGCTGGTCGCCTGGTCGATGACGGCAAGCAAGGTATTGTTGATGTCGTTGCGCTTGGACAGTGCCTCGTCGAGCGCCATGTTGCCCATGACCGAGCGGATGTTGGTCAGCGCCAGGTTGGTGATGGCGAGATGGAGGTTCTGGACCTCGTAGGCGGCGCGCGCCGCGTCGACCACCTGGTAGAAGGCCACGGCATCGACCTGCACGCTGGCATTGTCCTTGGTGATGACCTTCTGCGGCGGGATATCGAGGACGTTTTCCTGCATGTTCATCTTGCGCCCGACCGTGTCGACGAACGGCACGATGAAATGCAGGCCGGGCGACAGCGTGCGCGTGTAGCGGCCGAAGCGTTCGATGGTCCAGTTGGTACCCTGCGACACCGTCTTCACGCCGGCGAACACCAGCACCAATGCCACGAGCACCAGCGCCAGGACGAAAATCAGAGCAGCCGACATTGAATGGTGCCTCCCAAGCTTTGGCCGGGAGCCTAGCCCATGGCGGCGGGTGGGGCCATCTTGGCCCAGACCCTCAGTTGGGCGTGCGGGTGTCGGTCGCCAGCCAGCGGTCGAGGAAGCCGTTGATCCAGCGGTCGAGCGGAGGATCGTAGAGCGAATGCATGGAAAGATGCACACCACGCGGCTGGGCGCCCGGCATCTTGAGGCGTTCCGAGGCCTTCAGCGTCCAGATCTCCTTCATCTCGAGGGTCACTTCGGGATGGAACTGGAAGCCGAAGGCGTTGGCGCCGTAGCGGAACGCCTGCACGGGATAGCAATCGTTGGTGGCGAGCAGCTCACAACAAGCCGGGATGTCCATGCCCTCGCGGTGCCACTGATAGACCTTCATCGGCGCGCGGAACCAGTCGCGGCCGGCCTCGGTCGGCTCGACGTCGACATAGCCGATCTCGACCAGGCCTTCGGGATGTGGCGCGACCCGGCCGCCGACGGCGCGCGTCAGGAGCTGGGCGCCGAGGCAGAGGCCGAGGTAGGGCACGCCCGCCTCAACGACCTTGGGAATCCACTCAAGTTCGCACTTGATGCCGGACAGGGTGCCGCAGTCGTTGGCCGACATGGGCCCGCCGAAAATGACCACGCCGGCATAATCGGACATGTCTTCGGGCAGATCGCAGCCGAGATTCGGGCAAAGACGATGAAGCTCGTATCCGCGCTTCTCGAGGAGGACCCCGACCCTTCCGGGCCGCGAGTGCTCCTGGTGCACGACGATCGCTACTTTCTTGGGACCAATCTTTTTAGGCTGCAAAGCCGGTACCGTCATGGATTTGCAAGATACGCGTCGCTTGTGGCATCGACAAGGCGAACCGACGGCGGAGAGACGAAATGGCGCGCCACCTCGACTTCTACTTCGATTGTTCCAGCCCCTGGACCTATCTCGCTTTCCACGCCATCCAACCGCTCATCGCCGAAGTCGGCGCGGAAATTGCGTGGAAGCCCATCCTCGTCGGCGGCGTGTTCAACGCCGTCAACCAGACGGTCTACGACAGCCGCGCCAAGCCCAACCCGCTGAAGCAAACCTACATGCTGAAGGATCTCGCAGCCTGGGCGCGGCTCCACGGCCTCAGGATCGCCTTTCCACCCACCATCTTCCCGGTGAACAGCGTCAAATGCATGCGCGGCGCCTTTGTTGCCCTCGACGAGGAGAAGCTGGTGCCTTACGCGACCGCCGCGTTCGAGGCCTATTGGGGAGACGACCGTGACATCGGCCGCGAGGACGTGCTGGCCGGCATCGCCGCCAAGGCCGGGATTGACCGCCAGCGCTTTTTCGCCGGCATCGAGACAGCGGCGTGCAAGGCCCGGCTGCGCACCAACACCGACGAGCTGATCGCGCGTGGCGGCTTCGGCAGCCCGACGATGTTCGTGGGCGAGCAGATGTTTTTCGGCAACGATCGATTGCCGCTGGTGCGCGCCGCTCTGCTAGGCTGACGAACGGGAGGGCGATCGATGGCCGGCAACGACGATCCGCAGTTCTGGGCCCAGGCGCGCGCCCATCTCGTCCGCTATGGCGGCGCCTTCTCGCCGCTGATCGCCGAGAGCGCCGCGGGCAATTTCTTCACCGACGCCGACGGCCGCAAGATCCTCGATTTCACGTCGGGCCAGATGAGCGCCATCCTCGGCCACAGCCATCCCGAGATCGTCGCGGTGGCGCGCCACTGGATGGGTGAACTCGATCACCTCTACTCGACCATCCTGTCGCGGCCCGTGGTCGATCTCGCAGCGCTGATCGCCAAGATTTCGCCGGGCCGGCTCGACCGCGTGCTGTTGGTGTCGACCGGCAGCGAATCGAACGAGGCCGCGCTCCGCATGGCCAAGCTGGTGACCGGCCGGCACGAGGTCGTGGCCCTGAGCCGCTCCTGGCACGGCGTGACCGGCGGCGCCGCGGCGGCGACCTATTCCTCCAGCCGCAAGGGCTACGGCCCACCGCAACCCGGCGCGCTGGTGCTGCCGGCACCCGACACCTATCGCTCGCGGTTCATCGATTCGAGTGGCGTCTACGACTGGCGGTCGGAACTCGAGTTCGGCTTCGAGCTGATCGACCGCCAGTCGAGCGGCGCGCTCGCCGCCTGCATCGTCGAGCCGATCCTGAGTTCCGGGGGCGTGCTGGAACCACCCGAAGGCTACATGGCGGCGTTGGCCGAGAAATGCCGCGAACGCGACATGCAGCTCATTTTCGACGAGGCCCAGACCGGGCTCGGCCGCACCGGCCATCTGTTCGCCTGCGAGCGCGACGGAGTCGTGCCGCAGTACCTGACGCTCTCCAAGACGCTGGGCGCGGGGCTGCCGCTGGCGGCGATGCTGACGACGCCGGAAATCGAGGACATCGCGGCCGAACGCGGCTTTCTGTTCTACACCACCCACGCCTCCGACCCGCTGCCGGCGGCCGTCGGGCTCAAGGTCATCGAAATCATCCTGCGCGACCGCCTCACCGAACGGGCGGCCCAGCTCGGCGAACGGCTGAAGTCGGGACTGCTGGCCCTGCAGCAGCGCTACGACTGCATCGGCGACGTTCGCGGCCGCGGCCTTCTGCTCGGCCTCGATCTGGTCAAGGACCGGCGCACCCGGGCGCCCGATCCGGACCTCGCCCAGCGCGTGGCGCGCGAATGCCTGGAACTTGGTATGATGACCAGCGTTGTTCGGGGTGGGTTGGGAATATTCCGCATCGCGCCGCCGATTACCATCGAGCCCCGGGAAATCGACCTCGGGCTGGAGATATTCGACCGCGCCCTCGCCAAGGCCGTACATTGAAAAATTGCGGTTTTTGGGGCTTATACGGTCCTGCCCGGTAATTGCGTTTGAAAGACGCGTCTATCTGTTGTACCCGCTGGCGGTTTCCGGCCAACGCGTTGGAGTGTACGAATGATCAAGAAGCTTTCGCAGGCGGCAATTCTGGTGGCAGGCATCCTGGCGATGGGCGGATGTACGCTCAACCAAGCCAAGACCACGGCACCCGTCGCCAAAGCGGCCGCGCCCGACTATCAGGCGCCCGTGCCGCCTACCCCGCCGGCCGGCAACATCCGGGCCTACTGCTATAATGCCGCCGATCTTGCGACCGTTCAGGCCCGCATGGTGCAAGGCGAGCTGAGCGTGGCCTATTTGCAATGCCAAAACACCGGCGGCGGCCGCGCCTACGAGAGTCAGTACGCCGCCTTCGTCAACAAGTTCAATGGCGACCTTGCCGCCAACTATCGCGCCCTGACGCAAGTCGCGCGTACCAAGCGGTTGAATGTCGACGTCTTCGTGACGGAAATTTCGAACCGCACCGCCCAGCGCGCGCCGGTCGACAAGGAATTCTGCCCGCGCAGCAAGCGGGCGCTGGACTGGGCGCTCGACCCGAAGGTCACGTCGCTGGCTCAGGTGCCGCCGCCGTTCGACCTCGGCCCCGAGATGAACATCTTCCCCTGCCCCTCGCCCTAGCTGAAACAAACTGCCGGTCAGGCCTCTGGAAGGCGGTCCAAAAGGACCGCCTTTCTCTTTGAGGGGCCGTCCTCTAGGTGAAACGGCTTGGACGTCAGCGGACTGTCAACGCCGCCGCCAAGCCGCTATCTTGGCGATCGCATGCAAAGCCGGACCATCCGAACCGACGTTCTCGACCTCGCCTACGAGGAACACGGCCCCCCGGGGGGCGCCGTGGTCGTTCTGCTGCACGGATTTCCCTACGATCCCCGTTGCTTCGACGAGGTGGCACCGCCGCTGGCGTCGGCCGGCTGCCGGGTCCTGGTGCCTTACCTGCGCGGCTATGGGCCGACCCGCTTCCTAAGCGCCGCCACGCCCCGCTCCGGCGAGCAGGCGGCATTGGGCCACGACCTGCTGCAGTTCATGGATGCGCTCGGCATCCAGCGCGCGGCCCTTGCCGGCTATGACTGGGGCGGCCGTGCCGCCTGCATTGTCTCCGCCCTGTGGCCCGAGCGCGTGCGCTGCCTCGTGAGCTGCACCGGCTACAATATCCAGAACATCGCCCGTTCGGTCGACCCGGTGCCGGCCGAGCAGGAGCATCGCTTCTGGTATCAGTATTATTTCAACACCGAACGTGGCCGGGCAGGCCTCACCAAGAACCGCCGCGACGTCTGCCGGCTGCTCTGGAAGCTGTGGTCGCCGGAGTGGGTCTTCGACGAGGCGACGTTCGAGAAGTCGGCCGTCTCGTTCGACAATCCCGACTTCGTCGACGTGGTGATCCAGTCCTACCGCCACCGCTACGGCTACGCGCCGGGCGACCCGGCGCTGGCCGGCATCGAGGCACTGCTCGCCGCCCAGCCCGTGATCACCGTGCCGACCATCAACCTTCACGGCGGCCACGACGGCGTCGGGCCGGCGCCGCCGGCCGACGGCAATACCAAGTTTTTCACCGGCGCCTACGAACGACGCCTGCTCCCACGTGTCGGCCACAATGTACCGCAGGAGGCGCCGTCCGCCACGGTCGCGGCACTGCACGACCTGATGAAAGGAACCAAGAAATGAGCAACATCGCCCTGATCGGCGCCACCGGGAACATCGGCGGTCGCGTACTTGCCGAGGCGCTTGCCCGCTCGCACACCGTCACCGCCATCACGCGTGACCCGCGCAAGCTCACCGCCCGCCCCGGCATGACGGTCCGGGCCGCGAGCACGACCGATCCCGTCGTGCTGGCCCAGGTTCTCAAGGGCCACGACGTCGTCGTGGTGTCCGTGAAATGGAACGAGAACGACGTCAACCGCGTCATCGACACCATCCGCAAGTCGGGCGTGAAGCGTGCGCTGTTCGTCGTCGGCGCCGGCAGCCTGATCCGCAAGGATGGCCGCACCCATTTCGACCACATGATGGACAAGGGCGTGCAGCCGCCGACCTCGAAACCTGCGATGCAGGCCCTTGAAGCCATCCGGGCCATCAAGGATCTCGAGTGGACGGCGATCTCCCCGGCGGCGGCGATCCCGGCCGGTCAGCGCACCGGCAAGTTCCGCCTCGGCCTCGATCAGTTCCTCGTCGACTCCAAGGGCGAGAGCCGGATCAGCCGCGAGGACTTCGCGATCGCCATCCTCGACGAGATCGATAAGCCCAAGCACATCCGCAAGCGCTTCACGGCCGCCTACTAGGCGGTGAGGTTTTAGGGCATGGCCGCGGCGCGCTGGAACGCCGGCCGCGCAAGCAGGCGCTCACGATAGGCCGTGGCGCGAGGGCCAAGCAGAGAGGCGAAGTCGGGCTTTCCCAAGGTGTTGAGTGGATAGCCGACCGAGATGTCGGCCAACGTCATCCGCCCCGCCACCAGGAAGTCACGGCCATCCAGCCGTTGCTCGAGCAGCTTGATCCGCATCGAGAGCGAGTGGCGAGCATCGGCCAGCACGGCGTCGATGCCGGCCTGCATCTCCGGCGTTTTGTTCCGGATGCGGCCGACGCGCGCCATCGCCGAGAGCGGCGTCTGCAGCGTTGCCTCGCCGTACAACAGCCATTGCACGAATTCCGGCCGCTCTGGCTCGTCCGGCGCCACGATAAGGTCGGAGCCATGACGGGCTGCCAGATACTCGCAGATCGCGAGCGATTCATAGATGGTCCGGTCACCGTCGATCAGGGCAGGCAGCGTGCCGGCCGGGTTGATCGCGAGATACTCGGGCTCGTGCAATCGCGGCCGAACGCCCAGCGACTTCACCTCGACGGTGGCGCCGATCTCTTCCAGCGTCCACAGCACGCGCAGCGAGCGCGAGGTGGGCACATGGAAGAGTGTGGCCATCAGTCGAGCGTCTCCAGCAACCGCGCGCAGAGATAGGTGCGCGGCACCAGCGACGAATAGTAGATCTGCTCGTTGGCCGCGTGCGCGCCCTTACCGTCGGCGCCGAGCCCGTCGAGCGTGGGAATGCCAAGTGCCGCGGTAAAGTTGCCGTCGCTGCCGCCACCGGTCAGCGGCACGTCCTCAAGCTCCTTGCCGATCTCGCGGTAGATCGCCTGCGCCTTGCCGAAGAGATCGGCGATGCCGGCATCCTTCTGGTAGGGCGGCCGGTTCATGCCGCCTTCGACATGTAGTTCGACGTCCTGGCCGATCGGCTCCAGCCCGAGGAACCAGCGTGTCATCTCCTCGGCGAGCTGCTGGCTCGGTACCCGCAGATCGACCTCGATCTTGCACTCGGACGGCACGACGTTTACGCCGGTGCCACCCTGGATCAGGCCGACATTGCAGGTGATGCCGCGCGCATAGTCGGTCTTGTTCTCTATGCGCACGATCTGCTTCGCCATCTCGTGGATGGCGCTGCGGCCGTCCTGATGACGCACGCCGGCATGGCTGGCGATTCCCTTCACGGTAAGCGTGAAGCGACCGACGCCCTTGCGCGAGGTCACGACCTTGTCGCCGTCACGGCCCGGCTCCATGACCAGCGCGTATTTGTGGCCCTTGGCTGCCGCCTCGATGCGGGCGCGCGAGGTCGGGCTGCCGACCTCTTCCTCGGGAATGAACAGGAACGTCACCGGCAGCTTGGGCTTCTTGCCCTGGCGGATGAGGTGGCGCAGCGCGTAGTAGGCGATGTAGCCGCCCGCCTTCATGTCGTAGATGCCGGGCCCGAAGATGCTGTCGCCCTCACGACGCACCTTGAGGTCCTTCTCGATCATGCCGATGGGATGCACGGTGTCGAGATGCGCCAGCACCAGGATGCCCTTGCCATCGCCCCCATTCAGCTCCGGCGGCGTCTTGCATTCCAGGATGTCGCCGAAGCCGTCGACGCCGGGCACGCGGTCGAGCTTGAGGCCGAGGTCGCGAAACTGGCCCTCGACATGATCGACGACCTTGTTCACCGCCTTGGCATCATGGCTCGGGCTCTCGATGCTCACCCACTCGACGATGCCGCCCAACACTTCGTCGGCATCGATTTTCGGTTCGTTTGCTTTTGCCATCTCAGCCATCGATACGCTCCAACCCAATGCCCTCATCCTGAGGAGCCGTGCGAAGCGCGGCGTCTCGAAGGATGGGACGCCGAACCTTGTCTGTGGCCCATCCTTCGAGACGGGCGCTACGCGCCCTCCTCAGGATGAGGTGGCGTCGCTTATCAGATCGGATCCCAGGTGAAGTATTCGGGCGAGCGCTTGAGGTCGGTGAAATAGGGCTTCATCGCCGGCACCGCGATCTCGTCGATCGCCTCCAGAGTCCAACCCTCCGACATGTGCACGGAGCGCACCGGGCGGTTGGCGTTGAACAGCATGATCTCGTTCATGCGCACGCCGAAGATCTGCGAGCTGACGCCCGCCGCCTGGGCCGCATCCGACAGCAGGAACACCGCCATCGGCGCGATCTTGGCCGGCGTCATCTTCTTGGAGCGCTCGAGGCGTGCCACCTGGGCCGGCGTGTCGGCCGGGATGGTGCCGATCATGCGCGTCCAGGCGAACGGCGAGATGCAGTTGGAGCGGACGTTGAACGCCGCCATATCGAGCGCGATCGAACGCGACAGGCCGATGATGCCCATCTTGGCGGCCGAGTAATTCGCCTGGCCGAAGTTGCCGACGAGGCCCGAGGTCGAGGTGAAATGCACGAAGGCGCCCGACTTCTGCTCCTTGAAGTAGTTGGCGGCGGCGCGGCTCACGTTGAAGGCGCCATTCAGATGCACGTCGATCACCATCTTCCAGTCCATGTGGCTCATGCGATGGAAGATGCGGTCGCGCAGGATGCCGGCGTTGTTGATGACGCCGTCGATCTTGCCGAAGTTCTCGACCGCGGCCTTGACCATGCGCTCCGCACCGGCTGGATCGGTGACGCTGTCGCCATTCGGCACTGCCTTGCCGCCAAACGCGGCGATCTCGTCGCAGACCTTCTGCGCCGGCGTCGTGCTGCCGCCGCCCTCGCCGTCGACCGCGCCGCCGAGGTCGTTGACCACGACATTGGCGCCCTCGCGCGCCGCCAGCAGCGCCATCTCGCGGCCGATGCCGCCACCCGCGCCGGTCACCAGCACGACCTTGTCCTTCAGCATGTTCGTCATGGTCTTCTCCCTCTTCTTACGACTCCAGTTTCGGGGCACCCGTCCCCGGACGCAACAGCCGTGCGCTGAGCAGTGTCGCGACCGCGAAAGGCGCGAGCCCGATCACCAGCGGCATAGCAATGTAGCGGCTGCCGACCAATGTCAGGACCGCCACCGAGATCGTGCCCATGGCGCCCATGCCCATCTGGGCGAGGCCGGCCAGCGACGAGGCCGTGCCGGCGAGGCGCGGAAACATGCCGACGGCGCCAGCGTTGGCGTTGGCCACCATCATGCCGGTGCCGAAGCTCAACAGCATGTGCGGACCGATGATCGCCCACCAGGTGACGATTTCCGACAGCGAAAGCGCCGCCATGACAACCAATGCCGCGATGTGGAACCAGCCCGAGAAGCGGATGATGGTCGTCGGTGCGATACGGCCGACCAGCCGGTTGTTGACGAACGTGCCGGCGGTGAAGCCGCCGACCGAAAGCAGCACGATCAGGCCGAATTCCTGCGGCGAGAAGCCCAGGCTTTCCTGCAGGATGAAGGGCACGCCCGCCAGCATGCCGAAGTTCAGCGCGAAGGCGAAACCCAGCGGCAGAATGTGGCCGAGGAAACGGCGGTCGCGCAGCATCTCGCCCGAACCGCGCAACAGGCTGCCGAGGTCGATACGCTCGCTGCGGTACTTGTTGGTTTCCCCGAGACCCAGCAGCGTCACCAGGAACAGGATTGTGCCGAAGCCGCCGACGAACCAGAAGGTCGCGCGCCAGCTCGCCCATTCGCCGAGGAAGCCGCCGATCGTCGGCGCCAGCGACGGCGCGATATTCTGGCCGAGCGAGATCCAGCTCATCACCAGGGGCATTTCCTTGAAGGTGTAGGCATCGCGGGTCAGCGCGCGGCCCAGTACCGAGCCCGAGGCGGCGCCCAGCCCCTGCAGCACGCGAAGCGCGATCAGATCGTTGATCGAACTGGCGAACGAGCAGCCGAAGGTCGTGACGGTGAAGAACAGCAATCCACCCAGCAGCACGGGACGGCGGCCGTAGCGATCGCTGAGCGGGCCGTAGAAGAGCTGGCCGACCGCGAAGCCCAGCATGTAGGTGGTGAGCGTGAGCTTGACGCTGTCGGGCGTGGTGACGAGGTCGTGGCCGACCGATGGCATCACCGGCGTATAGATGCTCATGGTGAGCGGCCCGAAGCTGCCCAATGCCACCAGCAGGGCGATATAAGCGGCCGACCGCGGCGCGAGCGTCACTTCGATTTCGCTTCCGCAGCACCTTCGGCGCCGAAGTCGCCACCCAGAGCGCCGCCCAACTCACCATCGAGTGGCATCTCCTCCTGGGCGCGCGTCATGCGCGGGTAATAATGCCGGAACGCGCCGCGGATCTCGTCGAACGGAATGTCGGCGAAGACGCCGCGGTAGGCGAGATACTCCATGTGGCGGCGGCCCGAGAGATCGAACGGGTGGTAGATCGAATCGGCCACCGCGTCCCAGTCGAGCGGCTTTAGGCCGAACTTGTCGGTCAGCTCCTTGTTGAAGGCAGGCGTGGCCTTCACCCAGCGCCCGTCCAGCCAGACGTCGGTGTAGCCATGGTAGAAGAACATGTCGCTGCCCATCAGCTCCGCCAACCGCTTGGTCGTCATGTGGTTGCGCACGTCGGCATAGCCGACGCGGGCCGGGATTCCTGTGGCGCGGCAGACCGCGGCCATGAGCCCCGCCTTGTTGACGCAATAGCCGTGCCCGGCCGCCAGGGTCGTGCTGGCGCGATAGGCCTCGCGGCGCATCGGCGTGTTGTAGGGATCGTACCGGAGGTCGTCGCGGACCGCGTAATAGAGCCGGAGCGCCTTCTCGCGGTCAGAACCCTCTCCCGCCACGCGCCTTGCATAGGTCGCGATTTTAGGGTGCTCTGAATCGATCAGGTCGCCCGGCCGCCGGTAGGCCTCGAAATCGGCACCGTCGCGCACGACGTCATCGCCCGGCGTTTTGAAGGAATCGTAATCCATGCCGGGCGTTCTTTACTGCAAGAGACGGGAAAGTCCATGAGCGAAGAAGCGCAATTCGCCCATGCGCATATGGTGCGCTTCGAGCACCTGCTGCCCGGGCCGACCGAGCGCGCCTGGCAGATGCTGACCGAGGCGAGCCTGCTGCCGGGCTGGTATGGCGAGGGACACATCGAGCCCAGGATCGGCGGCACCGTCACACTGATGGGCGGCCACATTCGCGGGACCGTCACCCAATGCCTGCCGCCTGAGCGACTCGCCTACAGCTGGAACGTTTTTAATCCCGGCGACGAGGTCTCCCCCTACCCCGAGTCCTACCTGACCCTCGAGCTGAAGGCCGCCGGCGGCGACACCGCACTCACCCTCACGCACCTGCCCGTGCTCGAGCGCTTCGTGAAGCTGAACGCCATGGGCTGGCATACCTATCTCGACATGGTGGCCGCAGCGCTGCGCGGCGAGCCGGTGGCGCCGCGCGATGCCTACATGACGCGCAACGCCAAGACCTACGGCATCGACCTCGCCAACCCGCTGGGCTGACCAGAACGCCGGCCTAGAGGCCCGCGGTCCGATGACACTCAGAGTGACGGCGGCGCGTCGTCCGATGACTTCACGAGAAAATGCGCGTTGGCGGTGGCGACCGGCTTGGCGCGGTCGTCCTGCCAGGCTTCGGCGAAGACGTTCACCATGCGCCGCCCCTGCTTGGTGACGGTGGCGCGGGCGATGACGTCGACCGGCCGCGCCGAGCGCAGGTAGTCGACCGTGATGTTGACGATCTTGGGGACCGTCTCGGTCTCGGTTTCCCACAGCAGATGGAAGATCGCCGTCATCTCCAGCATGGCGCCCAGCGTGCCGCCGTGGATCGCCGGCAAAAAGGTATTGCCGATTAGGTCGTCGTGGTAGCGCATCCGCGTCAGCAGCTCGCCGGTGCCGTTCTCCGGCGCGATCTTCATCCAGCGCGCATAGGGAATGGCTTCGGCGAGGCGCCCGACGTCTCCCGATTTCCGAACCTCGGCCAGGCGCTCGAGCAACGCACTCATATCTTGGTCTCCTTGCCGATCGATTGCGCGCGCGTCACCTGGCCCTTGGTGCCCAGCATGAAGGTGCCGGCGGCGGCGGCGATCGGGTCCTTCGGATCGCCGTGATGAGCAAAGGCGCGCGTGAAAGCCACCGAGCTGGTGATGCGATAGCATTCCGCCTCGGCGATCACCGGCTTGCCCGGTGTCGCCGGCTTGGCGTAGTCGATGCGCAGGTCGAGCGTGGCAAACGGCATCGGCTCCTTCAGCATGGTGGCCACCGCCATGCCGCAGCAACCATCGAGCATCGCCGTCAGCGGTCCGCCCGCCAGCACGCCTGTTTCGGGATTGCCGACGAACTCCTCGCGCCACTCGAGCTGCATCGAGGCGAAGCCGCGGCGGGCATCGATCACTTTCAGGCCCAGCGCCTTGCTGTGCGGGATGGTGTCGGAAAACCATTCCTGGAACAGCGCCAGACGCTCTTCCTTGGTGGTGAGAGGTTTGCTCATGGCTCCTTCTACAGCCCCATCTGGCGGGCGGCGAGGTCCTTCATGATCTCGACCGAACCGCCGCCGATCGACATCACCTTGGTCTCGCGATAGATGCGCTCAACCTTGGCGCCGCGCAGGTAACCGGCGCCGCCGAACACCTGCATCGCCTCGTTGGCGCAGAACTCCATGGTCGAGGTCGCAAGGTTCTTCAGCATGCAGATCTCGGCCACCGGCTTCTCGCCCTGCCCGACTCGCCAGGCTAGCAGCTCAAGTGTCGACTTCACGGCGTTGATGCGCATCGCCATGTCGACGAGGCGGTGGCGCACGACCTGGTTGGCGATCAGCGGCTTGCCGAAGGTATGGCGCTGGCGCGCGTAGGCGATCGCCTCGTCGAGGCAGACCTTGGAATAGCCGCAGGCGCCCGCCGCCATGCCGAGCCGCTCCTGGTTGAAGTTCAGCATGATGCCGATGAAGCCGCGGTTCTCCTCGCCGATCAGATTCTCGACCGGCACGCGCACATTGTCGAAGAAGAGCTGGGCGGTGTCGGAGGCCCACCAGCCCATCTTCTTGAGCTTGGTGCGGGCGAAGCCCTCGCGGTCGCGCTCGATCAAGAGCAGCGACACGCCCGACGCGCCGGGACCACCGGTGCGGACGGCCACGGTAAAATAGTCGGCGCGCATGCCCGAGGTGATGAACATCTTGGAGCCGTTCACGACATAGTGGTCACCGTCGCGCCGTGCCGTGGTTTTCAGGTTGGCGACGTCCGAGCCGCCCGACGGTTCGGTGATGGCGAGCGCACTGATCTTCTCGCCGGCCAGCACCTCGGGCAGGACCTTGCGCTTCATCCATTCCGGCCCGAGCGCCGCGATCGGCGGCGAGCCTATCGTGTGGCTGTTGAGGCTGGCATTGAGGCCGCCGCTGCCGTGGCGCGCCATCTCCTCGGCCTTGATGATCCCGAAGAACGGATCGGTCGGCACGCCGCCATAGGCCTCGGGGAAGCCCAGTTGCAGCAGGCCTGCAGCCGACGCCTTGCGGTAGAGTTCGCGCGGGAACTCCTCGGCCTCGTCCCACTGATCGACATGGGGCATCAGCTCGCGCTCGACGAAACGGCGGACGGTGTTGCGGAAGGCTTCGTGCTCCTCGGTATAAAAGGGCGACGGCGGCCCGCCAGACCGGGCCAGTTGGGCGGCGAGCGACATGGAATTCTCCGCAGCAGAGAGGGAGTTTCCGCACAGTACCGTGTCGGTGGCCGAAATCCATTGACTCCCGGACGGACGGCCATGTCTTATGACTGCGCCTTGCGAAAGTGAGGCCCAGAAAACCGAGACGGGCGTCAGGCCGGGAAACGGCCGGAGTACAGGGTAGGGGAATGCTCGATTTCATCCAGCAGCTGGTGAGCGGCATCGCGCTTGGCTGCGTCTACGGCCTCATCGCATTGGGCTTCGTGCTCATCTACAAGGCAACCGAGGTCGTGAATTTCGCCCAGGGCGACTTGATGATGCTGGGCGGCTTCTTCGTTTTCACCTTCATCGGCCTGATGGGCCTCGACTATTGGCTGGGCTTTCTGTTCGCCGTCTGCGGCATGGCCGTGTTCGGCATGGCGACGGAACGCATCCTGATCCGACCGATCCTGGGCTATCCGCAATTCTCCATCGTCATGGCAACCATCGGACTCGGCTACTTCCTGCGCTCGGTCGCCGGCATGATCTGGGGCACCGACGACCTCAAGATCGAGACGCCCTTCTCCGCCGGCGTGCTCAGGATCGGCAACCTTGTGCTGGCGCATGACAAGCTCTCGGTGATCGTGGCCACTGTGATCCTGTGCGCCGTGCTCTATGCCTTTTTCAATTTCACGCGCTTGGGCACCGCCATGCGCGCAACCTCCGAGAACATGCTGGCTGCCTATTACATGGGCATTCCGGTCAAGCGCGTGGTGTCGCTGATCTGGGCGATCAGCGCCGCCGTCGCCGCCTGCGCCGGCGTGCTCCTGGCGCCGATCACCTTCATCCACTCCAACGTCGGCCTGGGACTCGGCCTGAAAGCCTTTCCCGCGGCGGTGCTGGGCGGCTTCGGCTCGATTCCTGGCGCCCTGGTCGGCGGGCTGATCATCGGCGTCATCGAGACCCTGGCGGGCTTCTACCTGCCGCAGGGTTGGAAGGACGTGATGCCCTACATCGTTCTGTTGGTCGTGCTGCTGATCCGGCCACAGGGCCTGTTCGGTCCCAGCATGCGCAAGAAGGTCTGAGCCCATGCGTTTCGTGTTCAAGACCGATTACGACCAGGACATCCGCATCCTGAAGCACGGCGGCTACTGGTGGTCGTACGGCGTCCTGCTCGCTGTCCTGATCGCCGTACCGTTCCTGGTCGGCAGCTACCTGCAGAGCCAGATCGTGTTCGTCTTCATCTACGCCATCGTGGGCGTCGCGCTGATGATCCTGACCGGTTTCACTGGCCAGGCCTCGCTCGGCCACGCCGCCTTCCTGGCGATCGGCGCCTATGTAGCCGCCTACATGCAGAAGCTCGGCGTGCCGTTCATCGTCTATTTCCCGCTGGCAGCGGTCCTGACCGGCATCATCGGCGCCATGGTCGGCTTCCCGGCGCTCAGGCTGCACGGCATCTACCTGGTGATCGCCACCATCGCCTTCGCCTTCATCGTCGAGGAAGTGCTGGCGCGGTGGGAGACCGTGACCAACGGCAACGAGGGTATGCGGGTCAAGACCCTCGACCTCGTCGGCATGCCGGTGCCCAGGGACAGCGCGTCGTTCTATTTCCTCTGCCTGCTGGTGCTGGTGGGCGTGATCGTGCTGGCGCTCAACCTGTTGCGCTCGCCCACGGGACGCGCCTTCGTCGCCATCCGCGACTCCGAGACCGCGGGCAAGAGCATGGGCATCGATCTCGCTGCCTACAAGGTGAAGTCTTTCGCCATCAGTGCCGCCATCACCGGCATGGCGGGTGTGCTGTTCGCCCACAAGATGACCTTCATCAGCCCCGAGATGTTCACTCTGCTGCTGTCCATCGAGTTCATCATGGTGATCATCATCGGTGGCGCCTTCGGCGTGCACGGCGCGGTGTTCGGCGCGATCTTCATGGTCATGGTCGATCCGTTCCTGACCGCGCTCAAGGACGACGTGCCGGTACTGGCCGCCAGCATCGCCTCCTCGCTCGGCATGGCACAGGACGCCGCCGGCCACCTGCGCGACAAGATGTCGGCGATCGGCTCGGCCGCGGGCCTCAAGGGCGCGATCTACGGCCTCATCATCATGATGTTCATCCTGTTCGAGCCCTACGGGCTCTACGGACGCTGGCTCAAGGTGAAGCTCTTCTTCCAGCTTTTCCCACTCTACAAGCGCGCGACGTTCAAGCGGCAGAAGACCTACGTGAAGTCGGAGCGCAACCGATGAGCCTGTTCACGGTCGATGGCATCTCGCTGCAGTTCGGCGGCCTCAAGGCGGTCGACAACGTCAGCTTCAGCGTCGAGAAAGGCGAGATCTTTACGATCATCGGCCCCAACGGCGCTGGCAAGACCTCGATCTTCAACCTGATCTCCAGGCTCTACAATCCGACGTCGGGCAAGCTGTTCTTCGGCGATCAGGACATCACCGAGGTGCCGCCGCACCAGATCGCCAAGCTCGGCATCGCGCGGACCTTCCAGAACATCGAATTGTTCGAGAACGCCACGATGCTGGCCAACCTGCTGGTCGGCCGGCACTGCCATGCCACGACCCAGCTGTGGCAGGAGATGCTGTTCCTGCCCTCCGTGCGCCGGGCCGAAAAGGCGCACCGGCGCAAGGTCGAGGAGGTGATCGAATTCCTCGACCTGCAGGCCTATCGCGACAAGATCATCGCCGGCTTGCCCTACGGCGTGCGCAAGGTCGTCGAAGTGGCGCGCGCACTCTGTTCCGAGCCCAAGCTCATCCTGCTCGACGAGCCGTCGTCCGGCCTCAACGTCGAGGAGACCGACGATATGTCGTTCTGGATCCGCGACATCCGGAGCGAACTCGGCATCACCGTGCTCATGGTCGAGCATGACATGACCCTGGTGAATCGTGTCTCGGACCGCGTGCTGGCGCTGAACTACGGCAAGGTGCTGGCCTCGGGCACGACGTCGGAGGTGCAGGCGCATCCCGATGTCATCGCGGCCTATCTCGGCGCCTGAGCGGAGCGAACATGGCCCTCGACACCTCCGACCTGATCCTGAAGCTCAGCAACATCGAGAGCTACTACGGCCCGATCATGGCGATCCGCGGCGTCAGCCTCTCGGTGCCGCGCGGCAAGATCATCACCGTGCTGGGCGCCAACGGCGCCGGCAAGACGACCATCCTGAAAACCATCTCCGGCGTGCTCGACCCGCAGAAGGGCTCGATCGAATTCGAGGGCAAGCCGATCCAGCGCATGGATGCCGACAAGATCGTGCGGCTGGGCCTCAGTCACGTGCCCGAGGGCCGCGAGGTCTTCCCGTTCCTGTCGGTGCGCGAGAACCTTGCGATGGGGGCGTTCCTGCGCAGCGATCGCGACGGCATCGCCCAGGATCTCGAGCGTGTCTTCGTCTATTTCCCGAGACTGAAGGAGCGCATCGACCAGCCGGCCGGCTCGCTGTCCGGTGGCGAACAGCAGATGCTGGCGATCAGCCGGGCGCTGATGAACCGGCCCAAGCTGCTGTTGCTCGACGAACCGTCGCTCGGCCTGTCGCCGCTGCTGGTCAAGGAGATCTTCGAGATCATCAAGCGCGTCAACGCCGAACAGGGCACTTCCATCCTGCTGGTCGAGCAGAACGCCAAGATGGCGCTGGAGACGGCACACTACGGCTATGTTCTCGAGGTCGGGCGCGTGGTGATGGACGATACCTGCGAGCGGCTGATGAGCAGCAAGGACATTCAAGAGTTCTACCTCGGCGCCAAAGACGAGAGCGCACGCGGCGAGCGCCGCTGGAAGCGCAAGAAGAACTGGCGCTGAGCCGGAAGGCAAGGAAACCATGGCCCAGATAGCGACCCTCACCGTAGCCGATACCCTGCCCAAGAGTTTCGTGCTGTCGTGCAAGACGCGCGGCGACAAGCCGGCGATGCGCGAGAAACTCTACGGCATCTGGACGCCGATCTCGTGGACCGAGTGGCTCGAACGGGCACGCCAGGTCACCTACGCCCTGCACTCGATCGGCTTCCGCCCCGGCGACGTGGGCTCCGTACTGGCCAACACCGTGCCTGAATGGAACTACGCCGATTTCGGCATCCTGTGCGCCGGCGGCGTGTCGTCGGGCATCTATCCCACCGACTCGGTGAAGCAGGTCGAGTACCTGATCAACGACTCGCGCACCGTGGTGCTGTTTGTGGAAGATGACGAGCAGCTCGACAAGGCGCTGGAAGTCCGCGAACGCTGCCCGACGCTGAAGAAGATCGTCGTGTTCGACATGGACGGTCTCACCACCTTCAGCGATCCCATGGTGGTCTCTCTGGACGAGTTCATGGCGACCGGCCGCAACTACGCCCAGGGCAAGGAAGGCCTGTTCGACGAGCTGGTGGCGGCGCGCAAGCCCGACGATCTCGCCATCCTGGTCTATACGTCGGGCACGACGGGTCCGTCGAAGGGCGCGATGCACAGCCATCGCAACGTCGTCTGCGTCATGCAGAACTGCATGCATCCCGAGCTGTCGCTCACCTGGTACGAGGGCGACGAGCGGTTGGCGTTCCTGCCGCTCTGCCATGTCGCCGAGCGCGTCGCCGGCAGCTACTACTCGGTCGCCACAGGCGTGTGCAGCAATTTTGCCGAGAGCCCCGAGACGGTGCCTGACAACATTCGCGAGGTGCAGCCTACCCTGTTCGGCGCGGTGCCGCGGGTGTGGGAGAAGTTCTACTCCGGCATCATGATCGCGCTGAAGGATGCGACGCCGCTGCAGCGCTGGGCCTACCAGAAGGCGATCGACGCAGGCTTCGCCGTCGCCGACGCCCGCCTCGCCCGCCGCGAACCTTCCGTCTTCGAGAAACTCCGCTTCCAGGCCGCCTACTGGCTGGTGCTGAAGAACATCCGCCGCATGATCGGCCTCGACCGCTGCCGCTGGCTGTTCACCGGTGCGGCACCCATTTCCCCCGAGCTGATCCGCTGGTACATGGCGCTCGGCCTCGACATGTACGAGGTCTACGGCCAGACGGAGAATTGCGGGCTGGCGACGGCAATGCCGGCAAACGGCATCAAGCTCGGGACGGTGGGAAAGTCCGTGCCCTACGGCCAGGTCGCGATCTCGCCGGTCGGAGAGATCCTGATCAAGGGCGACATGGTGTTCATGGGCTACCTGAACCAGCCGGAGAAGACCGCCGAGACGG
>CANJHI010000056.1 GCA_947474005.1 Alphaproteobacteria bacterium | reverse complement strand
TTTTCTCATCGTCTCTCCTGAGCTGCGGGCAATTCTTGCACGCCGTCAGACAGAAACTCCACTTAGCGTGCTGTACAGATTCCCGGGGCCGGCTCTGCACCTCGGCGGCTTACGCCAAGTCACGGATCGTCGACCGGCTGGTGACGATGATCTCGTTGGTGGGCGTGAGCGTGCCGCACTTCTGGCTGGCGATCGTGCTGGTGATCATCTTCTCGGTTGAATTGGGCGCCCTGCCGCCGATGGGACTCGGACCGGAGAACTCGACAGGCTGGCGCCCCGACTGGGCGCACTTCAAGCACATGATCCTGCCGACCATCGCCCTTTCGGTGATCCCGCTCGGCGTCGTCACCCGCACCGTGCGTTCCACGGTCAAGGAAACGCTCAGCATGGAATTCGTGACCGCGCTGCAGGCCAAGGGCATGCGCGACGATCAGATCCTGCGCCATGTGCTGAAGAATGCCGCTCCCACCTGCCTCGCCGTGATGGGGCTGCAGGCTGGTAACCTGATTGGCGGATCGATCCTGATCGAGACCGTGTTCGCCTGGCCCGGCACCGGCTTTCTCCTGAACAGCGCCATCTTCCGCCGCGATCTGCCGATCCTGCAGGGCACGACTCTGGTGCTGGCCGGCTTCTTCATGCTGCTCAACCTCACCGTGGACGTGATCCAGACCATGGTCGATCCACGCATCAAGCGGGGCTGATGACGATGGCCATCCAGAGCCCCACCGTCGACATTTCTGCCGCTCTCGTACGGCCCACCCTGGCATCAGCATCGCGCGGTTACTGGCCGTCCGTTGGGCGGCGTCTGCGGCGCGATCCGGTGACGCTGATTTGCGCCGGAGTCCTGCTGCTGGTCGTTCTGTCGTCGATTGTCGCTCCGTTGCTGGGCCTCGCCGACCCCTACAAGACCTCGATGATCCGCCGGCTCTACCCGCTGGGGTCGCCGAACCATCTGCTGGGCACCGACGAGCTCGGACGCGATATGTTTGCCCGCCTGATCTATGGCGGCCGACTGTCGCTGTTCATGGGGGTGATGCCCGTTCTGTGCGCGTTGCTGATTGGCGGTGCGCTCGGCATCACTGCGGGATTTGTCGGCGGCAAGATCAACATGGCGATCATGCGCGTCATGGACGTGTTTTATGCATTCCCGTCCGTGCTGCTCGCCATCTCGCTTTCAGGTGCCATGGGCGCGGGGACCGAGAACACCCTGCTGTCGCTCACCCTCGTGTTCATTCCCCCGATCTGCCGCGTCTCGGAGAGCGTGACCACGCAGGTGCGCGGCTTCGACTTCGTCGACGCGGCGCGCGCCAGCGGCGCCAGCGCCCTCACCATCGTGCGCGTGCATGTCCTGGGCAATGTCCTGGGGCCGATCCTGGTCTACGCCACCTCGCTGATCAGCGTGGCCATCATCCTGGCGGCCGGCCTCAGCTTCCTCGGTCTCGGCGTCAAGCCGCCTGAGCCGGAATGGGGTTTGATGCTGAACACCTTGCGCCAGGCGATCTACGTCAATCCGGTCCTGGCGGCCCTTCCCGGCGTGATGATCTTCATCACCTCGATCTGCTTCAACCCGTTGAGCGATGGGCTCCGCGCCGCCATGGACGTGAAGGCCTGACATGGACGCTCTGATGCCCCGGGAAGATCGCGGTGGACCGGCCCAGCCGCTGCTTCTGGCGCAGGGCCTGCGCAAGCATTTCCCCGTACCGGGTGGGTTGCTTGGCCGCTCCGGCAAGGTGGTCCGCGCGGTCGACGATCTGTCGCTGTCGGTTGCCAAGGGCGAGACGCTAGGCGTCGTGGGTGAATCGGGTTGCGGCAAGTCGACGGTGGCGCGGCTCCTGATCCGTCTCATCAAGCCGGACCGGGGCACCATGGTGCTGGATGGCGATCCCGTCGACGAACCGCATGGGATCACCATCAACGAGCTGCGCCGCCAAGTGCAGATGGTGTTCCAGGATTCCTACGCCTCGCTCAATCCAAGACTTACCATCGCCGAGACGCTGGCCTTCGCGCCGAGGGCGCACGGCCTGCCTGCGTCGGAAGCGCGAGCGCGCGTACGCGATCTTCTCGACAAGGTCGGCCTGGATCCGGAGAACTACGCCGGGCGCTACCCGCACGAGCTGTCCGGCGGTCAGCGCCAGCGGGTCAACATTGCCCGCGCGCTGGCGCTCAGGCCACGGCTGATCATCCTCGACGAGGCAGTGTCGGCGCTCGACAAGTCGGTCGAGGCGCAGGTCCTCAACATGCTGGTCGACCTCAAGACCGAGCTTGGCCTCACCTATATCTTCATCAGCCATGACCTCAACGTGGTTCAGTATCTCAGCGACCGCGTCCTGGTGATGTATCTCGGCAAGATCGTCGAGCTGGGTTCGGTCGAGGCGATCTACGGCAACCCGCAGCATCCCTACACGCGCGCGCTGCTCTCGGCGCGCCCGTCGATGGAGCCCCGGCGGCGCACCAAGGAAGCGCCTATCCAGGGCGATCCGCCCAATCCCATCGATCCGCCGTCTGGTTGTCGCTTCCGCACGCGTTGCCCGTTCGCCGAGGACGTCTGCGCGCGGGTCGAACCGCCGCTGGCCGATACCGGGGCACAGGCGGTTGCCTGTCACATGCGGGTGGCGGGCTCTGGCCATTCCAAGGCGGCTGCGCCATGAGCGATCTGCTGCAGGTGCGCGACCTACACGTGAAGTTCGTCACACCCGATCGCACCGTGAATGCCGTCAACGGCGTCAGCTTCGACGTGAAACGCGGAGAAACACTCGGCATCCTGGGCGAGTCGGGGTCGGGCAAGAGCGTTACCCTACGGTCCATCCTGCGGCTCCACCCGGAGCACCGGACGCGCTGGGGCGGCAGCATCAAGCTGGAGGGCGACGAGATCCTGACCATGGGCAGGAGCGCCCTGTCGGACCTGCGCGGCCAGCGGGTCGCCATGATCTTCCAGGAACCGGCGACCGCTTTCGATCCGGTGTTCACCATCGGCCATCAGATCGCCGAGACCGTGCGCCGTCACACCGGCAAGGGTGAGGCGGACTCCTGGAAGCGCGCCCGCGAACTCTTGGAGATGGTCCGTATCCCCTCGCCGGCGCAGCGGCTAAAAGCCTATCCGCACGAGATGTCGGGGGGCATGCGCCAGCGCGCCATGATCGCACTGGCGCTGTCCTGCAACCCTGCCCTGCTGCTCGCCGATGAGCCGACCACGGCACTCGATGCGACCGTCCAGATCCAGGTCCTGCTCCTGATCCGGGAACTCCAGCGCGAATTCAATGTCGGGGTGATCTTCGTCACGCACGACATCGGCGTTGCGGTCGAGGTCTCGGACCGCATCGGCGTCATGTATGCTGGAAAGATCGTCGAACTGGCGCCGGTCGAGCAGATGGTCGATGCGCCGCGCCATCCCTATAGCCGCGGCTTGCTCGCCTCGACGGTGCATGACGGCATGCGCGGCCAGCGTCTCGAAGCCATTCCCGGCGCGCCCCCCGATCTCGCCGAGGTGCCGACCGGCTGCAGCTTCGCACCGCGCTGCAAGTTCGTTCAGCCGAGCTGTGTGGCTCGCCCGCCCGACCTGCGCGACGTGGGCGGAAGCCATCTCGTGCGGTGCGTGCTGGCCGATGCTCTCGAAGCCAGCGTCGCCGCCTAGCCGCCGAACATTTCCTTGACCTTGCTGAAGAAGCCCTCGGATTCGGGGCTCGTCTTGCCGGCCTTCTCGAACTCCTTCAGGAGTTCCTTCTGCTTGGAGGTGAGGTTGGTCGGCGTTTCGACGTTGATCTCGATGTACATGTCGCCGCGCTGGCTCGAGCGCACGATCGGCATGCCCTTCGCGCGCAGGCGGAACTGGTGGCCGCCCTGGGCGCCGGCTGGGATGTTGATTCGCGCCATCTTGCCGTCGAGCGTTGGTACCTCGATGTTGCCGCCGAGCGTCGCCTGAACCATGGAGATCGGCACGCGGCAATGGACGTCGGCGCCTTCGCGTTCGAACAGCTGGTGGCGCCTCACCGACAGGAAGACATAGAGGTCGCCCGCCGGCCCACCGCGCGCGCCAGCCTCGCCTTCGCCGGAGAGGCGGATGCGCGTGCCGTCCTCGACGCCGGCCGGAATGTTGACCTTCAGTGTCTTGTCACGACGTACGCGGCCCTGGCCGCTGCAGGTCCGACATGGCTTGTCGATGATCTGACCGGCGCCATGACAGGTGTGGCAGGCCCGCTCGACGGTGAAGAAGCCCTGCTGGGCCCTGAGGCGCCCACGGCCCTGGCATGTCGGGCAGGTCTGTGGCTTGGAACCCGCCTCCGCGCCGCTGCCGTGGCAGACGTCGCAGGACACGGAACTCGGCACCCGCACCGTGGCTTCGGTGCCGCCATAGGCCTGTTCGAGGGTGATTTCGAGATTGAAGCGTAGGTCCTGGCCCCGCGTATCGGTACGCCCGCCTCGGCCGCGTCCGCCGCCGCCGAACATCTCGTCGAAAATGTCGCCGAAAACCGAGCCGAAATCGAAGCCCTGACCCTGCGGGCCGTTGGGGCCGGCGCCGCCTTCGAAAGCCGCCGGGCCGTAGCGATCATAGGCCGCCCGCTTTTCCGGATCCTTCAGGATGTCGTAGGCGTGATTGACGGTCTTGAATTTCTTCTCGGATTCCTTGTCGCCCGGATTGCGATCCGGATGGTGCTGCATGGCGAGCTTGCGGAACGCCTTCTTGATGTCGTCGGCACTCGCCGTACGACTGACCTCGAGCAGTTCGTAATAGTCTTGCGACATACGCCCTACGCAGCCCCCACTTGCCTCTCATACATCGGCCTCCCGCTCGCGCGGGAGGCCGTCTTTTCTCGTTTTTCGCCCCGGCTCAGCCGCCGGAACCCGTCTTCTTGTTCTTGTCGGTGACGTCCTCGAACTCGGCATCGACGACCTTGTCGTTCTTCGCCTCGGTCCCACCGCCGGCTGCGCCACCGCCCGCCGCCGCGCCCGGCCCGGCACCAGCTTGTGCGTCGGCCTGCTGGGCCTTGTACATCGCCTCGCCGAGCTTCATCGCGGCCTGGGAAAGGTCGTTGGTCTTGGTCTTGAGCACCTCGACGTCCTCGGCCGTGAGCGCCGTCTTCAGCGCCTCGAGGGCGCCTTCGATCTCGGCCTTCTCCGTCGGGCTCACCTTGTCGCCGAACTCAGCCAGGTGCTTGGTCGTCGAATGCACCAGGGCTTCGCCGTGGTTGCGGGCGTCGATCAGCTCGCGCTTCTTCTTGTCTTCCTCGGCGTGCAGTTCGGCATCCTTCACCATCTTCTGGATGTCGGCCTCGCTGAGGCCACCCGAAGCCTGGATGCGGATCTGCTGCTCCTTGCCGGTGGCCTTGTCCTTGGCCGAGACCTGCACGATGCCGTTGGCGTCGATGTCAAACGTGACTTCGACCTGCGGCTGGCCGCGTGGTGCCGGGGGCAGGCCGACGAGGTCGAACTGGCCCAGCATCTTGTTCTGGGCGGCGATCTCGCGCTCGCCCTGGAACACGCGGATGGTCACCGCGGTCTGGTTGTCGTCGGCCGTCGAGAAGGTCTGGCTCTTCTTGGTCGGAATTGTCGTGTTGCGCTCGATCAGGCGCGTGAACACGCCGCCAAGCGTCTCGATGCCAAGCGACAGCGGCGTAACGTCGAGCAGCAGGACGTCCTTGACCTCGCCCTTCAGCACGGCGGCCTGAACCGCCGCACCGACCGCGACGACTTCGTCGGGATTGACGTTGCGGGCCGGCTCCTTGCCGAAGAACTGCTTCACGACCTCGATGACCTTCGGCATGCGGGTCATGCCGCCGACCAGAATGACCTCGTCGATCTGACCGGGCTGGAGGCCGGCATCCTTGAGGGCTGCCTTGCAGGGCTCAAGCGTGCGCTGCACCAGGTCGTCGACCAGCGACTCGAGCTTGGCGCGCGACAGCTTGATCACGAGATGCTTGGGACCGCTGGCGTCGGCGGTGATGAACGGCAGGTTGATCTCGGTCTCCTTGGCGTTGGAGAGCTCGATCTTGGCCTTCTCGGCCGCCTCCTTGAGGCGCTGCAGGGCGAGCTTGTCGTTGCGCAGATCGATGCCCTGGTCCTTTTTGAACTCGTCGGCCAGGTAGCCGATGATGCGCACGTCGAAGTCCTCGCCGCCCAGGAAGGTGTCGCCGTTGGTCGCCTTGACCTCGAACACGCCGTCGCCGATCTCGAGGATCGACACGTCGAACGTGCCGCCACCCAGGTCATAGACCGCGATGATGCCGCTCTTGCGCTTGTCCATGCCGTAGGCGAGCGCCGCCGCGGTCGGCTCGTTGATGATGCGCAGGACTTCCAGGCCGGCAATACGGCCGGCGTCCTTGGTCGCCTGGCGCTGGGCGTCGTTGAAGTAGGCTGGAACGGTGATGACCGCCTGCTCGACCTTCTCGCCGAGATAGGCCTCGGCGGTCTCCTTCATCTTGCCGAGGATGAACGCCGAAATCTGGCTGGGGCTGTAGTTCTGGCCCGCGGCCTCGACCCAGGCGTCGCCGTTGGTTGCCTTGACGATCTGGAAGGGGACGAGCGCCATCTCCTTCTGGACCATCGGGTCCTCGAACCGGCGCCCGATCATGCGCTTGACCGAATAGAGGGTCTTGAGCGGATTGGTCACGGCCTGACGCTTAGCGGCTTGGCCGACCAGTCGCTCGCCGGAGTCCGTAAAGGCCACCATCGACGGGGTCGTCCGCGCGCCTTCTGAATTCTCAATAACCTTGGTCTCGCCGCCTTCCATGACCGCGACACAGGAATTGGTCGTGCCGAGGTCGATACCGATGACTTTCGCCATGATGCTACTCTCTCGCTAGGCGGATCGGCCTGGCCCCAAAGGCGCCAGATCAACCCCCCGATATGTGATTACCTGCCGGAAAGACCGGGTCAGGACAGAGGAAATATAGGTCCTACGGGGCCACCTGCAATGGCGCCACGGCGCCCGGCCCCAAATTTCGTGCCTTGCTAGTTTTCGTTGCTGGGGGCGCGAACCGCCGGTCCGCCCTTGGAGACCGCGACCATGGCCGCGCGCAACAGCCGCCCGGCGAGCAGATAGCCCGGGATCAGCTCCTGCACGACCGTGCCGGTCGGAACCGTCGAATCCTCCACTTCCATCATGGCTTGGTGGAATTCGGCGTTGAACGGCTGGCCGAGCGACTCGACGCGGGTGACGCCATGCCGCTCCAGGACCGATTGCAACTCGCGCTCGGTGGCCTGGACGCCGACGATCACGTTGCGGAGCGCGGGGTCGACGACGTCGAGGTCTGCTGGCAATGCCGACAGGGCTCGCCCCAGATTGTCGGCCACCGACAGGACGTCGCGGGCGAAGCGCTCGATGCCGAATTTGCGTTCCTTCTCGATGTCCTGCTGGGCGCGACGGCGCACGTTCTGGGCCTCGGCAAGCGCGCGAAGCTGCTTGTCCTGCAGGTCGGCCTTCTCGGCCTGGAGCTGCTCGACGAGCTGCTGAAGCTCGGCCGCGCTTTCGGGCTTGGGCGGAATATTGAGGTCCGGGTCGGTGTCGGCCGGCATGTCCGCCGGGGCGCCGCCCGCGGTTGGATCGCTGGCCATATGTCGTCCCTGGTTGCAGTGGTTTCTTCAGGCGGCCTTCAATTAGGGATGACCGCCGTCCAGGTCAACCACCTGCGTCAGACCGCCTGCCCGTCAAACTGCCTGAAGGGGGGCATGCAGTTTGGTGCCGCGCACGATGATGCCGCCGCGATCGCCCACGGTCACCGTGCCGTAGCGCTGGGCGAAGGTTTCCGGCAGCGGCCGGGCGTCTGATGCCGCCAGCCAGAGGCGCAGGAGGTGGCGGCGGCGCTCCGGCTCCGGCCAGTCCACGAAGCTGGTGCGGTCGTGCAGCATGGTGTGGTTGTGCACGAGTTGGACGTCGCCCGGCTTGAACTCCATGAACAGGTGGAGTTTGGGGTCGCCAGCCAGCGAGTCGAACATATCGAGGGCCTCGACCTGGGCCGGCGACAGCCGGGGCGCGTCGGCGAAGCGCTGAGCCGAATCGACGTACTGGCGCTGATAGATCGCGCTCAGGTAACCCTTGTGCCAGTTGAACACGGGGATCTCGAAGTAGGGCTTCTGGCCTTCAGGTACCTCGCCGCGCCGGTCGGTGGCGATCGGCTGGAACAGCAGCTTCAGGAGATCGGGCCTCTGCCGGCGCATCTCGTTGAAGATCGTGGTCGAACTCACCAACGCCGAGAGGCCGCCCGATTGCGCCGTCTTGAGGCAGAGGAGGCCCACGATGTCGCAGGAATCGGTGTGATAGGTCTGGCGCTCGTTGGTCTGGTAGATGCGCACGTTGGGATCAGCCACGTCGAGTCCGAGATCCTGAACATGGCCCAGCACATGGCCCTTGCCGTTCTGGGAGCGTGCGCTGCCCAGGTGGGTGCCCAGCCCGAAGAAAGCCGTTGCCGCTTCGCGCATCGACCAGCGCTCGACCGGCAGACCACGCAACAACAGGAACCCACGCCCGTTCAGGACTTCATCGCGGACGCGCGCCTTGAGCTTGGGGCCGAGCGTAGGCAGCGGAAAGTCGCTCGGCACGATGGCGGCGATGTCGGCCTCGCGCGACGCCAGCGCCTTGGTCGCACTCTCGACTTCGGCGACCTCGGCAGGCGACAGCGGCATCAGCCATTCGTCGCGCTTGGTCATCTCGGGGCCGTACCACGCGGCTGGGTTGATCTGTTCCGACGGCAGGTCGAACGACATAGGACTTACGTCTCCCATGGAAACCTCGGGGCGAAGAGGTCGTCGCTGGTCGACAACCGGAAGCTTTCCGTGGCGTTGACCAGCGCCGCACGGATGCCGGGCTCTAGGGCGCTGTGACCGGCGTCGGGGACCACGACATAGCGCGCCTCCGGCCAGGCGCGCGCCAGGGCGTCGGCGGTGACGGGCGGGCAGACGATATCGTAGCGGCCCTGGACGATCGTCCCTGGAAGCTGACGGATGCGGTCGATATCCGCCCACGGCCAGCCTTCGGGCACGAACGTGCCATGGGCGAAGTAATGTGCCTCGATACGCGACAGAGCGAGGGCGAAACCGCCATGATCCGACTCGAATGGCGCACGCGCCGTCGGATAGAGCGTTGAACAGGCCGCCTCGTAGCGGCTCCAGGCGCGCGCCGCCGGGCGATGACTGTCGGGATTGCGGTCGGTGAGGCGGCGGTAGTAGTTGCCCAGAAGATCGGCGCGCTCGCTTTCCGGCAGATGCTCGACAAAGTCGCGCCACGCCTCCGGGAAGATCGTGCGCATGCCGTGGAGAAACCAGTCGATCTCCGATCGCGCGCCGAGGAAGATTCCGCGCAGGATGAAACCCGTCACGCGGTGCGGGTGCTTGATTCCGTAGGCCAGCGCCAGCGTGCTGCCCCATGAGCCGCCGAACAGCAGCCAGCGCGAGATGCCGAGATGTTCCCGCAGCTTCTCCATGTCGGCCACGAGGTGATCGGTGGTGTTGTCGTGCAGCTCGCCAAGTGGCATCGAACGGCCGCAGCCGCGCTGATCGAGGACCACGACGCGATAGAACTGGGGGTCGAAGAACCGGCGATGGACCGGCGCCGAGCCGGCGCCTGGGCCGCCATGCAGGAACAGCACCGGCAGGCCGTCGGGATTGCCGCTCTGCTCCCAATAGATCGTATGCCGCCCATCCACTGCCAGCATGCCGCTGGCGTAGGGCGATATCTCCGGGAACAGATCGGAGCGGAGGGGGGTCTCGGAGCGCGGCATGCTTTTACCTGTGATCATCACTGCCATAGTGGCGATCCGTGTTCCAGCCCTGCGGCGATTGCCGGTGCCGTGGTCAAGCGTCTAAGGTTGGTCGGGCGTCGAGGAGGGGCAGTGGCTTTTTGCCGTATTCTGGTGCTGGTCGCACTGCTCTTCGCCGCCAGCGCCTGCACGGCCGGGAACGATCCGCCGCAAGCGGCAGCCGCCGGCACATCAACTTCTTCTGCGGGCAGCGTTCCGGTCCTGCCTCCGGCGATCCAACGCGATGTCGGCGCCGCCTACCCTGACGCTGCGCTGCAAGCCTATGTCGATCGTGTCGGCCAAAAGCTGGTCCGTGGCTCTGGTCTCACGGGCTCCTACCGCTTCGTCGTGCTGGACCTGCCGGTGGTCAACGCTCATGCCTTGCCGCCCGGCTACGTCTTCGTGACGCGCGGTCTTCTCGCGGTGCTCGACGACGAAGCCGAACTCGCGGCAGCCTTCGCCCACGAAATCGGCCATCTCACGCAGCGTCATGCCGCCCAGCGGGCCCGAGCCCGGCAAGGGGTGCTGGAGGCTGCTGTCGAGGCGGCGACCGCAACGGGCTCCGTCACCGTGGGCCGGTCGGTTGCACGCGATGGGTTGATTGCTCTGCGACGCTATTCGCGCGAGCAGGAACTGGAGGCCGACCGCATCGGGCTCGGCTATCTGGTGCAGGCCGGATATCGGAGCAGCGCGATGGCTTCCCTGATCGACAGGCTGCGTCAGCAATCGCAGCTCGAGGCGCAGCTCCTGGGCGAGGCGCCCGACTCGTTCGATCAACGCAGCGCCACGGCGACCCACCCCGCCCCCTTTGAACGAAAGAGCGCCCTTCAGGCGGCGGGGGTCTCGGCCGCGGGTGAGTCCGGTCGCTCCACCTATCTTGCGGCGATCGACGGTATGTCGATCGACGATGCGCCTGACGAAGGTTTTGTTCACGGGCGGGCATTTCTGCATCCGAAACTCAGGCTCGCCTTCGAAGTTCCCGCCGATTTCCGGCTCTTCAACGATCAGGACGGCATCCTGGGCGTCGGGCGCGATCGGTCGTTGTTGTATTTTTCCTGTTCCAGCGATCGCGTGCCGGGCCGCCTCGACGACTGGATGCGCAATACGCTGAAGCCTACGCCAGCCGACATCCACGCCACTGAGATCGGCGGCGCGGAGGCAGCCATCGGGGCCCGGCCGCGCGGTTCCGATACCGGCCTCGGCCAGGCGCGATACGTGATGGTGCGACATGACGACCGCATCTGCTTCTTCAATCTGCTGAGCGAAGGCCCCGATCGCGATCGCCGGATCGAGGTCTTGGTCAATGCGGCGCGTACCTTCCACACCCTGACAGCCGCTGAGGCGGCAGCGCTGCAGCCCTATCGGCTGCGCGTGGTTGCTGCCGCCGGTGCTACACCGGCCCAGCTTGCGGCGCGGCTGCCCTATGACGATCTTCGGATGGAACGCCTGCTGATCCTGAACGGCGTCGACACGCCGGCCGAACTCGCCCGCCTGTCCCGGATCAAGACCGTCGAACCCTGAGGGTCGAGTTCAGATCAGCGAACATGAAAAAGGCGGCACAACGATCGTTGGCCGCCTTTCAGCTGTTTTTGGATCAGATGCCTCTAAGCCACCTTTTGCAGCACGCTGTTCAGCTTCTGTGTGGCGAGATCCTTGTCGATGCGCTCGACGGCGGCGAGTTCACGTGCCAGCCGGTCCAGCGCCGCCTCGTAGATCTGGCGTTCGCTGTAGGACTGGTCGGGCTGACCGGCGTTGCGGTGCAGGTCGCGCACCACTTCGGCGATCGACACCGGATCGCCGGAGTTGATCTTGGCTTCGTATTCCTGGGCGCGGCGGTTCCACATGGCGCGGCTGACGCGGCTGCGGCCCTTCAGGGTCACCAGCGCGCTCTCCATGATCTTGCGCGAGCTGAGCTTGCGCAGGCCTGAGATCTTGGCCTTCGCCACAGGAACGCGCAGCATCATGCGCTCTTGTTCGAACGAGATGACGAACAGGTCGAGCTTGTAGCCAGCGATTTCCTTCGCCTCGATGTCGATCACGCGGCCGACACCGTGAGTCGGATAAACTACAAAATCGCCCTTCTCAAAGGCGAATTCCTTCGCCTTCGGCGCTGTCTTCTTCGGCTTCGCCATATCAAGTCCCTTCACGTCAAACCCCGCTATCAGCGATACCGCGACCCACCGCGCACGCTCCCCTGCGTGCTCGACTCGGTAGCCCGTACCGGTAAGTTGCTTTCCGATACCGACAAGGATACCGAGCCCGCGGCGGACCGGACCCCGGACCGCTTCCTGCCCTAACCTTATATCAGAGATTTGCCGCTGAGTCGCGAGCGATGTTGCATTTCGGCAACGGTCTACCTATGCGACAACCGCATAGCCGCAGCAAAATTGCGCAAAAAAAGCCGAGAAGTTAACGTTTTGCCGGATTCTTGGTGAAATACTTGCTGAACTTGTCTTTTTCGTCTTTGAAATCGTCGGCATCGGCTGGCGCTTCGCCCTTGCGAGTGATGTTCGGCCAGTCGGCGGACAGGCTTCGATTGAGCTCGAGCCATTTCTCCAGGCCCTTCTCGGTGTCGGGCTGGATGGCTTCGACCGGGCATTCCGGCTCGCAGACGCCGCAGTCGATGCATTCGTCCGGATTGATGACGAGCATGTTCTCGCCCTCGTAGAAGCAATCCACGGGGCAAACTTCGATGCAGTCCATGTACTTGCACTTGATGCAAGCTTCGATCACGACATAGGTCATCAACAGCTCCAGAGACGAGCGGCCGGCTGATTAACGCGTGGAACCGTCGCGCGCAAGGTTACCGAATCACGCAGAGTCAATTTCGTCATACAACGCGCGTGCCTCGCTGGCGGGGCCCCGACGGTCGCCGAGCGCCACGATGCGCACAACGCGCACGCGCGGACCAAGCGCGAATGTCAGCACCATGTCGGGTGCCACCACGGCATGGGCCTTGTCGACAATGCGACCGTCCAGCCGGCAACGCGACTTTTCGATGTAGCGCGCGGCCAACGTGCGGGACTTGAAGAAGCGGGCGTGCCAGAGCCATTTGTCGAGCCGCATCGCCAGTTAGGATTTCAAGGGGCGGTTACTTCTTTCCGCCGAGCTTCAGCTCGAGCAGCTTGGCAAACGGCGAATCAGCCGCCGGCGTGTCGCTTTTCGTCTCGGTGGTGGCGTAGAGCCTGAGGGCCGGGCCGCCGCTATCGCGACGTGGCGGACGGGCGCCGCGCGGACGGTCGCCATGGCCGCGATCCTGACGCGGCCCATCCTTGCGGGGACCATCTTTACGCGGGCCATCCTGGCGTGGGCCGTCCTGGCGTGGGCCATCGTTCCGGGGAGCGTCGCTTCGTGGCCCACCTTTGCCGCGATCCTGGCGCGGCCCATCGTTTCGGGGGGCGTCGGCGAAGAACTGGCGCTCGTTGGGCGGTCGTTCCGGTCGCTCGCGGCGCTGCTGCTCGCGTTGCTGACGCTGCTGCAAGCGCTGGCGCTCACGCTGCTCCTCGCGCTCGCGCACGAACCGCGGCTTCATCGAGAAGCTGTGCAGCGGCCCGGATTCTTCCGTAGGCGGATGCACGCGATAGCCGAGCGCCTGCATCACGTTCGCCATCTCCGGCTCGGAGCAGCCGACCAGCGACATCATCTGTGGCGTCGCGCGGAAATAGCCGGATTGCAGGGGCCGCGGGCCTTCCGTCTTTGCTTCTGCTTTCGGTCCTTCTTCGGCGACAGCCGGTTCGGCCGAGGTTTCGCCCGTGGATTCTGCGCCCGTGGATTCTGGGGCTGCGGATTCTGCGGTCACAGGCTCCGCGGTTGTCGATCCCACGGGCGTCAATTCGGTCGTCTCAGGTTCAGCGGTCGAAGCTTCAATTGGCGAAGGTTCAATTGGCGAAGGTTCAGGCGTCGGAGCGATGACCGCTTCGGTTGGCGGACTTTCGACCTCGGGCACGACTGCGGCTTCGGGAACCGGCACGGCTTCGCTTTCGCCGAAAGCCGCGGCTACGATCGCCCATTCGCTGATTTCTTCGGTCGACGACGTCGTCTCCGGCGCAGCGGACGCGGCCGGCGATACACGCGGTGCGGGCTTACTGTCCTGTTGCGCACGGCGCGCAGTCTCACGGCTCTCTCGCACCGCCTGACGCGCCATCGCCGCCAGACGTTCGACCATGTCGGCACGGATCGCGTGATTGCCCAGCGGCAGGTAGCCGATGGTCGCATAGAATTCGCGCTCGGCGTCGCGCGGCAGATCCATCGACGTGCGGCCTTCGGCCGGCAGCGGCGGAATGGTCTCGCGGTTGCGGGCAATCATCCAGAGGCCCGCTCGCAGCCGGATGGGCACCGGCTTCAGCATGCTCGGGAAGTAGATCGAATAGACGCCGACCCTGACGCCGAGCCGTGCCAGGGCCTTACGGTCGTCTTCGCCGAGTTGAGTGAGCTGGTCCTCGATCGGCCGGCGCGATAGCACACCCAGGCTTTCACATAGCTGGAAAACAACCCCTCGAGCGCCCGCCGGCAGCTCCGTCGTCGCCCGTGCGTCCATCAGTTCGGACAGGCCGAGACGAATGCGGGTCTCGACCCAGGTAGCGGCGCGCTTGCGCACCTCCTCGCGAGCTGGCCCGTCGAGCAGATCGGTCGCCAGCGCCTCGACCTTCGGCGCCAGGATGTCGCCACTCGGCAACAGGCGGGCCACGGGGCCGCCGCCCCAGCACACGCGCAGCTGCGAATCGAACACGATTTCGCCATCGGCCGAACCGGCAAAGGCCTGCAGACGCGCCGGCAGGTCCTGACGCAGCGCCCGCAGGGCAGCGCTCATCACGGCCTTCTGATCGGCATGGCTCTCGGCCGCGTCGGGAACGAAGCGAAAGCCTTCGATCCGTCCGAGATGCTCGCCCTCGACAGTGACTTCGCCCGCTGCGGCGACCGATGTCGTCATTTCACCCTCATCACGCAATCTTCGTACAAGCAGGGCCGCGCGTCTATCGACAAACCTTTGCGTCAAACGCTGGTGCAGGGCGTCGGAAAGCCTGTCCTCGATGGCGCGCGTGCGCTCCTGCCAGTGAGTTGCGCGTTGAATCCAGTCCGGGCGGTGCGAAATATAGGTCCAGGTCCGGACATGGGCGATGCGTGCCATCAAGGTATCGATGTCGCCATCGAAATGTTCAAGGCGCTTCACATGACTTTCGATCCAGTCCTCGGGCAGGCGTTCACCGCCCTGGGTCAAGTGCTCGAAGAGCTGGCTGAGCAGTCGCGTATGCTCTTCTGTCATGGTTTTGCGGAAGTCGGGGACCTGGCAGACTTCCCAAAGCAGTCGCACGCGCTGCGGTGTACGCACACGCGGCAGGAAGTCGGACTGCGCCGCCAGCGTCTGGAGCGCTAGTTGATCGTCCTGCTCCCGGACCCGCTGGAGTGCCGCATGGTCGGGCGGCACATTGAGCGATGCGATTAGCGCCGGCACCGTGCGAAAATCGAGGTCGCTGTTGCGCCACTGCACCTCGCGGAGCGGATCGAAGCGGTGGTTCTCGATCGCCTCGACCACCTCGGGCTCGAGGCCGCTCACGTCAGCCGTGGTACCGAAGGTGCCGTCGTTCATGTGACGGCCGGCACGTCCGGCGATCTGCGCCAGCTCGACGGCGCGCAGCGGGCGTGAACTCCGGCCGTCGAATTTGCGCAGGCTCGCGAACCAGACATGGTTCACGTCCATGTTGAGGCCCATGCCGATCGCGTCGGTCGCGACCAGATAGTCGACCTCGCCCGACTGGAACATGTCGACCTGGGCGTTGCGTGTGCGCGGGCTCATGGCGCCCATGACGATCGCCGTGCCGCCGCGTTGCCGGCGGACCAGTTCGGCGATCTCATAGACCTCGTTGGCCGAGAAGCCGACCACGGCCGAGCGGCGCGGCAGGCGCGTTGCCTTCTTGGAGCCGACATAGCTCAGCTTCGAAAAGCGCGGGCGCGCCACCATGTCGATGTCGGGCAACAGGCGATTCAGCACCGGCCGGATCGTGTCGGCGCCCAGCAGCATGGTTTCGTTCATGCCGCGTGCATGCAACAGCCGGTCGGTGAAGAAATGGCCACGCTCGGGGTCGGCCGCCATCTGCACTTCGTCGACAGCGAGGAACGACACCGGCCGCTCGACCGGCATGGATTCGACCGTGCAGACGAAATAGCGCGCGCCGGGCGGGGAGATCTTCTCTTCGCCAGTGATCAGGGCGACCTGCTTGGCGCCCTTGATCGCGACGATCCGATCGTAGTTCTCGCGCGCCAGCAGGCGCAGCGGAAAGCCGATCATCCCCGACTCGTGGCCAAGCATGCGCTCGATCGCGAGATAGGTCTTGCCGGTATTGGTGGGACCGAGAACCGCGGTCAGGCGGCCGGAGGCGCTGGCGGGCGGCATCGGCGCACCTTCGCCCGCACCCGCGGCGGAAGCAAGGCCGCTGGCCCGGCCCTAGCCGGAGTAGGCGGGCTCCAGCTTGTTGCAGCCGATCATCGCGCCATGATCGGCACGCTGGACCAGCACAGCCACGCCCTGGGTCGGCTGGATGCGGTCGGCGGCGATCGTCCAGCTGGCGGGCGAACCGTCCCAGCGGCTGATCACCTCGAGGTGGCGCACGACATTGAAGTTCTCCAGCATGCGGCCCTGGTTTTCGCCGCTTGCCACTGGCGTGCTGATGCGCCGGTCGTAGACGGCGAGGGTGACGTCTGCTGGCCCGCCCTGGAGAGCAAAGGCGGCAAGCTTGATGCTCAGCGGCCCGCCGACTGTGCGTGAGAGTTCCGGGGTGGCGCGCCGGGGCGACAGTGCTTGCGCCTTTGCCAGCAATACTTCGATCGGGCCGGCCTCGCGGCCGGTATCATGGCCGATGCCATCGACGACCATCTCGGGCGTGTAGACATAGCATTGCTTCAGGACGCGAGCATAAGCGCGCTGGCGTTCCGTGGTGTCGCGCGAGGCAAACGGGTCTTTCCAGCCGATATAGTCCCAATAGTCGATGTGGAACGACAGGGCGACGATGTCGGGGCGCTTGGCCAATTTGCCGAGGAAAGCGTCGGCAGGCGGGCAGGAATTGCAGCCCTGGGAGGTAAACAGCTCGATCGCCCACGGCCCTTCGGCCGGTGTACGCGCGCTGGCACCGTCAGGTTGCCCCGTCACGACCGCTGCGCCTGCCACGGCCGCGGCGCCGACCAGCACCGAGCGCCGGCCGGGATTTGTTCCCTTCACCATGGAACCAACATGCGCTTCCCCTGATCGGCCTGCCAATCAAGAAACGGTTAGCAGGCGGTAACGCACGGGTCGCGGTCGCTGGACTCGACGAATGTAATATTATAACAATATCTCACTCGAAACTGCTGCCTGACCCATGCCTCAACCCGTTTCCCCCGGCACTGCGCTCCTCGCCATGAGCGCGCCCGCTCGCATCGCGATGGCGCTCGGCGTGTCGGCCGTGCTGTGGCTTTGCGCCTGGTGGGCCCTCTCATGAAGGCGCCTCTCATGAAGGCGATGGCATGAGCGCGGTCCTTCGCCTGGTCGACCTGACGGTGAGCTACGACCGCCATCCCGCCGTGCATCACGTGTCGGCCGAGATCCCGGCCGCCGAAATGACTGCCATCGTCGGTCCCAACGGCGCCGGCAAGAGCACGCTGCTCAAGGCATTGCTGGGTCTCGCCCCGCACATCGAAGGCCACATCGAATGTTCGGCCAAGCGTATCGCCTACCTGCCGCAGCAGGCCGAGATCGACCGCAGCTTTCCGATCTCGGTATTCGACACAGTGCTGCTCGGCCGCTGGTCGCGCTTCGGCGGATTTGCCGCTGCCGGGCGCGCGGACATCCATGATGCCCAGCATGCCATCGAGCAGGTCGGCCTCACGGGCTTCGAACGCCGGCCGATCGAGACGCTCTCGGTCGGACAGTTCCAGCGCGTGTTGTTCGCCAGGCTGTTGTTGCAGGATGCCGATCTCGTCCTGCTGGACGAGCCGTTCGCCGCCATCGATTCCAAGACCGTGGCCGATCTCATGGTCGTGATCCGCCGTTGGCAGGCGGAGAAGCGCACGGTCGTGGCTGTCCTGCACGATCTCGATCAGGTGCGCCGCGACTTCCCCAATTCCCTGCTGCTCGCCCGCGAGCTGGTCGCAGCGGGTCCGACACCGGGCGTTCTGTCGGCCGAGAATCTGCTGCGTGCCCGCGCCATGGCCGAGGCGTGGGACGAACACGCAGACGCCTGCGAAGCGCCGATGCGGCTGAGCGCCTGATCTCTGCTCACGCCATGCTCTACGAATACCTGTTCCAGCCGTTCATCGAATTCGGCTTCATGCGCCGCGCCCTGGTGGCGAGCCTGGCACTGGCCGTCGGCGGCTCGTCGATCGGCGTGTTCCTGATCCTGCGCCGCATGAGCCTGATGGGCGATGCTCTGGCCCATGCGCTGCTGCCGGGGGCGGCGTTGGGATTTCTCCTGGGCGGCCTGTCGTTGCCTGCCATGAGTCTCGGCGGCTTCCTCGCCGGCATCGCCACGGCACTGGTGTCGGGGGTCATCGCGCGTTTCTCCAACATGCGCGAGGACGCGAGCTTTGCCGCCGCCTACCTCACCGCCATGGCGCTGGGCGTGCTGATCGTGTCGCTGCGCGGCTCGGCGGTCGACCTGATGAACATCCTGTTCGGCGCCATCCTGGCGGTCGACGACGCGGCACTCTATCTCGTCGTCTCGACGGCGACGCTCACGCTGGTCGGCCTGGCCGCGATCTACCGGCCGCTGGTCGTGGAGTGCTTCAACCCGGGCTTTCTCGCCGCCATGGGCGTGCGCGGCTCGGTCTACCACTACCTTTTCCTCGCCTTGGCCGTGCTCAATATGGTGGCGGGTTTCCAGGCGCTGGGCACGCTGATGGCGCTGGGCATCGTCCTGCTGCCGGCAGTCGCCGCCTCATTCTGGGCGCGCGAGGTCTGGTCGATGACCCTGATCGCGGCCCCGATGGCCTTTGCTTCCGCCGCGGTCGGATTGCTCGTGTCGTTCCATGCCGGGCTGCCGTCAGGGCCGGTGATCGTGCTGTTCGCCAGCCTGTTCTTCGTGGGCTCGCTGCTGCTGGGCTCGCGATCGTCGGTGCGCACGCGGCTGTCGCGTCCGGTTCACTTGCGCGGGTAAGGTTCCTCGCTAGGCTGCCTCCCGACCAGGGAGAACGCCGACAATGACCGCCTCACCCGTTCCGGGCGTCACGCTCAAGACGACCAAGGCCAACAACATCCACATGCGCTACGCCGAAGCCGGTAGCGGACCGCTGGTGCTGTTCTGTCACGGCTGGCCCGAGAGCTGGTATTCGTGGCGGCACCAGCTGCAGGCCGTGAGTGCGGCAGGTTTCCGCTGTGTGGCGCCCGACATGCGCGGCTACGGCGGCACCGAAGCGCCGGAGCCTATCGAGCACTACACGCTGTTCCACATGGTGGGCGACATGGCCGAGCTGGTGAAGGCGCTCGGCGAGACCACGGCCGTGATCGTGGGGCACGACTGGGGCGCCCCCGTCGCCTGGCACGCGGCACTCTGGCGGCCCGACCTCTTTACCGCCGTGTGCGCCATGAGCGTGCCCTACGCGCCGCCCGGTTATATCGATGTGCTGAGTGCGCTGGAAAAGCTCGGCATCAACGATTTCTACCTGCAATACTTCCAGAAGCCCGGGGTACCCGAGGCCGAGCTGCAACAGGACATTCGCGGCGCGCTACGCCGGCTCTACTACACGGCGGGCGGAGATCTCGAGGAGAAGGGCAAGGGCTTCGCGCGACTGAGCGACGGCACCCTGCTCGGCAACACGGTAAACCCCGAGAAGCTGCCAGCGTGGCTCAGCGAAGCCGACCTCGACTACTACACTCAGGAATTCTCGCGCACCGGCTTCCGCGGTGGCCTCAACTGGTATCGCAACCTCCGGCGAAACTGGGAACTCGCCGGCCCGTGGCGCGGCCAGCCGATCCGCCGGCCCTCGTTGTTCATCGCCGGCAGCCGCGACGGCGTGCTGCGCTTTCCCGCCGCCAAGGGTCAGATGGAAGCCTATCCGAAGACCCTGCCGGGCCTGCGCGGCAGCCACGTCCTCGAGGGAGCCGGCCATTGGGTGCAGCAGGAGCAGCCAGCAGAGGTCAACAGCCTGCTGATCGAATTTCTGAAAGGCCTGTGACCGGCATCGGCCGGTCCGCCTACTTCTTCTCCTCGAACTTCATCGCCGCGCCGTTCATGCAATAGCGCTCGCCGGTCGGCTGCGGGCCGTCGGGAAAGACGTGGCCGAGATGGCCGCCGCACTTGGCGCAGGTCACCTCGGTGCGGGTCATGAAGTGGCTCTTGTCGACCGTGGTGTCGACCGCTTCGGGCATCGGCGCATAGAACGACGGCCAGCCCGACCCGCTTTCATATTTGGTCGAGGAATCGAACAGCGGCTCGCCGCAGCCGGCGCAGCGGAAGACGCCGGTGCGCTTCTCGTTGTTCAACGGGCTGGTGAAGGGCCGCTCGGTACCGTGCTCGCGCAGCACATGATGCTGCAATGGATCGAGTTCTTGGCGCCATTCGGCGTCACTTTTCTTGACGGGGGTGTCTTTGTTCATGCTGTGCTCCTTGGCGAAAGGATCGCGCTAGACCAGGCTTCGCAACTCGGCCGTCGCCACCGACAGCATGGCGAGATCGAGGGTGCCGGCGAAATCCTCCCTCAGCAATCGGTCGACCCGATCAAGCGCCAGCCCACGCGACTCACTCCATTTGGCAAGCGCTGTGTCGGCGTCGCATTTGGGGTCGTGGTCGTCGGCGCGCAAGGCCGAGCCCAGCAAATCCGCGTGAAGGGCCGCCAGGTCGTCCTGCAGGGCGAGTGCTGCCTGCGCCGGCCACTGGCCGTCGCGCGGCAGGTTTTGGGCAGCCGTCGCCAGGGTGGCGAAGGAGAGCCGCTCGCCCAGGCGGAAGTAGAGTCGGGCTGCTTCGCCGATGCTGCAGCCGTTGGCGCGTGCGGCCTGCATCAAGTCGCCGGCCGCTGCCAGCGTTTCGAGTGCGGCCGCGCGCCGGGCGATACCGGGCGGCGCACCCATCGCCTCGAAAGTGGCGGCCCGCTCGGCGAGCGCCGCACTTTCCGACGGCCCGATCAGTTCGGGCGGCAGTTCGCCCAGGGCCGTCACGGTCGCGCCAAGCTGTTCCGTCGCCGTCATCGTGTCGAGAGGCTGCGGCAGGCGACGCAACGTCCATTGCACGGTGCGGGTCAGGAAGCGCTGCGAGGCGACCAGCATGCGCGTCTGTGCCTCGGCCTTGAGCGACGAATCGAGTGCCTCGATATCGCTCCACAGGTCGCGCAGCTTCCACGCATCGCGCACCACGGCGAAGGCGCGGGCGATGGCGGCGGCCGATGCGCCCGTGCGCTGGGCGACATTGCGCACGAAGGTCGGCCCGCAGCGGTTGACCAGCGAATTCACGACCTGCAGCGTCGTGATCTCACGCCGCAGCCTGTGCGTCTCGATCAGGGGCTCGTGCTGCTCGCGCAGCGCCACCGGGAAGTAACGCAGCAGCTCGGGTTCGAGCAGCGGATCGTCCGGCAGGTCGGACTCGAGGATCTCGTCGCTGAGATCGAGTTTGGCATAGGCCAGCAGGACGCAGAGCTCGGGCCGGGTCAGATACTGCCTGGCCGCCGCGCGGCTGCGCATGGTGGCGGTGTCGGGCAGGAACTCGACGGCGCGGTCGAGCCGGCCGCCCTTCGCTGTCGTCCCGCGCTCCAAGCTGCGCATCAGCCGCTCGAGCCGGTCGTGCTCCTCGCCGGCCATCGCTTCGCTCACGCTGACCGACTGGCTCTGCTGGTAGTTGTTGCGCAGCACGAGCGCACCCACCTCGTCGGTCATCGAGAACAGCAGCGCGTTGCGGTCGGCCACCTTCTTGCCCAGCGCCACCTTGATGTTGACCTCGTGGTCGGAGGTGTCGACGCCGGCCGAATTATCGAGCGCGTCGGTGTTGAGGCGACGGCCCGCCAGCGCCGCCTCGACCCGGCCGCGCTGGGTGAAGCCGAGATTGGCGCCTTCGCCGATCACGCGCGCGCGCAAACGCGTGGCGTCGACGCGCACGGCATCGCTGGCGCGGTCGCCGGCATCGGCGTGGCTTTCGCTCGACGCCTTTACGTAAGTGCCGATGCCGCCGAAATAGAGCAGGTCGACCGGCGCCGTCAGAATGGCGCGCATCAGGTCGACGGGTGTCATGGTCGGCGCCTCGATGCCCAGCACGCTGCGCGCTTCGGCCGAGAGTGCAATCGACTTGGCGGCGCGGTCGTAGATGCCGCCGCCGGCCGACAGCAGCGATTTGTTGTAATCCATCCAGGAGGATCGCGGCAGGTCGAACAGCCGCTGGCGCTCGACCCAGCTCGCCTCGGGAGCGGGTGCCGGATCGATGAAGATGTGGCGGTGGTCGAAGGCGGCGACCAGCTTGATGTGGCGCGACAGCAGCATGCCGTTGCCGAACACGTCGCCCGACATGTCGCCCACGCCTGCGACCGTGAAGGGCGTCGACTGGATATCCTGTCCCAGCTCGCGGAAGTGGCGCTTGACGGACTCCCATGCGCCTCGCGCGGTAATGCCCATCTTCTTGTGGTCGTAGCCGGCCGAGCCGCCCGAGGCGAAGGCATCGTCCAGCCAGAAGCCGTAGTCGGCGGCCAGCGCATTGGCGATGTCGGAGAAGGTGGCCGTGCCCTTGTCGGCGGCGACCACCAGATAGGGATCGTCGCCATCGTGGCGCACGACCTTGGCCGGGGGCGTAATGCCGGCGCCCCCTTGCTTGCTGGTGGTGTAATTGTCGGTGAGGTCGAGCAGGCCGCGGATCAGCGTCTGGTAGCAGGCGATGCCCTCGGCCTGCGTCTCTTCTCGCGTGCCGCCCACCGGTGGCCGCTTCACATAGAAGCCGCCCTTGGAGCCCACCGGCACGATGACGGCGTTCTTCACCATCTGGGTCTTCATCAGGCTGAGCACCTCGGTTCGGAAATCCTCGCGCCGGTCGGACCAGCGGATGCCGCCGCGCGCCACCCGGCCGCCGCGCAGATGAATGCCTTCCATGCGCGGGCTGTAGACGAAGATTTCCACCAGTGGCCGCGGTGCCGGCAGGTCGTCGATCGCCCGGCTGTCGATCTTCAGCGAGATCCATTCCTTTGCCGTACCGTCGGCCGCGATCTGCCAGAAGTTGGTGCGGAGCGTGCAGTGAACGGCATTGAGGAAACGCCGCAGGATGCGGTCCTCGTCGAGCGTGGTGACGCCCTCCAGCGCAGTGGCGAGCGCCGCCTCGATCGCCTCGCCGCGGCTCTTGCGGGCATCGGACTGGGCCTCGCCCAGCGCCGGATCGAAACGCGCCAGAAAGAGATCGACGAGGCCGCGGGCGATGGTGGGATAGGCCGCCAGCGTGCGCTCCATATAATCCTGGCTGAACGGCACGCCGGCCTGCCGCAGATATTTCGTGTAGCTGCGCAGCAGCGCCACCTCGCGCCAGGCGAGGCCGGCGCCCAGCACCAGGCGATTGAGTCCGTCGTTTTCCAGCGCCCCCGACCTAAGCTTCTCCATCGTCTCGATGAAGCGCGGCCCGACCGCCGCGAGATCGACGGCCGATGCATCGGCCGTCTCCACGCGCAGCACCTGCATCGCCACGCCGCCGCTGCCCGCGTCATTGTTCGCCGCGTGCAGCAGGAACGGCGCTTCGCTGATGACGCGCAGGCCGAGGTTTTCGGCCAGCGGCAGGATGTCGGACAGCGCGATGGGCTTGCGCGGATGAAACAGGCGGATGGCGAAGCGGTGCGCCGGCAGCCCCGCCCGGCGGCCGACCTGCACGCCGAAGCCCGCGCCGCCCAGCATTTTCTGCAAGAGCTCGATGTCGGCCGTTGCCTGCGTCGCATCGAAGGTCTCGCGATAGACCGCCGGGAACCAGTCGCGCCAGCGCCGCGCCGCGGCGCGTCCCTCGGCTTCGCCGAACTTGGCCTGCAGCGCCGCGCGCAGCTTGTCGCTCCACGACGTGGCCGCCTCGACCAGCGTCTGCTCAAGTGCTGCGAGGTCGGGCGCGGGCGCGTCGGGCTGGCGGAGCTTCACCGTATAGAGTGCCTGGGCCAACGCTTGATCGCTGCTGGCCTCGCCCACCACAGTGGTCACCTTGCCATCCCACGCCTGCTCGAGGATCGCGGCGAAACGCTCGTTCAGCGCCGCATCGAAGCGCTCGCGCGGGACGAACACCAGGTTGGCGGCGAAGCGGCCGACGGCGTCGCGGCGGGCGAACAGCGCCACGCGGCGGCGCTCCTGCAGTTGGAGGATGCCCAGCACCTGGTCGTAGAGCGTGTCCTCGTCGATCTGGAACAGCTCGTCGCGCGGGTAGGAATCGAGGATCGCCAGCAGCGCCTTGCCGTCGTGGCCGCCGGCGTCGATACCGGAGCGCCGCAGGACGCCCGCGACCCGGCCGCGCAGCAGCGGCACGTCGCTCGCCATCGCGTGGTAGGCAGCCGACGTGAACAGGCCGGCGAAGCGGCGCTCGCCGGTGACGCGGCCGTCGCCATCGCAGGTCTTCACGATCACGCAATCGAGCGGCCCGGTGCGATGGACCAGCGACACACGGTCCGCTTTCACGATCAGGATGTTGTCGGCACCGCGCGCAAAGCGGGACATGGCCTCGCCACCGCCCAGCCCCGCCTCGAACAGCCGTGTATCGTCGCGGCGCAGGATGCCGAGCGCCGAGCCCGGCATGATGTCGTAGCGCACGCCGCCCGGCTGCGAAGGATCGTCGAGGTAGCGATAGCGGCGATGGCCGAGGAAAGTGAAATTGCCGGCCTCCAGCCACTGCAGGAAGTCCTCGTACTCGTCCTGCAGCGGCGCCCGGCCGGGCGCGAGATCGGCGATGGCGTCGAGGCAGGCCTGGCGCATCGGCCGCCAGTCGTCGACCGCGAGGCGGACCTCGGCCAGCACGCGGGTGAGCGCCGCGGCGATTTCGTCGAGCTGGCCCGGCTCGGCCTGGCGGTCGATCTCGATGTGCATCATCGATTCGGGCCGGCCGCCCTTTTCACTCGATACGGCGCTGGCACCCGATACGGCGCTGGCCTCGGGGCCGAAGTCGAGGAGGTCGCCGTCGAGGTCGCGGCGCACGGCCAGCACCGGATGGGCCAGCAGATGGACGTTGATTTCGCGGCGGTTGAGCTCGTTGGCGATCGAATCGACCAGGAACGGCATGTCGTCGTTCACGACATGGACGATGCTGTGCCGGCTCTCGAAGCCGTGCGCCTCCTCCGTCGGGTTGAACACCCGGACCTTGGCGATGCCGGGCAGGCGGCGGCGGGCGAAGGCCAGCAGGGCGAGGGCGATGGCGGCGCGCTGCTCGGCCGGGGCGGCGGCCAGGTCCTTGTCGGCCACGCGCTCGAAAACCCGCCGCGCGAAGGAAGCGCCCTGCTCGCCGCCGGCCTTGAGGGCGGCAGCCGAGATGGCATCCAGGCCGTAAAGCCGCGGCGCCGGTGCGATGGCCATATCTTGTGTTTCCTCCCCTGGGCGTCCGGCCGATGTTACGCCGCCGTGTGACAATCTGACGACGATCTCTCGTGACGCCAGAAGTGCCTATCGCGTCTCGCGTTTTGCGACCTGCCCCGATGCGGGTGAGCCGATTCGCTGGCGTTTCTGTTTGCAGCCCACGGAATCCGTGGCAAAGCGCGTTTTGTTCTCATTCAATGCTGCAACTGCGAAGGCTCGCACACGGTTAGAAAAACAAAATTTCAAAGCCTATTTTCTCTATTATTTTCAGATAGTTAAATAGCCATTCTTGAGATTCACAAGCCGGGAAAAAAATTGGCGATGACAGCCACCACAGGTGCCGTATCATCTATGGATAGTGGGGGACGCTAAAACCCTCCCAAGATGTAGGTATCTTCCACAGACTGTTCTATCCACAGCTGTGGACAAAAAGAAAATGGGGGCCACAAGTGTTTGATGTTGTTCAAATTCGCAGCGGTGCCCGGGTTGTTACCGATTCCTCTCGGGATGCCCGGCTGACCGTCTTCGGCAAAGCCACCCTCACCGACCGCTATCTCCTGCCCGGCGAAAGCTATCAGGACATGTTCGCCCGCGTCGCCTCGGCCTATGCCGACGACGACGGCCATGCCCAGCGGATTTACGACTACATCAGCAATCTCTGGTTCATGCCGGCGACGCCCGTGCTCAGCAACGGCGGCACCAGCCGTGGCCTGCCGATCTCCTGCTTCCTGAACGAGGCCAACGACAGCCTCGAAGGCATCGTCGGCCTGTGGAACGAGAACGTCTGGCTGGCGGCCCGCGGCGGCGGCATCGGCTCCTACTGGGGCAACCTCCGTTCGATCGGCGAAAAGGTCGGCATGAACGGCAAGACCTCGGGCGTGGTGCCGTTCATCCGCGTGATGGACTCGCTCACCCTCGCCATCAGCCAGGGCTCGCTGCGCCGTGGCTCGGCCGCCTGCTACCTGCCGGTCAACCATCCGGAGATCGAGGAATTCATCGAAATCCGCCGCCCGACCGGCGGCGATCCCAACCGCAAGGCGCTCAATCTCCACCACGGCCTTCTCATCTCCGACGCCTTCATGCGCGCGGTCGAGAACGACGAGGAATGGGCGCTGGTCAGCCCCAAGGACGGCGCGGTGCAGCGCAAGGTCTCGGCCCGCGCGCTCTGGATCCGCATCCTGACGGCGCGCATCGAGACCGGCGAGCCCTACCTGATCTTCGTCGACCACGTGAACAACGCCCGGCCCGAGCACCACAAGCTGGCCGGCCTGGAAGTGAAAACCTCGAACCTGTGCAGCGAGATCACGCTGCCGACCGGCATCGACCATCACGGCAAGCAGCGCACCGCCGTCTGTTGCCTGAGCTCGCTCAATCTAGAAACCTATCTCGAGTGGCACGAGCATCCGACCTTCATCGAGGACGTGATGCGCTTCCTCGACAACGTGCTGCAGAGCTTCATCGACACCGCCGGCTCAGACTTCGCCCGCGCCACCTACGCCGCCATGCGCGAGCGTTCGGTCGGCCTCGGCGTCATGGGCTTCCACTCGTTCCTGCAGCTGAACGGCATCCCGCTCGAATCGGTGATGGCCAAGGTGTGGAACAAGAAGATGTTCAAGCACATCCGCGGCCAGTGCGACGAGGCCTCCAAGACGCTCGGCCGCGAGCGCGGCCCCTGCCCCGATGCCGCCGACTTCGGCTTCGAGGACCGCTTCTCCAACAAGCTCGCGATCGCGCCCACGGCGTCGATCTCGATCATCTGCGGCGGCGCCTCGCCCGGCATCGAGCCGTCGGCGGCCAACGTCTACAACCACAAGACCCTCTCGGGCTCGTTCGTGGTGCGCAATCCGTACCTGGAAAAGGTGCTGGAGCAGAAGGGCCACAACAACGAGGACACCTGGACCACCATCACCACCAGCCAGGGCTCGGTGAAGGATCTCGACTGCCTCGACGACCACGAGAAGGCGGTGTTCAAGACCGCCTTCGAGATCGACCAGCGCTGGCTGGTCGAGCATGCCGCCGACCGCACGCCCTACATCTGCCAGAGCCAGTCGCTCAACATCTTCCTGCCGGCCGACGTGCATAAGCGCGACCTGCACCAGATCCACATGATGGCCTGGAAGCGCGGCGTGAAGAGCCTCTACTACTGCCGCTCGCTCTCCATCCAGCGCGCCGAGGCCGTCTCGGGCGATGCCATGGCCGATCAGCTCGGCGATCACGCCATGGGTATCCCGACGCGGGAGGAGGGCGCGGAAGCACCGCTGCCGTTCGTCGGAAACAAGATCACGCAGACCAACGATTACGAAGAGTGCCTTAGCTGCCAGTAGCTTGACCAACCCCCGCCGCGCCGGCCGCAACAGGCCGGGCGCGGCGGGGGATTTTTCGCTTCACCGTTTGACCGGTCAAATGACATGTCCCTTCTCGACTCCAAGCCGATCTACAAGCCCTTCCACTATCCGTGGGCCTACGATGCCTGGCTGACCCAGCAACGCATCCATTGGCTGCCGGAGGAAGTGCCGCTGGCTGACGACGTCAAGGACTGGCGCAACCGGCTGACGGATAGCGAGCGCAATCTGCTGACCCAGATCTTCCGCTTCTTCACCCAGGCCGACGTCGAGGTGAACAACTGCTACATGAAGCACTATTCGCGGGTCTTCAAACCGACGGAAGTGCAGATGATGCTGGCCGCCTTCTCCTCGATGGAGACGGTCCACATCGCCGCCTACAGCCACCTGCTCGACACCATCGGCATGCCGGAAACGGAGTACTCGGTCTTCCTCACCGTCAAGGAGATGAAGGACAAGTACGACTACATGCAGAACTTCAACGTCGACTCGAAGGCCGACATCGCCAAGACCCTGGCCGTGTTCGGCGCCTTCACCGAGGGCCTGCAGCTCTTCGCCAGCTTCGCGATGCTGATGAACTTCCCGCGCTTCAACAAGATGAAGGGTATGGGCCAGATCGTGACGTGGTCGGTGCGCGACGAGACGCTGCACTGCAATTCGATCATCCGGCTGTTCCGCACCTTCATCCAGGAGAACCCGGAAGTCTGGACAGAGGCGCTGCAGCGCGAAATCTACGTCGCCTGCTCGACCATCGTCGACCACGAGGACGCCTTCGTCGATCTCGCCTTCGAGATGGGCGGCATCGAGGGCATGACCGCGACCGACGTGAAGCGCTACATCCGCTTCATCGCCGACCGCCGCCTGCAGCAGCTCACCCTGCAGCCGATCTACCGCCAGGACGCCAAGAACCCGCTGCCGTGGATGGACCAGATGCTGGGCGCCATCGAGCACACCAACTTCTTCGAGAACCGCTCGACCGAATATTCGAAGGCTTCGACGCGCGGCAGCTGGGAAGAGGCGTTCGCTTAAGCTGGGGGCGCGCGACTCCAGTCGCGCGTCATGTCTTTTGGGCGTCTGGACCAAGCGCTTTACTTGCGTTCAGAATTCGTCTTCGTTGCATCGTAGACATGCGCTTGGGCTCCCTTGTCGTACGAGAGGTGGCAGCCTTGTGGCTATGCAATGCAGCCGCGACGGAACCCGAGTGGAAAGAATGAAGACGGAGAAGGCCGTGGCGAACATCGTTCTCAACCGGGCCCGCTTCACATCGTATATCGTCGTTTTGGCAGCCGTACTGGTCGGCGGATGCGCCGACGATGTACCGCCGCCGCCGATGCCACTGAATGTCCACTGTGGCGAACCGATGCTCTTTTTTAGCGCCGGCGCCGCCGAACTTTCGGAGACGGAGCACCGGCGACTTGCTCAGTACGTCGGTCGAGAGGTGTGCCAAATCAATCCGGACCCCACCCGCACGCGGAGATTGATTGTCACGGGACACGCGGACAAGTCGGGTTCGGAGGTGGCGAACGAGCAGCTTGGAATGCGTCGCGCGCAATACGTGGCCAGCGGTCTGATCGAACTTGGCGTCGCGCGCGAATATATCTGCGTTAGATCGAAGGGCAGCACCTCTCCGCTCGGCACTGGCGTCGAGCCTCAGAACCGGTTTGTTCGGATCGCAGCTGATTTCCCGGCGAGTAGTCGTCAGGAACCCTGCCCGGCGGGCACTTTTCCGCCGGCAGGCACCTAGAAAAGACCGCTCTGACCGCGGCCAGCGCCGCCCGCGCTCACTTGAAGCCGCACGCCTCGGCTGTCGTGCCAATGGTTGCCCATCGGTCGCCGTCGCGAAAGCAGCCCATCTTCCAGATGCCGGCGTATTTCTGGCCGTCGGCGGTCCAGCGTGTTCCATTATTTCACGAGCGGAAGAGCGCGTTTATGGCCGTGCCAAGTTTGCATACGTAGACAAGCTCTTTAGAGATACACGGATGCGCACAGCTCAGTGACTGCGCGGCGACAATCAAGGTGAGAGATCAGCGTCAATCAGGATGAGAATGCGCCGGGGGTGGGCTGACGGAGGGAGGGCGTAGCCCGACCGACGGCAGGCCCCCCCGGCGGCAGGTTTTTCGGAACCCGTCTGGCGGTCGTGAGCGACC
>CANJHI010000055.1 GCA_947474005.1 Alphaproteobacteria bacterium | reverse complement strand
CGGTGTCGAGAGGTTGATGGCCGTGGCGATGGCGAACTGGGTATGGAACAGCGCGATGAGATAGACGATCGCCGCCGTCGCCTCGAGCACGCCGCGCAGCAGCACGCGCGGATGAACCACCCCGCCCACGGGCGATGCCGAGGGGCAGGACCGAGGAGATCGCCGCCAGCGCCGTCGAGGCACCGACGGTCTTCAGAAACAAGCGGCGCTGGGCGTCGACCGGGAAGACGGCGCGCAACACGGCCGCGTCGACCACGCGATTCCAGCGCTCTTCCTCGCCAGCCGGTACAGCCACCGCGGTGAGCCGCTCATGGTCGGCCTGGGCATGATTGCCGCCACAGGCGCAGCCCTCGGCCAGCAGGGCCTTGGGATCGAATGGGTCCTTGAAAAGTGACATGCTTCCTCCCTGCGCTTCAGCGCTTGGGGCCGAGGAGGCAAGGGTCATGCCAAGCCATATGGAAGCTGCGAGAAACCTAGACAATCCGCAGGTCGAGCCGGTAATTGCTTAAAAATGGGGCATTCTCACCCGATTCGTTATGCGAAATTCTGCGACTCGAATCTTAGCGCTGGGGATTAAATTTATGGAATCGCTCACTCTTTCCCCGATTTCCGCTTCATTTCTTATTGCGTCCGGAGACACCCTTATGGCAGGCTACAGCTTGTGGGTTGTTGGGTGCCCACCACGATATATCGACCACCCGCCTCAAGAATGGTTCACCAGGGACCGCAAGGCGGAAATGGTTGGGGAGTGGGTCGATGGCGTTATCGCGACACGAGCGGACCAGACGGAAAGTCGATTTGAACCCGCTCGAGATGATCGAGAGAGTCATCTCCGACAACGATTGGCCGTTCGACCGTACCTCGGATCGTGAAATCGCCGTCGAAGTCGCCGGCCGCTGGTGCGACTACCGCATGTTCTTCAGCTGGCGCGACGATGTCGAGGCGCTGCACTTCACCTGCGCCTACGACGTCCGTATTCCGGCCGAACGTCACAATGAAATCCACGTCCTGCTGGCGCTGATCAACGAGAAGATGTGGCTCGGCCACTTCGATCTGTGGACCGAAGAGGGTCTGCCGATGTTCCGCCACGCCATCCCGCTGCGCGGCACCTCCGGCTTGATGCCCGACCAGCTGAACGACCTCGTCGAGGTGGCGATCACCGAAAGCGAGCGCTTCTACCCCGCCTTTCAATACGTCGTGTGGGCTGGCAAGACGCCCGCCGATGCGCTGACCGCCTCGATCCTCGAGACGGTCGGAGAAGCCTGAACCGGAACTGGGACCCTCCGACGCCCCCTCTCGTAAAAAAACAATACTCGTAAGAAAACAATAAGCGTCACTGTTCGGATCGTCCCCACGGCGCTGGCCTCCCAAGGCTGGCGCCGTTTCCATTCTGTCGTCGGGGTCCATTCTGTCTTCAGGACGGCCGGGCTATAACCCTCGCACCCCCCCATGACCAGCCCATGACCCCCCTCCTGATCCCCTATCCCGAAATCGATCCGATCCTGCTGCAGCTCGGGCCGTTCGCCATTCGCTGGTATGCGCTAGCCTATATCGCCGGCCTGGTGATCGGCTGGCAGGTCATGCGGCGCGTGTGCACGCAGCCGCCCAGGATCCTGTCGCCGGTCAAGATCGACGACTTCCTGCTGTGGGCGGCGCTGGGCGTCATCCTCGGCGGCCGGGTGGGCTATGTGCTGTTCTACAAGCCGGGCTTCTATCTGGAGCATCCGCTGGCGGTGCTGACGGTGTGGGAAGGCGGCATGGCGTTCCACGGCGGTTTCCTGGGCGTGATCGCGGCCATCCTGCTGTTCGCGATCCGCAACAAGACCGATCCGTTCATGCTGTCGGACCTCGTGGCCCTCGTGGTGCCGATCGGCCTGTTCTTCGGGCGCCTCGCGAACTTCATCAATGGCGAGCTGTGGGGCCGGGTGAGCGACGTCCAGTGGGCGATGATCTTCCCGCGCGGCGGCCCGCTGCCGCGCCATCCCAGCCAGCTCTACCAGGCCTTCTTCGAGGGCGTGCTGCTGCTGCTCGTCGTTGCCGCGGTGTGGCGTTTCACCGACGGCCGCCGTCGTCCCGGGCTGATGACCGGCACCTTTTGCGCCGGTTATGGCGTGGCGCGCATCGTGGGCGAGCTGTTCCGCGAACCCGATGCCCATCTCGGCTACCTGTGGGGGCCGGTCACCATGGGCATGCTGCTGTCCGTCCCCGTGCTCGCCTTCGGCGGCTGGCTGATCGCGCGGGCGTACCGGCGACCTCTGCTGCCGTGACCAGCGAACTCGGCCGCCTGATCGCGCGCCGCATTGCGCACACTGGGCCAGTCTCGATCGCCGACTTCATGGCCGAGGCGCTGGGCCATCCCCGCCTCGGCTACTATCGCCGTGCCCTGTCTTCGAGTGCTGGGCCCCTCGGCGCCGAAGGCGATTTTACGACGGCGCCCGAGATCTCCCAGATGTTCGGCGAACTGTTGGGCGCGTGGCTGGCCGAGCGCTGGCTGGCGATGGGCCGGCCCTCGACGGTCAGGCTTGTCGAACTCGGCCCCGGCCGCGGCACGCTGATGGCCGATGCGCTACGCGCGACCCGCGGCGTGGCGGGCTTTCATGCCGCCCTCGACCTCCATCTCGTCGATACCAGCGAGCCGTTGCGGGCGGCCCAGCGCGCGGCCCTGGCCGCCTTCACGCCAACCTGTGCCCCCACCTGGCACGAGCGTCTCGACGACGTGCCCGCGGGACCGCTCCTGCTGGTCGCCAACGAATTCTTCGATGCGCTCCCGGTGCGTCAGTTCCACCGGACGGCCGAGGGCTGGCGCGAGCGCATGGTGGGCCTCGGGCCCGACGGCGCCCTACGGCTGGCCCTCGCCCCCGGTCCGACGCCGTTTGCCGCGGTCCTTCCCAATGCCGCGGCCGGCGCCGAGGCGGAATTCTCCGAAGCGGGCCGGGCGCTGGCCGCCGAGGTCGGCGCGCGCCTGCGCGAGCACGGCGGTTGGGCGCTGATCGTCGACTATGGCTACGACAGCTCCGCTCCCGGCACCTCGCTGCAGGCAGTGCGCGGCCACAGCGGAACCGGCATCCTCGACCGGCCCGGCGAGACCGACTTGAGCGCCCATATCGATTTCGCCGCCCTCGCCACCGCCGCCGGAGTGCCGGCCTTCGGACCGGTTGCCCAGGGCGACTTCCTGCGCCGCCTGGGAATCGAGGCCCGCGCACATGCCCTGAAACGACAGGCGAGCGCAGAGCAGGTCCGCGCCATCGACGCGGCATTGGCGCGCTTGATCGCGCCCGATCAAATGGGCACCCTCTTCCGCGTTCTGGCCTTGGGCGACGACAGAAGCGCTCCACCGGCCGGCTTTTCGGACCTCCCCTCGGACACGACATGATTCAGGCTCCCTCACTTGCCGGTCTCGGCGGCGTGCAGCACCGCTTCTTCACCCGCCGCGGCGGCGTGAGCACTGGCCTCTTTTCATCGCTCAACTGCGGCTATGGCTCGGCCGATGCGCCCGACAACGTGCGCGAGAACCGCCGCCGCGTGGCCGAACAGTTTGGCTGCGGCGAACCCGACCTGCTGACCCTGTACCAGATCCATTCCGCCGACGTGCTGACCGTGGCCGAAGACCGCTGGACCTCGCCCGGCGCGCCCAAGGCCGATGGGCTGGTGACCGACCGGCCGGGCGTCGTGCTGGGCGTGATGGCGGCCGACTGCGCGCCGGTGCTGCTGGCCGACGGCGATGCCGGCGTGATCGGCGCGGCGCATGCCGGCTGGAAGGGCGCGCTGGGCGGCGTTGTCGACACCACCATCGCCGCCATGGAAAAGCTCGGCGCGCGGCGCGAACGCATCAACGTCGTGGTCGGCCCCTGCATTGGGCCTCATTCCTATGAAGTCGGGCCGGAATTTCCCGCGCCGTTCCTGGCCCAGGACGAGTCCAACACGGCGTTCTTCCGCGCCGCCTCGCGCGCCGGCCACTTCATGTTCGACCTGCCGGGCTATCTCGTGCACCGCATCGCCCGCAACGGCGTCGCGGTCGCCGCGACCGGCCACGACACGCTGACGGCCACCGAGGATTTCTTCAGCTACCGGCGCAACACCCTCTCGGGCGTGCGCGACTACGGCCGCGGCCTGTCGGCGATCGCGCTCGCAAGCTGAAGTGGGAAACTGACGTGCCCTATCTGATCATCCTGTTGTTCTGCTGCCTGCTCGGGGTGGTCGCGACATGCGCCATGTTGTGAGCCTGCTCTGCTGTCTCATGCTGGCGGCGTGCGGCTACGTTCCCAAACCCTTCGAACCGAACAGCTCGGAGACGGCAAGCTATCGCTCGCCGCAGGACAAGATCGAACTGGCCATCGGGGCGCCGCGCAACATGCCGCGCGAGATGGGCATTCGCCTGGCCGCCGCCCTCGCCCTCGAAATGCAGTCCTACGGCATCGCCGCCGCGGTGCAGCCCGCCGACGCGCCGGTGCAGGTGAACGGCGTGATGAGCACGCGCGACTCAGGCGAAGGCATCGAGATCCAGATCGACTGGCGCGTCGCGGGCAAGCCCGCGACGCAGGAGCCGGCCATCAGCCGCACGCGCACGCGTGGCGAGGACTATGCCGAGGGGAGCGACCGCCTGGTGTCGCGCATCGCCCAGCAGGCAGCCCCCCGGATCGCCACGCTGATCGGGCGGCCGCCCAACTTCCTGCCACAGTCGCCCGGCCAGATCGCCGCCGGCATCACCATGCAGGCGGATCCGGCAGACGGCACCGCCATCATCCCTGGCACCATGCCGGGCACCACGCCGGGCACCGTGCCCGCCGCCATGCCGGGCGTCATACCCGGCACGACGCCGGTCGCCGCCTCGACGAAGCCGCAGGTGAGGGTGATGGTGGGCGCCGTCACCGGGGCGCCCTCGGACGGCAACCGCCAACTCCAGTCCGGCATGCGCCGGGCGCTGGGCTCGAGCAAGATCGTCATCGTCGACGCCGCCGGCAGCGACGTCTACACCGTGCTCGCCGCCGTGAGCCTGACGCCGATCGACGAGAAGAGCGGCCAGCTCGTCATAAAGTGGATCCTCAAGGATCCGAAGGGCACCGAAGTGGGCGACATCGAGCAGTCCAACCCGGTGCCTCTCGCCGCGGCGAGAGGCTCGTGGGCGGGATTCGGCGATATCGTTGCCGCCGCCGCCGCCGAAGGCGTGCTCCAACTGCTCGAGAAGGCGCTCAATCGGTCGCAGTAGGCATCGCCGCGTCCCTTGAATCGGCTTGTCAGAGGGGGGTCTCCGGCTGCTACTGTTCGCGCCAGCGGCTCGATTCTTGCAAAGACAGACCGCGCAATAGGGAGAAGTCATCTATGTTCGAGTTCAAGAAGTCGCTCGCCACTGTTTTGGCGGTCGCGAGCCTGGGCGGATTGCTGGGAGCAACCGGGGCCGAGGCGCAGACCCTCAAGGTCGTGATGCATTCGGACGTGAAGATCCTCGATCCGATCTGGACCACCGCCTACATCCAGCGCAACCACGGCTACATGGTGTGGGACACGCTTTTCGCCGTCGACGAGAAGTTCGATGTGAAGCCCCAGATGGTCGACAAGTACAGCGTGTCAGCCGACAACCTCGTCTGGACCTTCACGCTGCGCGACGGCCTCGAATGGCATGACGGCAAGCCCGTCACGGCAGAGGACTGCGTCGCCTCGATCAAGCGCTGGGCCGCCCGTGATTCGATGGGCCAGAAGATGATGGGCTCGGTCGCCAACCTCGAGGTGGTCGACGCCAAGACCTTCAAGATGAACATGAAGGAGCCCTACGGCCTGGTGCTGCAGTCGCTCGGCAAGCCGTCGTCGAACGTGCCCTTCATGATGCCGAAGAAGTCGGCCGAAACCGATCCGATGCAGCAGATCAAGGTCGAGGACGTGATCGGCTCCGGCCCGTTCATCTTCAAGGCCGACGAATGGAAGCCCGGCGAGAAGATCGTCTACGTCAAGAACACCAAGTACAAGCCGCGCAGCGAGCCCGCCAACGGCCTGTCCGGCGGCAAGGTCGTCAAGGTCGATCGCGTCGAGTGGCTCGCCATTCCCGACGTGCAGACCCAGGTCGCGGCCATCCAGAACGGCGAGATCGACATGATCGAGGCGCCCGGCCACGACCTGCTGCCGCTGCTCGCCAAGGACAAGAACATCAAGCTGGTCAACTTCAACCCGACCGGCAACCAGTACGTCTTCCGCTTCAACAGCACGGCCAAGCCGTTCGACAACGCCAAGGTCCGTCACGCCGTGTTCGTGGCCTTCGCTCAGGAGGATTTCCTCAAGGCCACGATCGGCGATCCGCAATGGTACAAGGTCTGCAAGGCGCCGTTCGTCTGCGGCACGCCGTTCGCCACCGATGCCGGCATGGCCGACGTGCTGAACGGCAACGCCGCCAAGGCCAAGCAACTCCTGACCGAGGCTGGCTACGACGGGACGCCGATCGTGCTGATGCAGTCGACCGACCTGCAGGTGCTGACCAACCTCGCGCCCGTCGCCAAGGCACAGATGGAGCGGGCCGGCTTCAAGGTCGACATGGTGTCGATGGACTGGCAGACGCTGGTTGCCCGCCGCGTCAAGAAGGAGCCGCCGAACGCCGGCGGCTGGCACGCCTTCCTCACCTCCTGGGTGGCGGCCGATATCCTCAATCCGGTGATGGCCGGCTTCTACAATGCCTCGTGCGAAAAGGCGATGTTCGGCTGGCCGTGTGACGAGACGATCGAGAAGTACCGCGACCAGTTCGCCAAGGAAACCGATCCGGCCAAGCAGATGCAGATCGTCGAGAGCCTGCAGAAGTACTGGGTCGACCATCCGACACACATCAACGTCGGCCAGTGGTACGCCCCGATCGCGCGGCGCACCAACATCGACGGCAACCTGACGGCGCCGGTGCCGGTGTTCTGGAACGTGACGAAGAAGTAGATGAGCTGCGCGCGGGGCCTAGGCCCCGCGCGCCCATTGACGAGGGCGGGCGGGGGCCTGCCTTCTTCCATGGGGATGAGAAAAAGGGGCGTAAGATGAAACAAGTGATGAGACGGACGCTGGGCGCGATGGCTGCCGGCGCAATTCTGGCGGCCGGCGTGGCGACGGTATCGGGCCCGGCGCTAGCCCAGGGCAAGGTCCTGAAGTTCGTGCAGAACGGCAACCTGACGATCCTCGACCCGATCTGGACGACGGCCTACGTCACGCGCAACCACGGCTACTTCATCTACGACACGCTGTTCGCGTCCGACGAGAACAACGTCGTCAAGCCGCAGATGGTCGACAAGTACGAAGTCTCCGGCGACAAACTCACCTGGACCTTCACCTTGCGCGACGGCCTGGAGTGGCACGACGGCACGCCCGTTACGTCCGAGGACTGCATCGCCTCGATCAAGCGCTGGGGCGCGCGCGACGCCATGGGCCAGAAGCTCATGGACTTCGTGAAGGACTACAAGGCGGTCGACGCCAAGACCTTCCAGATGATCCTGAAGGAGCCGTACGGCCTGGTGCTCGACTCGCTCGGCAAGCCCTCGTCGCAGGTGCCGTTCATGATGCCGAAGAAAGTCGCCGAAACCGACCCCTTCAAGCAGATCGACAGCCAGATCGGCTCCGGGCCGTTCATCTACGTGAACGCCGAGTCCAAGCCCGGCGAGAAGCACGTCTACAACAAGAACCCCAAGTACAAGCCGCGTAGCGAGCCTGCTTCGGGCCTGGCCGGCGGCAAGGTCGTCAAGGTCGACCGCGTCGAGATCATCGAGATGCCCGACCCGCAGCAGCAGGTGAACGCCATCGCCGCGGGCGAGATCGACGTCATCGAGCAGCCGCCGCACGACCTGATCCCGATCCTCAAGAAGGAAAAGGGCGTGACGCTCTTCAACTGGAACCCGCTCGGTCACCAGTTCATCATCCGCTTCAACTGGCTCCAGCCACCGTTCAACAACCCGAAGGTCCGCCAGGCCGCCCTCCTGTCGATGCGCCAGGAGGATTACCTAAAAGCCACCGTCGGCGAGCCCGAGTACTACAAGGTCTGCACGGCGGCCTTCATCTGCGGCACGCCCAATGCCTTCGACGCGCCGGACGGCCTGCTGGTCAAGCCCAACTTCGAGAAGGCCAAGGCGCTGCTCAAGGAAGCGGGCTACGACGGCACGCCGGTGGTGCTGATGCAGTCGACGACGCTTCCGGTGCTCACGAACGTGGCGCCGGTGACCAAGGCGCTGCTCGAGCAGGGTGGCTTCAAGGTCGACATGCAGTCGATGGACTGGCAGACGCTGGTCACGCGCCGCACCAACAAGGGCCCGGTGGGCCAGGGTGGCTGGAACGTGTTCCACACCTTCTCCGTGGCCGCCGATATCCTGAACCCGATCGCCACGTCCTACATGGTGGCAAACGGCGACAAGGCATGGTTCGGCTGGCCGACCGACCCCGATATGGAGAAGCTGCGCGACGCCTATGCCAAGGAGACCGACCCCGCCAAGGGCAAGGCGCTGGCCAAGGCCGTCCAGGACCGGGCGCTCGAGACGGCGCAGTACGGCTGGATCGGCCAGTGGTATGGCCCGGGCGCCATGCGCTCCAACGTCACCGGCTGGCTCAAGGCGCCGGTGCCGGTGATGTGGAACATCGAGAAGAAATAACGACGTCGTCCCGGGCGGCAACACCCGCCCGGGACGGCTCTTCGATTGGGAACCAATGATCGATTTCATCGTCCGTCGTCTCATCGCCATCATTCCCGTTCTGACGGTGGTGGCGATTCTCGTCTTCCTCATGCTGCGCCTGACGCCGGGTGATCCGGCGGCGGTGATCGCCGGCGACAACGCCACGTCCGACCAGATCGCCGACATCCGCACCAAGCTCGGACTGAACGAGCCGATCTGGACGCAGTTCGTCATCTGGATCGGCAACATGCTGCAAGGCAATTTCGGCGAGAGCTTCTTCTTCAAGAAGACCGTGGCCGAGCTGATCGCCCAGCGCATCGAACCCACGCTCGCCCTCGCCGTCTGCACCCTGATTTTCGCCGTCAGCATCTCCGTGCCGATCGGCGTGCTTGCCGCCTATCGGCAGGGCTCGCTGGTCGATCGCGTCGTCATGGGTTTCTCGGTCGTGGGCTTTTCCGTGCCCGGCTTCGTCATCGGCTACTGCCTGATCTACGTCTTCGCCATCGAACTGGGCTGGTTGCCGGTGCAGGGCTACATCCGCATCGGCGTCAATTTCTGGGGCTTCCTCGAGCGCATGATCCTGCCGTCGCTGACCCTGTCGGTGGGCTTCATCGCGCTGATCTCCCGCATCACCCGTGCGTCGGTCCTGGAAGTTCTGAACGAAGACTACATCCGCACAGCCCGCGCCAAGGGCCTCTCGAACCGGGTCGTGCTGATGCGCCATGCGTTGCGCAACGCCGCCGTCCCGATCCTGACCGTGATCGGCCTCGGAATCGCCATCCTGATCGGTGGCGCGGTCGTGACCGAAAGCGTGTTCGGCCTGCCCGGCCTCGGCCGCCTCACCGTCGAGGCGGTGCTGAGCCGCGACTTCCCGACCATCCAGGCCGTCATCCTGATGTTCTCGGTGGTCTATGTCGTGGTCAACCTGCTGATCGATATCAGTTACACCCTGTTCGACCCGAGGATCCGCTATTGAGCGCCATCAGCGAAGACGTCGTCGACTCCGCCTCCATCTCGGCGGCCTCGACCAAGCGCAGGAGCCTGTGGCTCCTGGCGATTCGCAACCCCAACGTCATCATCGGCGGCACCATCCTTGCGATCATGCTGCTGATCGCCGCTCTTGCACCCGTCCTCGGCACCATCGATCCGACGCGCATCGATCCGGCTGGGCGCAACAAGAAGCCCGGCACCGAGATCACCTACAAGCTCGACGACGGCACGACGGCCAAGCGCGTGGCCATCATGGGCACCGACAGCCTGGGCCGCGACGTCTACAGCCGTGTCATCTACGGCACGCGCGTGTCCCTCGCGGTCGGCGTTGCCGTCGCCATCATCGCGGTGCTCATCGGCACGATCATCGGCCTGATCTCGGGTTACGTCAGGTGGCTTGACGGCTTTATCATGCGGATCATGGACGGGCTGATGGCGATACCAGGCATATTGCTCGCCATCGCGCTGGTCTCGATCTGGCGAGCCGGCCTCATCACCGTGATCTTCGCCATCGTCGTCCCCGATGTGCCGCGCGTCGTGCGGCTGGTGCGTTCGGTGGTGCTGACGGTACGCGAGGAACCTTACGTCGAAGGCGCGATCTCGGTCGGCACGCCGACCTGGATCCTGATGTTCCGCCACATCCTGCCCAACACCGTGGCGCCGCTGATCGTGCAGGGCACCTTCCTCGCCGCCGCCGCGATCCTCGTCGAGGCGGCGCTCAGCTTCCTCGGCATCGGCATCCCGCCGGAGATCCCGAGCTGGGGCAACATCATGGCCGAGGGCCGCACCCTGTTCCGCGTGTTCCCGCACAACATCTTCTTTCCCGGCATCTTCCTGGCGCTCACCGTGCTGGCGATCAACATCATGGGCGACGGGCTGCGCGACACGCTCGATCCGAAGATGAGCAAGAAGGTATGACGCGAAGCGTCATACCCCGAGCGAAGCATCGCGAAGTCGAGGGGTCTTCTCTCCACGACAAGAGCCTGGCAGTTGAAAAGAGATCCCTCCGCTGCGCGCTCCGCGCTTCGGTCGGGATGACGGAGTTGAAGTCTTAATGTCCACCGAAGCCAAACGTCCCGTTCTCGAAGTCCGCAATCTCAGCGTCTCCCTCCCGTCAGGCGCCGACCGCGTCCATGCCGTCGAAAAGGTGAGCTTCACGGTCAGCCCCGGCGAGATCGTCTGTCTGGTGGGTGAATCGGGCTCGGGCAAGTCGGTGATCGCCTTCACCGTCATGGGGCTGCTTGCCAAGGCACTGAAGCCGACCTCGGGCGAGATTCTGCTCGAGGGCGAAAATATCCTGGCCGCCAGCGAGACCCGGCTGCGCCAGCTCCGCTGCACGCGCATGTCGATGATCTTCCAAGAGCCGATGACGGCCCTCAATCCCGTCATGACCTGCGGCGAGCAGATCGACGAGGTGCTCAATACCCACACCAAGCTCGATGCGGCGGCGCGCAAGGCCAAGATCATCGCCATCCTGGCCCGCGTGAAGCTGCCGGAGCCGGAGCGCATCTACGCCTCCTACCCGCATCAGCTCTCGGGCGGCCAGCGCCAGCGCATCATGATCGCCATGGCGCTGGTGCTCGATCCCGTCTTGCTGATCGCCGACGAGCCGACCACCGCGCTCGACGTCACCACCCAGGCCGAGATCCTGAAGCTGATCGCCGAGCTGCAGGACGGCCAGGGCACCGGTGTCCTGTTCATCACCCACGATTTCGGCGTGGTCGCCGAGATCGCCCATCGCGTCGCCGTGCTGCGCTGGGGCGAGCTGGTCGAGATGGGTCCGACCGAGAAGATCCTGTCGCGGCCGGAACATAGCTACACCAAGATGCTGATCTCCTCGGTGCCGTCGATCCATCCCGTGCATCGCGATGTGCGCAAGGACGGCCCGACCGTGCTACGCACCGAGAAACTCGGCAAGACCTACAGCGGCAGCGGCTTCTTCCAGAAGGCGCGCGTGGTGAGGGCGGCGATCGACGTCGACCTCGACATCCGCCGCGGCGAGACGCTGGGCATCGTGGGCGAGTCGGGGTCGGGCAAGTCGACGGTGGCGCGCTGCATCGCCCGCCTGATCGACCCCAGCGAAGGCAAGATCTTCCTCGGCGACACCGAGATCGCGACCATGAAGGCGAGCAAGCTGCGGCCGCACCGGCGGCGCGTGCAGATCGTCTTCCAGGATCCCTACCGCTCGATGAACCCACGCATCACCATCGGCGAGTCGATCATCGAGGGGCCGATGAATTTTGGCCTGAAGCGCGACGAGGCGATCGTGCGCGCCCGCAAGCTGATGGAAACCGTGCGGCTCGACCCCAATTCGCTCGACCGCTATCCGCACCAGTTCTCGGGCGGCCAGCGCCAGCGCATCTGCATCGCCCGTGCGCTGGCCATGGAGCCCGAGCTGCTGATCGCCGACGAGGCGGTCTCGGCCCTCGACGTGTCGGTGCAGAAGCAGGTGCTGGAGCTGCTCGACGAGATCCGCGTCCGGCTCAATCTCGCCGTGCTGTTCATCACCCACGACCTGCGCGTCGCGGCGCAGATCTGCGACTACGTCGCGGTCATGAGCAAGGGCCGCGTCGTCGAATACGGCTCGGCCGAGCAGGTCTTCGGCTCGCCCAAGGACGACTACACCAAGGCCCTGTTCGCCGCCGCCCCCGGCCGCAACTGGGAGTTCGGCAAGTTCGCGGCGGCGTGATAGGCTTCCCCCGCTACAAGGAAAAGGCCAGCTAGGCAGCCGCTGCCGAGCCTCCCCCTGACCCGGCACCGGATCAAACGGCACAACCGTGTCCAGGGAGGCCCCCATGGCAGACAGCGTCTACAAAGTGATCGAACTGGTCGGCACCAGCAGCGAATCCTGGGAAAAGGCGGCGAAGGTGGCGGTGGAGCGGGCGGCGAAATCGCTGCGCGACCTGCGTGTCGCCGAAGTCATCGAACAGGACCTCGTCATCGAAAAGGGCAAGGTCACGGCCTACCGCACCAAGGTGAAGCTCTCCTTCAAGTACGGCGGCGGCGAGTAAGGAGCGGCGGCCTCCGTCGTCTCGACCGAGGAGCGCAGCGACGAGCGGAGAGACCTTCTCTCTACAATTAGCTGACTTTTGGTGGAGAGAAGGCCCCTCGGCTACGCTCGGGGCGACGGGGTTGCTGCTTTCCTGGGCCAGGTTCAGACTTGCCCCATGACCTCCGGCCTGCTCGAAGACGCCTCGTTCAACCAGTCGCCGGCGTTCGGCGACGTCGACCTGTTCACGGCCGACAGGCCATTGGCCGATGCCGCGGTGCGCCTCGGCCTCGACACCCAGGTGCTCTCGGCCTGCGGGCGCGACTATGGATCGGCGGCGACGCTCGATCTCGGCAGAGTCGCCAACGAAAACCCGCCCAAGCTGCGGACGATGGACGGCAAGGGCAACCGCCTCGACCTGGTCGAGTTCCATCCCGCCTATCACGCGCTGATGGAGAAGAGCATCGGCCACGGCATCCACGCCTCGGCGCACGACGGCAGCGAGCCGCACGGCCCGCTCGCCAGCCGGGCGGTGCGGCTCTATCTCGCCACCCAGGCCGAGAGCGGCCATCTCTGCCCCATCACCATGACGCACGCCTGTGTGGGCGCACTCGCGGCCGAACCGGCGCTGCTCAAAAAATGGCGATCGAAGATCCAGTCGCGAACCTACGATCCACGCCCGTTGCCGTGGCGGGAGAAAAAGGGCGTGACGCTCGGCATGGGCATGACCGAGCGCCAGGGCGGCACCGATGTGCGCGCCAACATCACCAGCGCGGCGCCGCATGGTGATCACGTCGAGATCACCGGCCACAAATGGTTCATGTCGGCGCCGATGTGCGACGCCTTCCTGGTGCTGGCCCAGGCGGCCCAAGGATCTGGAGGGGGCGGCCTCACCTGCTATCTGATGCCGCGCTACCGGCCCGACGGCAGTCAGAACAACCTTCGTTTCCAGCGCCTGAAAGACAAGCTCGGCAACAAGTCGAATGCCTCGTCCGAAGTCGAATTCCATGCCGCCTACGCCGAGCGGGTCGGCCCCGAGGGCGCGGGCGTGCGCACCATCATCGAGATGGTGAACCTGACGCGACTCGACTGCGCCATCGCCTCGGCCGGCCAGATGCGGATTGCGCTCAGCCAGGCGCTGCATCACATCCGCCACCGCTCGGTGTTCCAGAAGAAACTCGCCGACCAGCCGGCGATGCGCGCGGTCGCCGCCGACCTCGCGCTGGAGCTCGAGGCGCAAGTGGCGCTGGTGTTTCGCCTTACGCACGCGGCCGACCACGCCGCGTCGGATCCGCGGGAAGCCGCCTACGCGCGGCTGCTGACGCCGGCGGTGAAATTCCTGGTGTGCAAGAGCACGCCGCAGGTGGTCTACGAGTCTCTCGAATGCCTCGGCGGCAACGGCTACACCGAGGACCTGCCGCTGGCGCGTTACTACCGCGAGGCGCCGCTCAACGTGATCTGGGAAGGCTCGGGCAACGTCATGGCGCTGGACGTGCTGCGCGCCGCCGGCCGGCATCCGGAGGCTGCGATCGACACGCTGGCCCGGCTCGTCCGCACGGCCTCGCAGGCTTTCCACGTGGCGCCACTCGCCCAGGCGCTGGAACACACGCTGAAATCCGCCGACGCCGAACGCCGCGCCCGCTTCCTGTGCGAGGGCCTCGCCCGCATCGCAGCACTTGCTGCACTTGTCGAAGCAGGCTCCGCCTTCGCCCCGCTCTATGGCGAAACGCGGCTGGGCGCGGGCCACTTCGCCCAGTTCGGCACCGCCGATCTCGGCTCAGCGGAGACGGAGCTGATGGATCGCGCGCTGGCGACCTGACCTGCCGACAATCAGCTCCAGTAGCACCAACCTCATGCTGAGTAGGCTGCAAAGCAGCCGTCTCGAAGCATGGGAACGAGCACGTCTGTTGCCCATGCTTCGAGACGCGCCCCTCCGGGCCGCTACAGGGCGGAGGTTACCCTGCCCGACTCAGCATGAGGTTGGGTAAGGAACTCCGTGCAGGCGATGCGACCTGCGACAACCTGTCCGGAAAATATCTGCGTTGCCGACACGCGCGAAAAACATCGTGGCACATCAAACGCTTGCAGCGACCACGCCCGTAAAGTCGCCATTCGACTTGGGCGCGGCGATTTTCGTAGCGTGCCGGCCATGGTCGATTCCGCTCCCGCCCTCCTCTTGTCCGCGCTGATACAGGCGAATGACGCGGTCTGTGTCGCGGGAGACATCAATTTCAAAATGTCCCGTTTCACGCGACATCGGATGAGTCGGGACATCGGCGGAAAAGCCCGCTGGAACAAGCCCTTGCCGCCATCCGGTGCGACATGAGACTTTGGCCTTAGCGTCCCGAAAAAATGTCCCAGTGAGTCACTCGTCCCAATGAAAAAGATTTTTACGGCGTGCCTCGGCACCGAGACCAACACCTTCGCGTCGATCCCGACCGGCCACGGCCTCTTCGAGGAGACCTGCCTGTTCCGCAAAGGGAGCTACGGCAAGAACGTGCCGATGTTCGGCGCGCCGCTGGCCGTCTGGCGCGCCCGCGCCGAAGCCAAGGGCTGGCAGGTGGTGGAAAGCCTCTGCGCCTTCGCCCAGCCCGCCGGCCGGACGGTGAAAAAGGTCTACGAGGCCTTCCGTGACGAGATTATTTCCGACCTAAAGGCAGCAATGCCGGTCGATGCCGTGTTCCTCTCGATGCACGGCGCCATGGTGGCCGAGGGCTACGACGATTGCGAAAGCGATCTGCTGGCCCATGTGCGCAAGGTCGTGGGTCCGGACGTTCCCGTCGGCGTCGAGCTCGACCTCCATTGCAACATCGGCGACGGCACGATGCGCGACGCCACGGTGCTGGTGCTGTTCAAGGAATATCCGCACGTCGACGTGTCGGACCGGGCCGACGACCTGTTCACCGTCATGGAAGGCGCCATCGAGGGCCGCACCAAGCCGGTGATGGCGGCATGGGATTGCCGCATGATCGGCGTGTTCCACACCACGCGCCAGCCGATGCGCGGCTTCGTCGACAAGTTGATGGCGATGGAAGGCAAGGACGGCGTGCTCTCGCTCTCCGTCGCCCACGGCTTCCCGTGGTCGGACATCCGGGAGATGAGCAGCAAGCTGATCGCCGTCACCGACGGCGACCGGCCCAAGGCCGAGAGGCTGGCGAAGGAACTCGGCCAGGAGTTCTTCGCCATGCGCGAGGCCACCCAGCCGCCCTATGTCACGCTGGGCGCCGCCATGGCGCGCGTAAGCTCGCACAATCTGCCCAAGCCCATGGTGCTGGCCGACGTGTCGGACAATGCCGGCGGCGGCGCCGCGTCTGATTCGACCTACATTCTGAAGGCGCTGCTCGACGGCCAGGTGAAGGACGCGGCCATCGCCATGTTCTGGGATCCCGGTGCCGTGAAGCTCGCTTTCGAAGTGGGCGAAGGCGCCGAACTCGACATCCGCCTCGGCGGCAAGCTCGGGCCGCAGTCGGGCGAGCCGATCGACGCGCGCGCCAAGGTGCTGAAGCTTGAGAAGGACGTCTTCATCCAGTTCGGCGGCGCCCGCAAAGGCACCAACCCGATCGGCGATGTGGCCGCACTGCAGATCGAGGGCGTGACGGTGATCGTCAATTCCAAGCGCTCGCAGTGCCACAGCCTCGACTGCTTCACCAAGCTCGGCGTCGATCCCTCGACCAAGAAGGTGGTTGTGGTGAAGTCGATGCAGCATTTCCACGCGGCCTACGCACCGATCGCCAGCGAGGTGGTCTATGTCGCGGCCCCAGGCGCGCTGGTGCCGGACTGGTCGCTGCTGCCCTACACCAAGGTCGACAAGGCGCAGTGGCCGTTCGTAGCCCAGCCCAAACACGCATGAGGTGGCTCGCTCTCCCTTGCGTCCTGCTTGCAGCAGGTAGCGCTGGCGCCCAGTCGCCGAATGGGGTGCGCACGCTCGATCCTCCTGGCGCCATCAAGGCCGAGGGCACCTGGAGTCTGGGCGTCCGCGCCGGCGACTTCGTCTTCGTCGCCGGCATGCAGGGCGTCGATCCCGTGACCAACAAGCTTGTGCCCGATCCCGAGGGCCGCATCCGCCAGGCCTTCCTCAACATCCGGCATATCGCCCAATCGGAGGGCGCGAGCCTGCAGGATTGCGTGCGGCTCACCATCTATGTGAGCGATCTTTCCAAGGTGGCACCCCTGGTCGACAAGGTGCAGGCCGAACTCTGGGGCAAGCCGCCCTATCCGCCGCGCACGATGGTCGAGGTCCGACGGCTGTTCGACGACGACATCGTGGAGATCGACAGCGTGTTCTACGCACCGTCAAAAAGGTGAACAAAACCGCCATATTTCAGGGCGTTTACAGCGGCGGGGCTGATTGGTATGTTCCGCCGCGTCGCGGCCCGGGATGGCCGTTTTGTCGTTTAATATCAACGACTTAGCGTGATCCCGCCTCGGCGCGAGGGGCGCGACCATGAAGATTCTCACCGGCAACAGCAACCGACCGCTGGCGGAAGCCATTTCCGCCAAGCTGGCGCTGCCGCTGGTCAAGGCCAACATCCGGCGGTTCTCGGACAACGAGATTTTCGTCGAGATCCTGGAAAACGTGCGCGGCGAGGACATGTTCGTCCTCCAGTCGACGAGTTCTCCGGCCAACGACCATTTGATGGAGCTGCTGATCACCATCGATGCGCTGCGCCGCAGCTCGGCGCGCCGCATCACCGCGGTGATGCCCTACTTCGGCTATGCCCGGCAGGACCGCAAGACCGGCTCACGCACGCCGATCTCGGCCAAGCTGGTGGCCAACCTGATCACCCATGCCGGCGCCAATCGCGTGCTGACGCTCGACCTGCATGCCGCACAAATCCAGGGCTTCTTCGATATTCCCGTCGACAATCTCTACGCCGGCCCGGTGTTCTCCAAGGACATCAAGGACACGATCAAGAGCAGCAACCTCACCGTGGTATCGCCCGACGTCGGCGGCGTGGTACGCGCCCGCGCGATTGCCAAGCGCATCGACGCCGATCTGGCCATCATCGACAAGCGCCGCGAGGCGGCCGGTGTCAGCGAAGTAATGAACGTGATCGGCGACGTGAAGGGTTGCGACTGCATCCTGATCGACGACATCGTCGACTCGGCCGGCACGCTGTGCAATGCAGCGGTCGCCCTGATGGACCAGGGCGCCAAGTCGGTGTCGGCCTATGTCACGCACGGCGTGCTGTCGGGCGGCGCCGTCGCCCGCGTCGCCGCCTCGCCGATGGAGAAGCTGGTCATCACCGATTCGATCCAGCCGACCGAGGCGGTGCGAATTTCTCCCAACGTGAAGCCACTCAGCATCGCCTCGCTGATGGCCGAAGCCATGAAGCGCATTTCCGACGAGACGTCGGTATCGAGCCTGTTCGACTGAAGATTTATTGAACTAGGAGTTATGGAGATCCGGCGATCGGCACCCCTGGAGGCCGCGCCGCGAGTGAGAGAGAGCAATAGCAAACCCAAGGAGAAGTGAGATGTCAGAGACGACCAAAGTCGTCGCGAAGAAGCGGGATCGGGCCGGCAAAGGGGGCGCCCGTTCCAGCCGTCGCGAGGGACTGATTCCCGCCGTGATCTACGGCGACAAGCAACCTCCGATCATGATCGCGGTCGAGCCGAAGTCGATCGAGCGCGAGCTGCACAAGGAAGGTTACTTCAACCACCGGATTCAGATCGACGTCGAGGGCACGGACTATGCCGTCCTGCCGCGCGACGTGCAGGTCGATCCGGTGACGGACAAGCCCCTCCATCTCGACTTCCTGCGCATTGGCCCTGAGTCGATCATCACCGTGCAGGTGCCTGTCCACTTCAAGAACGAAGCGGCGGCGCCCGGCATCAAGCGTGGTGGCGTGCTCAACATCGTGCTGCACGAGATCACCGTGCGCACCAAGGCCGACACGATTCCGGAATATTTCGAGGTCGATCTGACCGGCCTCGAAATCGGCCATTCGATCCATCTCTCGACGATCTCGGTTCCCGAGGGCGTGCGGGTGGTGAGCCGTGACAAGGATGCCACCGTGGCGTCGATTGCTGCCCCGACCGTGGTGCGCGAGCAGGCGGCAGCGGACGCATCGGCTCCGGCAGCGGCCGAAGGTGCAGCTCCGGCAGCGGGTGCAGCACCCGCGGCGGGCGGTGCGGCTCCGGCGGCAGGTGCTGCGGCACCGGCGGCGGGCGGCAAGGCCCCCGCTCCGGCGAAGAAGTAGCAGGCGGAAGGGTTCCGCCGGTCCGATGCTTCTGCTTGTCGGGCTCGGCAACCCCGGGCCGCGCTATGCGGGGCACCGGCACAACGTTGGATTCATGGCGGTGGACGAGATCGTCCGCCGCCGTGTCTTCTCGCCCTGGCGATCACGGTTCAACGGCGAGGTGGCCGAAGGTCACCTCGGCGGCGAGCGCGTCATCGCCTTGAAGCCCATGACCTTCATGAACGAGTCGGCCAAGGCCGTGGGCGAGGCGGTGCGCTTTCTGAAAGTGCCGCTCGACCGCATGGTCGTGTTCCACGACGAACTCGACATCGCCCCGGGGCGGGTGCGCATGAAGAAGGGCGGCGGTGCCGGCGGCCATAACGGGCTTCGCGACATCGACGCCCACGTCGGCAAGGACTATCGCCGGGTACGGATCGGCATCGGCCATCCCGGCCACAAGGATCTGGTGCTGCACTGGGTGCTGCGCGACTTCGAGCCGGACGAACGCGACGCTAAGGACGGCTGGGTGCCGAAGCTGCTGTCGGCGCTGGCCGAGGAAGCGGCGCTGCTGATCGAAGGCGGCGCCAAAGCGGACGAAAAGTACATGAGCCGGGTGGCGCATCTCGCGCCGCCTCCCGATCTTCCGGCCAGGCTGGATATCAGAGAGTAGATCATGGGTTTCAATTGCGGAATCGTCGGCCTGCCCAACGTCGGCAAGTCGACCCTGTTCAATGCGCTGACGGCCACGCAGGCGGCGCAGGCGGCCAACTATCCGTTCTGCACCATCGAGCCCAACGTCGGCCGCGTCGCCGTGCCCGATCCGCGGCTCGACAAGCTCTCGGCGATCGCGGGCTCGGCCAAGATCATCCCGACCCAGCTCGAGTTCGTCGACATCGCCGGTCTCGTGAAGGGTGCCTCGAAAGGCGAGGGCCTGGGCAACCAGTTCCTCGCCAACATCCGCGAGGTCGATGCCATCGCCCACGTCCTGCGCTGCTTCGAGGACAGCGACGTGACGCATGTCAGCGGCAAGGTCGATCCGGTGAGCGACGCCGAAGTCGTCGAAACAGAGCTGATGATTGCCGACATGGATAGCCTGGAAAAGCGCCTGCCCAACCTCGAGAAGCGCGCCAAGAGCGGCGACAAGGAAGCGGCGGCCGAAGCTCCCGTGGTCAAGAAGGCGCTTGACGCGCTGCGTGAAGGCAAGCCCGCCCGAGACGCCGCGCTGACGGCCGACGAGTTGCCTGTGTTCCGCGGATTGCAGCTCATCACCGCCAAACCGATGATGTACGTGCTGAACGTCGACGAAGGCTCGGCCGCCACCGGCAACGCCCACAGCGCCAAGGCGGAAGCCTTCGCCAAGCAGCGCGGCATGCTGGCCGTGGTGATCTCGGCCGCCATCGAGGCCGAGGTCGCCCAGCTGCCGCCCGAGGACCAGGGCGATTATCTGTCCTCGCTCGGCCTCACCGAGACCGGCCTCGCGCGCGTGGTGCGCACGGGCTACCAGCTTCTCGATCTCGTGACCTTCTTCACTGTCGGGCCCAAGGAAGCGCGGGCCTGGACGGTGCGCCGCGAGGCCACCGCGCCGGTGGCCGCCGGTGTCATCCACACCGACTTCGAGAAGGGCTTCATCCGCGCCGAGACCATCGCCTACGATGACTACGTGGCCCTGAAGGGCGAATCAGGCGCCCGCGACGCCGGCAAGCTCCGCCTCGAAGGCAAGGACTACGCCGTCAAGGACGGCGACGTCTTCCACTTCAGGTTCAATGTATAAGGCGCCTACAGCGCGTTACACATTGAACCGGCGGGCAGAAAAGACACCGCCGTCAGGATCCGATGATCCCGCCATCCTTCTTGGTGATGGCGATCACCGCAGGGCGTGGCGGCATGCCGTCCTTGAAGTCGGGCCAGCGCGTCGTGGGTGTCTCGTAGGTCGAGCCCTTGCCCTCGCCGGGATGCTGGATGGCGAGGAACAGGGTGCGGTCGTCCGGCGTGAAGGTCGGGCCGCAGACTTCCGATCCCTTGGGGGCCGCGAAGAACTGCCGTGTCAGCGCCCGGCCCGGCCCCGCCACGTCGCAGGCATAGAGGCCATCGGCGATGCCCGCGATCTCGCTCGAGTCGGTGGCGATCCACAGCCGTCCCTTGCCGTCGAACGTGACGTTGTCGGGACAGGTCAGCCAGCCGTCGGCCGACGTCTCGGGATGGTACTTCGTGCCCTCGTCCTTGCCGGGTTGGCCGGCGGCCACCAGGATCGACCATGTGCCCTCGGTCGAACCATGGTCGCCGTCCTTGGGCGCGATCTCGAGGATGTGACCGTGATCGTTCTTGGCGCGCGGATTGGCAGGATTCACCTGCTCGGGCTTGCGTGAGCCGTTGTTGCTGAGTGCCACATAAACGTAGCCGTTGATCTTGTTGGCCTCGATGTCCTCGGGCCGGTCCATCGGCGTGGCCTTCAAGAGGTCACCGGCCCGGCGGGCACCGATCACGACGTCGGCCTGGCTCGCGAATCCGTTCTCGGCCGTCAGAGGTCCCTGTCCATGGATCAGCGGCAGCCAGGCGACCTTGCCACCCTCGTCGAAGCGGGCGACGTGAAGCGTTCCTTCGTCGAGAAGGTCGCGGTTGGCGGCCCGATCGGTCGGGTTCCACGGCTTCGAGGTCACGAACTTGTAGACGTATTCGAAGCGTGAATCGTCACCCATGTAGCAGACGACGCGCCCGTCCTTGGCGACGGCATGATGGCAACCCTCGTGCGCGAAGCGGCCCAACGCCGTGCGTTTCACAGGCATCGCTTGCGGATCATACGGATCGATCTCGACGATCCAGCCGAAGCGATGCGGTTCGTTCGGCTCCTTTTCGAAGTTGAAGCGGTCGAAGTGCTGCCCCCAGGCATAGGAGATCGTGCGGCCGAGCCCGTATCGCTTGGCCAGGGCCTGATCGGGATGCTTGGCCTGATCGCCCACAAAGTAGAAATAGAAATTCTCCTCGCAGGTCAGCCACGTGCCCCAGGGCGTCTCGCCACCGGCGCAGTTGTTGAACATGCCGAGCACCCGGGTGCCCGCCGGATCGGCCGACGTCTTCATCTTGTCGTTGCCCGCGGCCGGGCCTGCAATGCGCATCGGCGTGTTGACGTCGATGCGGCGCGCATAGCGGCTGCCGTCGACGACCTTCCAACGACGGCCTTCACGCGCGATTTCGAGGACCGCCCCACCGTGGGCCGCCATCTCGATCTCGGCCTGGGGCTTGTCGGCGCGTAGCCGTGCCTCGCGGCCCTCGCCGATACCGGCCAGCATCAGGTTGGTGTTGGTGTACTCGTGGTTAACCACCATCAGGAAGCGGTCGCCGGAGGTGCTGCCGGCCGGTAGCGCATGCAGGCCGAGGAAGTCGTTGTTGTAGCCGAACTGCAGGGCCTGGCTTGCCCCACTCTGCTTGGCCGGATCGTAGGCCGGTGCACCCGGCAGCACCGGATCGCCCCAGCGGATCAGGACCTGGACCTCGTAGTCGTCGGGAACGTGGTGCGTCGGATCGTTGACGTGAGGAACTTCCTTGAAGGTGAAGGAGGATGGCGCGCCGCCCTGGGCTCCAGCCTTGCCGCCGAGGGCGGCAAACACCGCCGTGCCGGCGAGCCCGGCCAGTGCAGCCCGCCGCGACAGGCGACTTTCGATCAACGCGCCGATCGAGGCTTCGCCGCTGTCGTTGGAAACGATATCGTCATCATCGTGCATGGCGCGCTCCCGTGCTTCCTCAGCCTAGAGAAAGCAGACCTTCATTACAGCGCGATGATGATCCCCGTGCGAAACCAGATCAATCGGCTGCCTACGGCAGCACGCGCTTCATCCAGCGTGCAGTGCCCTGGGCGTCGTGGCTGTCGGAGGCTTCGAGCTTGGCGATCACGCGTTCGCGGTCAGCCAATTCACGGTTCTGGCTGAGCTTGATCTTGGTTTCGATGCGCGAGAGCGGCATGCGGAACACCGTGATGCCGCGTGTCTGCGCCTCGGCGTTGCCGGTGGGCAGCCGGTCGAGGCCCCAGCCCTGGGGGCCCGCAGCCTCGTATTCGCGGGCGAGTGCGGCCAGCACGTCGAGCGCGCCCTTGGTGTCTTCGATGATCTGCGGCCGGCCATAGGCGTGCACCGTCACATAGTTCCAGGTCGGCACTTTTACGCCCGGGGTGTACCAGGTGGGCGATACATAGGCGTGCGGGCCCCAGAACAGCGCCAGCGATTCCGCAGGGCGCGCCAACAGCTTCCAATGCGGATTGGCCCGCGCCACATGGCCGATCAGCGAACCGTGCGGCCCGCCCGCCTCCTGCCACAGCAGCGAAAGATGCGTGGTGAACGGCGCGCCGTCCTCGGCCGTGGAGGTGAGCAGCGCCCAGCTATGGGCCCGCATGATCTCCCGGCCTATGGTCTCGTCGCCTTCGAAGTGCTTCGGCAAGTACATGATTGATCCAGTGGGTTGAACGCCGCTGAATTACCATGTCCAATGCAATGAACAGAGGGAGTTATTCTCATGGGCGAAGATATCCATCTTAAGTCGGCCGCCGGCGAAATCGGGGCCTATCTTGCGACCCCGACAGGCACACCCAAGGGTGGCGTCGTGGTAGTTCAGGAGATTTTCGGCGTCAACCAGCACATCCGGAAAGTCACCGACTTCTTCGCCGGCCAAGGCTACATCGCGCTGGCGCCGCGCTTCTTCGACCACATCAAGACCGGCATCGAGCTCGGCTACACGCCCGACACCATCGCCGAGGGCCGCGGCTACGTGATGCAACCCGGCTTCACCGACAAGGCGGTACAGGACGTCGAGGCGGCGATCCAGGCACTCAAGACTCGCGGCGCGAAGAAGGTCGCGGTCACCGGCTATTGCTGGGGCGGCACGATCTCCTGGCTGGCGGCGACGCGGCTCAAGCCCGACGCGGTTTCGGGCTATTACGGCGGTGGCATCCATGGTGCCAGGAACGAAAAGCCGACCGTTCCGACGCAACTGCATTTCGGCGACAAGGACATGCACATCCCGATGGCGCACGTGAACGAGCTTCGCGAGCTCCATCCTGGCGTGCCGATCTTCGACTATCCGGCCGACCACGGCTTCCATTGTGACGAACGCGGCAGCTGGGACGCGGCGGCCTCCAAGCAGGCCATGGCGCGCACGCTGGAGTTCTTCGGCAAGCATGTTGGCTAAGAGACCCGCAAAAAAGGCTTTCGATCCAACGGCGCGCGGTCCCCTGAACGGGGTCCGCGTGGTCGACCTGTCGCGGCTGGTCGCGGGCAATGTGCTCACGCTCCAGCTCGCCGATTTCGGTGCCGAGGTGATCAAGATCGAGCCGCCCGAGGGCGACACGCTGCGCTCGTGGAAGGTGAAAGGCGTTGAGACGGCGTGGAAGGTTTATAGCCGCAACAAGAAGAGCGTGGCGCTCGACCTGCGCTCCGATGCCGGCCGCACCATCGTGCGCGAACTGGCGAAGTCGGCCGCGATCCTGGTCGAGAGTTTCCGCCCCGGTGTCCTGGAAGACATGGGCCTGTCGCCCGCCGAGCTGCACGAGATCAATCCCAGGCTGGTGATCGTGCGCATCTCGGGTTGGGGTCAGGACGGCCGCTACCGCCACAAGCCGGGCTTCGGCACGCTGATCGAAGGTTATAGCGGCTTCGCCTCGATGAACGGCTTCGAGGACCGCGAGCCCGTGCTGCCGCCGATGTATCTCGCCGACGCCATGGCCGCCCTCTACGGCTACGGCGCCGTCATGGTGGCACTGCGCGAAGTCGAAGTGAACGGTGGCACTGGCCAGACGCTCGACCTGCCGCTGTTCGATCCGCTGTTCTCGGTACTGGGACCTCAGGCCGCCAACCACAAACTCACCGGCGATGTGAAGGTGCGCAGCGGCAGCCGCTCGACCAATGCCGCACCTCGCAACGTTTACGAAACCAAGGACGGCCACTGGGTCTGCCTGTCGGCCTCGACGCAAGGCATGGCCGAGCGCGTACTTATAAAAATCGGCCGGCCGGAGCTGGTGAAGGATCCCAAGTTCGCCACCAATATCGAGCGCGTCAGGAACGGCATCGAGCTCGACGGCATCATCGGCGGCTTCATCAAGGCGCGCGATCTTGCCGAGAACCTGAAATTCTTCGACGAGGCCGGCGTCACCATCGGCCCGGTCTACGACATCGCCCAGATTACGCAGGACGACTATGTGCTGGAGCGCGAGGCGCTGATCGAGATTCCGGACGAGGAAATGGGCGAGCTGCCGACGCATCCCGTCGTGCCGCGCCTGTCGGGCACGCCGGGCGCGCTGAAGAGCGCCGCGCCGAAGGTCGGCGAACACAATGAGGCGCTGCTGAAGCCCCTGCTGGGCGAGGCCGAATACGCCAAGCTCTGCACATCGGGTGCGATATCGAACGGGAAGAAGAAGTGATGACCCGCCCCCTTGTCTCCAGGCCCACCCCGCCCGTCTGGCGCTCGACCATGTACGTGCCGGGCAATGTGCCAAAATTCATCGACAAGGCGCACGAGCGCGGCGCCGACTGCGTGCTGGTCGACCTCGAGGACAGCGTCCAGCCGGCGCAGAAGCCCGAAGCCCGCGCCATGCTGCCCGAGACGATGAAGAAAGTGGCGCGCGGCGGCGCCGATGTCGCCGTCCGCATCAATCGCCCGCTGCGGCTGGCCATCCCCGACATCGAGGCGGCAGTGCGGCCGGGCCTCTCGGCGCTGTTCGTCACCAAGACCGAGGGTGTGCAGCACCTCCGCCTGCTCGACGAGATGGTGACCGAGCTGGAGCGCGAGCGCGGCATGCCGGTGGGCGGCGTGGGTTTTGCCGCCATGATCGAGCACCCGCGCGCACTGAGCCAGATCCACGACATCGCCGAGCATGGCCCGAGGCTCATCGCCATGATGCTGGGCGGCGAGGATTTCGCGCTGGAGACCGGATCGATTCCGGGCGACGAATCGCTCGAACTGCCCAAGCGCCTGGTGGCCTTTGCCGCACAAGCGCATGGCGTGGCGATGATGGGAATCCTGGGAACGGTCGCCGACTACTCCGACCCCGCCGCCTACAGGAAGAGCGCCGAACGCGCCCGCCGCTTCGGCTTCTCCGGCGGGACCTGCATCCATCCCGGCCTCGTGCAGGCGCTGAACGAAGCTTTCACGCCGGCGGCCGACGAGGTCGCCTATGCGAAGAAGCTGATCGTGGCCGACGAAAAAGCCGCGGCCGAGGGCCGCGGCTCGTTCTCGGTGGATGGCAAGATGATCGACATCCCGGTCATCGACCGCGCCCGCCGCCTGATCGCGCGGCACGAGGCGATCGAGAAGCGACTGAAGCGTTAGTCTCGCTGGGGGCGCCCCCCCAGCAATTCAGTGCTTGTCGGCCCACACCTGGCGCTTCACGGCGTACATCAGGCCAGCCAACGCCAGAAGGAACAGGATGACGCGAACGCCGGTGCGCTTGCGGTCTTCCATCCACGGCTCCGACGCCCAGGCGAGGAACTCGGTGACGTCCGAGGCCTCCCGGTCGAGCGTGGCCTTGGTGCCGTCGGCGTAGGTCACCTTGTCGTCGGCGAGCGGCGGCGCCATGGCGATCCGGTGGCCGGGGAAGTAGGTGTTGAAGTTGTCGTCCTTGCCGATCGAGAACTCCTTGATCTGCGCCGGCGTCAGCTTGTCGTACGGCACGTAGCCAGTCAGCAGCGAATAGATGTAGTCCGCGCCGCCTTCGCGCGCCTTGACGATGACGCTGAGGTCGGGCGGCGCCTTGCCGTTGTTGGCGGCGGCAGCGGCCAGCTCGTTGGGGAACGGCTTCCGGAAGCGGTCCGACAGGCGCGCCGGCCGCTCGATCGGCTGGCCGTCGTCGTTGAGGTCGGGCACGACGATGTCCTTGATCAGGCCCTTGACCTGATTGTCGGTGAGCCCGAGCTCCATCAGGTTGCGGTAGGCCAGCAGCGACAGCGAATGGCAGGCCGAGCAGACCTCGGCATAGATCTGATAGCCGCGCTGCGCCGCGGCGCGGTCGTAGGTGCCGAACGGCCCCTGGAAGTGCCAGTGCTGGTGCTTCGGATGGACCTCGGTGCCGGCCGCAAGGACGACGGCACCCGTGCCGGCGACGAGGGCAGCAAGCGCAATCGCGCCGGAAACGATCAGTCTACGCATGGCGCTTACCCTGCCTTCTTCTTGAGCACTGCGTCGGCGATGCTGGGCGGCATCGGCAGCGGCCGTTCGATCTTGCCCAGGATCGGCAGCAGGATGAGGAAGTGGAAGAAATAATAGAGCGTGGCGACCTGCGACAGCGGGATGAAGAAGCCCGCCGGCGGGTTGTAGCCGCACCAGCCGAGCACGACGACGTCGGCCACGAGGAGCAGCATGAACCACTTGTAGATCGGCCGGAACGTGCAGGACCGGACACGCGAGGTGTCGAGCCAGGGCAGGATGAACAGCACGGCGATGGCACCGAACATCGCGATCACGCCGCCCAGCTTGTCGGGGACGGCGCGCAGGATCGCGTAGAACGGCAGGAAGTACCATTCCGGCACGATGTGCGTCGGCGTCACCAGGGGGTCGGCCGGGATGTAGTTCGCCGCGTCGCCCAGCATGTCGGGGGCGAAGAACACGACGAGCGAGTAAACGATCAGGAAGACGACGACGCCGAAGCCGTCCTTCATCGTGTAGTAGGGGTGGAACGGCACGGTGTCCTGCGGCCCCTTGGGATCGATGCCGGTAGGGTTGTTTGAGCCGTGGACGTGCAGCGCCACGACATGCAGCGCCACCACCGCCACGATGACGAACGGCAGCAGGTAGTGCAGGGCATAGAAGCGGTTGAGCGTCGGGTTACCGATCGAGAAGCCGCCCCACAGCCAGGTGACGATCGAATCGCCCACCACCGGGATGGCCGAGAACAGGCTGGTGATGACGGTGGCGCCCCAGAAGCTCATCTGGCCCCACGGCAGCACGTAGCCCATGAAGGCCGTGGCCATCATCAGCAGGAAGATGACGACGCCCAGGATCCACAGCAGTTCGCGCGGCGCCTTGTAGGAGCCATAGTACATGCCGCGGAAGATGTGGACGTAGACGGCGATGAAGAAGAACGACGCGCCGTTCATGTGCAGGTCGCGGATCAGCCAGCCCTGCGGCACGTCGCGGTCGATGCGCTCGACCGAGTCGAAGGCCATCAGCACGTGCGGCGTGTAGTTGGTCGCCAGCACCACGCCGGTGGCGATCATCAGCACCAGCATCACCGTGGCGATCGCGCCGAAATTCCAGAAGTAGTTGAAATTCCGCGGCGTCGGGAAGGTGTGATACTCCTTCTCGATATACGAGAAGATCGGCAGGCGGTGATCGATCCAGGCGATCACCTTGTTGTTGAAGACCGGCGGTGTGCCGTGAGACGAGGCCATTGCTGCGAACTCCTAGGCGATCGTTTGTGGCGATCTGTGCGCGATCGAAACGGCGATCAGCCGATGCGGACGAGTGAGTCGGAAAGAAACAGGTACTGCGGAATGGCGAGGTTCAGCGGCGCTGGTCCCTTGCGGATGCGCCCCGACGTATCGTAGGCCGATCCGTGACAGGGGCAGTACCAGCCGCCGTAGGGGCCCTTGTCCTGGCCCGGCTTGTTGCCGAGCGGCACGCAGCCCAGATGGGTGCAGACACCGATCATGATCAGCCACTCCGGCCGCACCTTCTTCGCCGTGTCGGTCACCCGCGAGGCGTCGGTCTGCGGATCGGGCAGTTCCGACATCGGCACCGCGACGGCTTCCTTGATGTTCTCCGCTGTCCGGTGACGGATGAAGACCGGCTTGCCGCGCCAGCTCACGGTGATGGCCTGGCCGAGCTCGATCGGCTTCACATTCACCTCGATCGAGGCGAGCGCCAGTGTGTCGGCGGCGGGATTGAGATTGTTGATGAACGGCCATGCGACGGCCGCCGCACCGACCGCGCCAAGGGCACCGGTCGCAACCATGAGGAAGTCGCGCCGCGTCGGATCGCCGTGCCCGTCGGCCGGAACGCTAGATGAAGCCATTGTTTCTTTCCGTCCCCCAAGGAGATGCTGGCCTTTATAGCCGGGAAAGCCCCTTATGTTTCAAGGCTCTGTTGGTCGCAGGCACCAAGTGCTGCTTTCTGTGACAGCGTGCCGCATGGATGGCGCTTTCGCGACGCGGACGGGAGTAGAAAAAGCCATGCGTCTGGCCCTCTTCGAGCCCGATATTCCTCAGAATCTCGGCGCCTTCATCCGCCTCGCCGCCTGCCTGGGCGTGCCATTGGACATCATCGAGCCCTGCGGCTTTCCGGTCGACGACAAGCGAATCCGCCGCGCCGCGATGGATTATTACGACCTGGCGACCATTGCCCGGCACGCCTCCTGGGCGGCTTTCCGGACCGCCCACCTCGCCGGGCAACTGTCCGGGGGGCCCTCTGGACGACTGGTCCTGCTGTCGACGGCGGGCGCCGTCCCCCTGCCCGAGGCCACCTTCCGGGCCGACGATATCCTGCTGCTCGGCCGTGAAAGCGCCGGCGTCCCGGCCGACGTCCACGACGCCGCCGACCTCAGGGTCCGCATTCCGCTGCAGCCCGGCGCACGCTCGCTCAATGTCGCGCTCGCCGCCGCGATGGTATTGAGCGAGGGCCTTCGCCAGACTAAGGGATTCGCCCAGCTCTCATGATGAAGCCTGCCCGTACCGCCACCGGCCCCAACGGCCCCTCCCCGCTTCCCGACGAGGCGACTGTGCTGCGCTGGAAGGACAGCGCGCGGCATTGGTTCGGAACCCTGCGCAACCGCCTCTGCGCCGAATTCGAGAAGATCGAGGACGAGCTCTTAGGCACGCACGCCGACCTGCCGCCCGGCCGCTTCGAGCGCAAGGAATGGCGGCGCGAGGAAGGGCCCGACGGCGAGGATCGCGGCGGCGGCACCATGGCCATCATGCGCGGTCGTGTGTTCGAGAAGGTCGGCGTCAACGTCTCGACCGTGTTCGGCGAGTTCAGCCCGGAGTTCCGCAGCCAGATCCCCGGCGCGGCGGACAACCCGCGCTTCTTCGCCTCGGGCATTTCGCTGGTGGCCCACATGCGCTCGCCCAAGGTGCCGGCGGTGCACATGAACACCCGCTTCATCGTAACCACGCGCGCCTGGTTCGGCGGCGGCGCCGACCTCACGCCGATGATGCCGCACGAGCCGGACACGCGCGACTTCCACGCCGCGTTCAAGGCTGCGTGCGACCGGCACGATCCTTCGTACCACCCGCGCTTCAAGGAATGGTGCGACGCGTATTTCCACCTGCCCCATCGCGACGAGCCGCGCGGCGTCGGCGGCATCTTCTACGACACGCTCGATTCAGGCGATCACGCGCGCGATCTCGCCTTCACCCGCGGCGTCGGTGAGACCTTCCTGGAAATCTATCCGAGGCTCGTGCGCCGCCACATGAACGAGCCATGGACCGCCGCTGAGCGCGAGCACCAGCTCGTGCGCCGCGGCCGCTACGTCGAATTCAACCTGCTGCACGACCGCGGCACCAAGTTCGGCCTGATGACCGG
>CANJHI010000054.1 GCA_947474005.1 Alphaproteobacteria bacterium | reverse complement strand
TTTGCCGGTGAACATTGAGAAACCCCGAGGCCGAAAAAACCCAGTTTCTCAAATCGGCATTCAAGTCGGTGACACCCCTAAAATCCGTTTTCTCCTTCTTTATCAGTGCGATACCCTACACCCTCGGCAAAATTGCCGGACAGCAGTGTCTTTTCGTAACTAAACGTCGTGCGCTATTTCCTCGGACAGCCCTGCCGCTGAGGGGGAAGGGAGTCATGTTCGAAAAAGTACAGCGGACCGCGACTCGGAATTGCGCATCTGGTGCAATCTCGATTGAACCGCGTCGCAGTGGTCGTTAGGCTCGCGCCGAATAAGAATTCTGGGAGGAAAACAATGAAGCTTTTCGCAGTTGCGAGCATGGCGCTGTGCGCCGCGGTTGGTTTGGCTGGCTGGTCTCCGGCCCAGGCGCAGGCCCCGCAGCCCAAGGTGTGCGACAAGCCCATCCAGATGGAAGGCTTCAAGACTTGCGCCGATATCGCCAAGGCCAAGGCGGAGGGCGCCTTCACGCTCTATTCGACCGATCCTGAGCAAGGTCAGGTCAAGTTGCTGGCCGCCTTCAACAAGGTGTTCCCCGAGATCAAGACGAGCTACGTCCGCCTGCAGGCCGGCGCGCTCTACGCCAAGGTGCTGTCGGAGCGCCAGGCCAAGTCGTTCCTGGTCGACGTCATCCAGATCTCCGACATGGGAATGATCCTGGACTTCCAGCGCAAGGGCGGCTTCCGCCAGTACGTCTCGCCCGAGATGGCGTTCTTCCCCAAGGAGGCCAAGAGCGAGCCGGAAGGCTTCTGGACCTGGGGCTCGGTCATCATGGCCGGCATCGCCTACAACCCCAACAACGTCCCGGCGGCCGACGCCCCCAAGAAGTGGGAAGACCTGCTCGATCCGAAGTGGAAGGACGCGATCAACGTCAAGGTCTCCAACTCCGGTCTCCAGCACGGCGTCTGGTACATGCTGCTGCCGATCCTCGGCATGGACTATTTCAAGAAGTTCGGTGACCAGAAGCCGCGCGCTTTCGACTCCTACGTCCAGCAGTACGGCCGCCTCGTCGATGGTCAGGACAAGATCATCATGGGCGCGCAGTACTCGGGTTACATCGAGTTCAAGGCCAAGGGCGCACCGCTCGCCTTCGTCTTCCCGGACACCGGCGTGCCGGCCGTGCCGGAGACCTACGGCATCGTCGAGCAGGCGCCGCATCCCAACGCTGCCGAGCTTTTCATGGACTGGTTCCTCTCGCCGGTTGGCCAGAAGGCGCTGGCCGAGGCCCTGCTGCTCCATTCGCCGCGGTCGGACGTGCCGCCGCCGGGCGGCGCCGATACCGTGCCGCTCAGCAAGATGAAGCTGCTCTCGCCCGCCGACTGGAACGCCTTCGAGAAGGACCGTCCAGCCTTTGCCAAGGAGTGGAACCGCATCGTCGGTGCCGGACGCTAGGCATTGTCTGACGGCCCCAAGGCTTTTGGCGTGGCGGGCGTTCTGCGCCCACGCATAAACTGGCAAGTCCTGACGACGCTCGCGGTCCTCCTGATCGTGGGCTTCCTCGTCGTGCTGCCGATGGTTTTCCTGGTCGAGGAGTCGCTGAACGTCGGCGATCCGATGGCGTTCCCGCCGGTCGAGTTCGGCATCGCCAACTACATCTCGATCTTCTCGGAAGACATCAGGACCGTGTGGAACACGCTGGTCATCGCGGTGATGGCCACCGTGATGGCCATCCTCATCGGCTTCACGCTGGCCTGGATCCTGACGCGTACCAACGTGCCGGGACGCGAGAAGCTCGAGCGGCTGATGGAGCTGCCGTATTACATGACGCCACTCGTGGGCGCGCTCGCCTGGGCGGTGATCGCCGGTCCCAAGAGCGGCTTCATCAACCAGATCTGGAAGTCGATCGGCGGCACCAACGACATCGCCGACATCTACACCCATTTCGGCATCGCCTGGGTGATGGCGCTGTTCGAGGGCACCGTCGCCTTCGTCATGATCTCGGCGTCGATGAAGTCGATGGACCCGGCGCTCGAGGAATCGGCGCGCGTCATGGGCGCCTCCAAGTTCCGCACCATGCTGACCGTGACCTTGCCGCTGGTGATGCCGGGGGTGATGGGAGCGTCGCTGTTCGTCTTCGCCGAGATGCTGGGCTCGTTTGCCGCGGCCCTCGTGCTCGGCATTCCCGGCCGCATCTACGTCATCACCACGGCCATCTGGGACTCCACGCTTGCCTATCCGCCGGATTACGGCCGCGCCTCGGCCATGGGCCTGTCGCTCTTTATCGTCATGTTCGTCATGCTGACCTTGTATCGCCGCATGATCCGCCGTGGCACCTTTACCACCATCAGCGGCAAGGCGTTCCGGCCGCGGCCGATGGATATGGGCCGCATGGCCTGGGTGTTGTTCAGCGTCTGCGCCCTCTACGTGGCGCTGGCCGTGGTCTTCCCGATCGCCGCACTCCTCATGACCTCGCTACAGCGCTTCGCCACCGTGATCCTGAGCCAGGCGCAGTGGACCTTCGCCAACTACGAGCTGGCGCTGTCGCTCGGCCCGGTGCGCACCGCGCTGTTCAACAGCGTCATGCTGGGCCTGAGCGTCGCCACGGTGGGCGTGGTGATCATGGCGCTGCTGGTCTGGATCATCTACCGCTCGCAACTCCGAGGCCGCGGCGCCATCGAATACCTCGTCATGTTCCCGCAGGCCGTACCGCGACTGGTGTTCGGGCTGGCGTTGCTGTGGGCCTGGCTGAACATCGGGCTCGGCCTTTACGGCACACTGTGGCTGCTGGGGCTCGCTTATTTCACCGTCATGCTGCCGCTCGGCGTGCGCACGCTGGCCGGCGTCGTGCTGCAGATCGACAAGAGCCTCGAGGAGTGCGCCCGCGTCTGCGGCGCCTCGTGGGCCTACCAGATGCGCACCGTCACCTTGCCGCTGCTCAAGCCCGGCATCCTGGCGGCGTGGCTTCTGATCTTCATGGCCTGCGTGCGCGAGCTCGGCGCCTCGGCCTTCCTGATGGGCCCGCATTCCAAAGTGATCGCGCCTTCGATCGTCAATGCCTTTGCCACCTCGGGCACCGAACTCACGGCAGCGATGGCGCTGATCCAGACCTTCACCGTGATCCTGGCGTTGGTCATCCTGTTCCGCGTGGCGCGCGGCATGACCAAGGAGCTGCAGTGAGCGTGACGCGTATCGAAGTGAAGGATCTGGTCGTGCGCTACGGCGACCAGGTGGCGGTGAACGGCGTGAGCTTCACGGTCGACCGCGGCGAGCATTTGACGCTGCTCGGCCCTTCGGGCTGTGGCAAGACCACGACCTTGCGTGCCATCGCCGGTCTCGAGCAGCCGTCGGGCGGCAGAATCAGCATCGACGGCCAGACGATGTACGATTCGACCGAGCGCCGGAGCGTCCAGACCGAACAGCGCGGCGTCTCGATGGTGTTCCAGTCATACGCCATCTGGCCGCATATGAGCGTGTTCGACAACGTCGCCTACGGCCTCAGGGTCCGCAAGCAAAGCCAGGCCGACATCAAGACCAATGTCGAGCGTGCGCTCGACCTGGTGCAGATGCGCCACCTCGCCGACCGCGGCGCCTCCAAGCTCTCGGGCGGGCAGCAGCAGCGCGTGGCGCTGGCCCGCGCCATCGCCTTTTCGCCGACCGTCGTGCTGTTCGACGAGCCGCTCTCCAACCTCGACGCCAAGCTGCGCGCCGAAATGCGGGTCGAACTGCGCGAGCTGCAGCGCCGGCTCGGCATCACCGCGGTCTACGTCACGCACGACCAGGAGGAGGCACTCGCCATCTCCGACCGCGTGATCGTGATGAACGTGGGCGTGATCGAGCAGATCGGCACGCCCGAGGAGATTTACAACAGGCCCCGCAGCCGCTTCGTCGCCGATTTCGTGGGCTCCGCGAACCTGATCAAGGGCAAGTGGACGGGCGACGACCTGTTCCTGGCCGAGGGCGGCGTCACGCTGAAGGTGGTGGCGTCCCACAAGCCACACGGCAAGGAAACCGAAGTGGCCGTCCGCACCGCCTATATCGAACTCGAGCCGCGCGCGGGCGACAACCAGGTTCCGGGCAAGGTGCGCCAGCGCCTGTTCCACGGCGATTTCGTCCAGTACGTCATCGACAGCGCGGTCGGCCCGCTGATCGTCCGCCGCCCGCCGATCAACCTGCTGGAGGAGGGCGCCCCGGTGACGGTGTCCTTTTCCCCCGAGCACTGCGTCCTGCTCGAGGGTTAGGTGCTGGGGCGCGCGCCCCAGCAAGAAATAGGGTAAGATAGGCTTGACGGGATACCGATATGTCCTATCTTGTAGTCTTGCTCTATTCATCGTCGAACGAAATCCAGGTGGTCCGTGCCCAGGTTCGGGAGGCGAAAAAATGTCGCGTTTCGTTTCCCACGCCCGCCGGGAATTGGCCCGCGGATTCAACGGGTTGAGGCTGGATTCCCCGCGCAAGATAGGAAGGGTTGGCGGCGGGATTGACTCAGACAGGCGCCGTGCCGGCCACGATGACGCGATGCATCAGCCGGCGCTCACCCTCGGGATAGTCGGCATTGGCCTTGTGCATGGTGCAGCGGTTGTCCCAGATCACGATGTCGCCCTGCCGCCAGACGTGGCGGTACTCGTATTTGGCCTGTGTCGCGTGAGCGATCAGCTCGTCGAGCAGACGGTCGCTCTCGGCGCGGTCGAGGCCCACGACCTGCTCCATGCGGTTGGGGTTGAGGTAGAGCGACTTCCGGCCGGTCTCGGGATGGGTGCGGACCAGCGGATGGGTCGCTTCCGGCATGGCGGCCATCTCTTCGGTGGGGCGGGTCGAGATGCGGCTGAGCTTTCGGCTCGAACTGTACTTGTGGATCACCTTCAGCCCGTCGATGCGCGCCTTCACCTCGGGTGAAAGATCGGCATAGGCTTCGTACATGTTGGTGAACTGGGTGTCGCCACCGGTCGAGGGCACGACCACGCCGTAGAGCATGGTGAGCGAGCAGGGCTCGCGCATGAAGCTGTCGTCGGTGTGCCAGTTGGCGCCGTTCACGATCTTCTTGCCGTCGCCCAACTCGTCGCGGTCCTCGCTCGAGATGATGTTCACCTCGATGCATTCGGGCGTATGGGCGAGCTGCAAGCGCCGCACCGGTACGCCGAACTGCGCCATTGCGTTGCGGAACGGCACCGGCGCCAGCTTCTGGCCGCGGATGCACAGCACGAGGTTGCCGTGCAGGACGTCGAGCAGGGCCGCCCGTGTCGATGGATCGGGCAGGCGGTTGAGGTCGATCCCGCTCACCGCCGCAGCCATATGCGGACTGAGCTTTTCGGTCTGAAAATTCATAGCGTTACTCCCGGCAAGCACGATAACGTGCGCGTCGATCCGAGCAATCACAAGAGGGAACACCCCGATGAAAATCGCCCATTCCGCCGCCAGTCCCTACGTTCGAAAGGTCATGGCCTGCGCCATTGCCCGTGGCCTCAACGACAAGATCGAGCGCATGAAGATCGGCACCACGGATCCGGCGCTGCTGGCCTACAATCCGCTGTCGAAGGTGCCGACGCTGATCACCGACGACGGCGCGTCGCTCTACGACAGCCCGGTGATCTGCGAGTATCTCGACAGCCTCGGCTCGGCGCCCAAGCTGTTTCCCCCGGTCGGACCGGCGCGCTGGAAGGCGCTGACGCAGGAAGCTCTGGGCGACGGCATCCTCGATGCCACCCAGCCGCGCCGCCGCGAGATCCCGCTGCCGCAGGACGAGGGCCGCAAGAGCTACATCGAGCTGCAGCAGGGCAAGGTCGCGCGCGCCCTCGATGCGCTCGAGAAGGACGCCGACTCGCTCGGCATGCTGACCACGATCGGCGAAATCGCGATCGGCTGTGCCCTGGGCTACCTCGATTTCCGCTACGCCAACGAGCCGTGGCGGCCGGGCCATCCCAAGCTCGACGCCTGGTACGCCAAGGTGGTGAAGCTGCCGCCGCTTGCCGAGACCATGCCGGTCGGGTGACAGGTTTTGGCTGACAGGGTTGAGACGACAACCTGAGGTGATCCCATGCCGGCACGGACAGGCGAACAGTTCCTAAAAGGCCTTCGCGGGCCGCGCGCGGTATGGGTCGATGGCGAGCGGGTGGCCGACGTCGTCGACCACCCGAAGCTGCGCGGCGCCGCCCATGCGCTGGCCGAGGTCTACGACCTCCAGCACACGCACGCCGCGACCTGTCTGATACCCGACCCGGAGACCGGCGAGCCGATCGGCACGAGCCACATGATCCCGCGCTCGCGCGACGACCTCATGCGGCGCCACAAGGCACTGCGCCAGGTCGCCGAATTCTCCGTCGGCCTGATGGGGCGCACGCCCGACTACATGAACGTCACCTATGCGGGCTTCGCCGGCCGGTCCGACGAATGGGGGGCCAACGGCAACGAGGCGGGGGCGGAGCGGCTGGTCGCCTACCAGAAGTTCCTGCGCCGGGGCGACATCTCGCTCACCCACACCATCGTCCAGCCGACCGTCGACAAGGCGATGGGCGACGCGCCGCGCGCCGACAACGTCCACGCGCTGCGCAAGGGCGCCGACACCGAGCATGGCATCGTGGTGCGCGGCGCGCGCGTGCTGGCCACTCTGGCGCCCTTCGCCGACGAGATCGCCGTCTATCCGGCGATACCGCTGCCCGAAGGTGCCGATGCCTATGCCCTGTCGTTCTGCGTGCCGATGAGCGCGCCGGGACTGAAGTTCCTGTGCCGCGACAGCATGTCGACGCCGGACAACCGCTTCGATCATCCGCTGTCGAGCCGCTTCGACGAGCAGGACGCCTTCGTCATCTTCGACGATGTCGAGGTTCCGCGCGAGCGGGTGTTCATCGACGCCAACCGCACTGCCTACAACACGGTGATGACCACGAGCTGGCCGCCTAACATCCAGCACCAGACCATGATCCGGGCCTCGACCAAGCTCGACTTCGCCTGGGGCCTGGCCTTGCGTATGGCGAGTGCCATCAACGCGGTCGATCCCGAGACCATGCGCATCATCGGCGAGATCTGGGCCTATTCCGAGTTCGCGCGCTCTGCCGTGGCGACGGCGGAAGCCGAGGCGCGCGAGTGGCCGGGCGGCATGTGGACGCCGGCGGTAGCGCCGCTGCATGCGCTGCGCGCGCTCCTGCCGATCTGGATGCCGCGGGTGAACGAGATCCTGCGCCTGATCGGCTCGCACAATCTGCTGGCCGCGCCGATGTCGGCGCAGCTTGCCGATCCCGAGCTGCGGCCGCTGATCGACCGCTATCTGCCCGGCGCCAGGGGCATGGCGGCGGAGGAGCGCATCCGCATCTTCCGTCTCGCCTGGGACTTCGCCGGCAGTGCGTTGGCCAGCCGCAACGAGCAGTACGAGCGCTTCTACCTCGCCTCCTCGCCGCGCAACCTGGCGCGCCACCTCGTGTTCGCCGATCGCAGCCGCGCCGATCGCCTGGTCGAGCGGTTCTTGGCGGAGCCTTACTGAGGCGTGATGTTCAGTTCCTTCACGGCCGCCGTGAGCAGGGGGCCCATGTCGCGGATGAAGACGGCGAAGTCCTGCCAGCCCTGGGCGCCCTGATCGAGCCCGAACTGGTCGACCAGCGCCTGGATCCGCGGTGTCTCGTTCATCTCAACCATGCCGGCCGACAGGGCCTCGACGATCGGACGCGGCGTTCCGGTCGACACCATGCAGCACACCATGCTCTCGAGCAGGAAGTAGGGATGCGTGGCGCCCTGTTCGAAGAAGGTCGCGACCTCGGGCAGCCGCCGCGAGCGCGTCCTGGTCGGGACCGCCACCGGCTTGGCGTTGCCCGCCTGGATCGCTGGTGTGGCGCCCTGCAGCGTGGAGCAGGCCGCCTGGGTGACGCCGCCCGACAGGTCGGCCCACATCGGCGCCTCGCCGCGGTAGTGCACGGGCTCCATGTTGATGCCGAAGGTGTCGTTCAGCTTCATGCAGAAGACATGGGCCAGCGAGCCGATGCCCGTCGTGCCGAAGCTGGTCTTGTTGTTGCGGGCGTAGGTGACGAGGGCGGCAAGGTCGTTGCCCGGCACCGACTTGTGGATGCAGAGCGGCACCTTGCCGGCCGACAGCATGGCCACGGGAACGAAGTCCTTGGCGGCGTCGTAGGGGATGGTCTTGTGGATCACCTGATTCTGGAACACCGCGGTCGAGTTGGTGAACAGTACCGTGTAGCCGTCGGCCGGCGACTTGGCGACGAAGTCGGCGGCGATGATCGAGCCCGCGCCGGTCTTGTTCTCGACAACGAAGGGCTGCTTGTACTTGGCCGCCAGGTATTCCGCCGAGATGCGGGCGAAGATGTCGGTGAGGCCGCCGGCGGCGTAGCCGCAGATCATGCGGACCGGCTTGTTGGGCCAGTCGCCGGTCTGGGCGAAGGCGCGGGCCGAGGAGAGTGCCGTCGTCGCCGCAACCGCCTGGGCCGCAAAGCGCCGGCGCCCGATCCGCATCGTCATCTTCGTTCCCTCCGTCTTGTTGCCGCGACCCTAACACTTGCTTATCGACAAGCAAGTGTTAGGGTCGCGGCCGCGATGACCGTATCGACCCACGAAACCGAGCCGGCTGTTCCGCGACGGTCCCAGGCCTCGCGACGGAGCGAATCCGACCGGCGCATGCTGCGGGCCGCCGCGCGCTTGATCGCCCGCCGCGGCGTGGCGGGAACCAGCCTGGCCGACGTCGGCGTGGCGGCGGGTTACAGCCGCGGCCTGCCGGTCGAGCGCTTCGGCAGCAAGCTCGGCCTCATCGGGACGCTGCTCGAGGCCACCGATGCGTGGTTCCAGGCTCATCTCGTCCGGATATTGGAGGGCAAGAGCGGCCTGCCGGCGTTGCGGCTGCGCCTGGAAGCCCATCTCGGCAGCATCGAGCGCAGCCGGTCGGCGACCGCGGCGCTCTATTCGATCTACATGGAATCGCTTTGCGTCATGCCCGAGTTGAAGCCCGCGGTGATTGACTTCACCAACCGCTGGCGTGTCGGCCTGGCCGCCCACCTGCGCGAGGCCCAGGCCGCCGGCCACGTCCACAAGGACATCGACTGCATGGCCGAAGCAGGCTTTCTGCTGGCGGCGATGCGCGGCCTGATGATCCAGCACCTGATGGACCAGGCGACGTCCGATCTCGCGGTATCGAAGGATATTCTCCTGTCGCACCTGCGCGAGCGCCTGGTGACGCCGCAGGGACGCCGGATGCTGCGATGAGCCCGCGCTCTGCCGACCCGCGTATTCCCGCACCGGAGGACTGCGTGCTGCGGCCGCTGCTCGACCGACGCGCGCGCGAGACGCCCGACAAGGTGTTCGTGAGATTCGCAGCGACCGGCGAGGAATGGACTTATAGCCGGCTGCACCGGATCGTGCTCGAGACGGCGGCGGCGCTGCAGCGGCTCGGTGTGAAGCAGGACGATCCTGTCCTGACATGGCTGCCGAACGGCCCCGATGCGCTGCGGCTGTGGTTTGCCATCAACTATCTCGGTGCCGTCTACGTGCCGCTCAATCTCGCCTATCGCGGGCAGCTGCTCGAGCATGCCGTCGGCAATTCCGGTGCACGCCTGATCGCGGGACATCCCGATCTCCTGCCGCGGCTTGACGCCATTGCGCGCGGCGCCCTGGAACAGCGGGTCGCGATCGAAGGCTCGGCGTCGCTGTCGGCGGCCGGCGTCGAGCCTTCGCCGCCGTCACGCGAGATCATGCCGTGGGATACCCAGTCGGTGATCTACACTTCGGGTACCACTGGGCCGTCGAAGGGCGTGCTGTGCTCGTATCTCCATGCGGCTTCGGCCGCCAACGCCTTCTACGCCGCGACGTCGGACGACCGGAACATGGTCAACCTGCCACTGTTCCACGCCGGCGGCACCGGCGCGATCTATCGCATGCTGGTGAAGGGCGGCTCCATCGCCCTGGTCGAGTCCTTCAACACCGACACCTTCTGGGATATTGCGCGTGCGACCGGCTCGACCTGCCTGACGCTGCTGGGTGCCATGGTGCCATTCCTCCTCAAGGCGCCGGCCACGCCACGCGATCGCGATCATCCGCTGACCAAGGTCGTTCTGGTCCCCCTCAGCGACGATTCGCAGGCCTTCTCGCAGCGCTTCGGCGTCGACGTCTACACCACCTTCAACATGACCGAGACGTCCTGGCCGTTGGTATCCGAGCGCAATCCCGCGGCGCGCGGCACCTGCGGCCGACCGCGCGACGGCGTCGATGCCCGCCTGGTCGACGACAACGATTGCGAAGTGGCGGTGGGCCAGACCGGCGAGCTGGTCCTGCGCACCGACGTGCCGTGGGCGATGAACCACGGCTATCACAACAACCCCGAGGCGACGGCGCGGGCCTGGCGCAATGGCTGGTTCCACACCGGAGACGCCTTCCGGCGCGACGCCGAGGGCAACTTCTTCTTCGTCGACCGCCTGAAGGATGCGATCCGCCGCCGCGGCGAGAACATCTCCTCCTTCGAGGTCGAGGCTGAAGTTGGAACCTATCCCGCCGTCCGCGAGGCTGCGGTTGTGGGCGTGCCGTCGGAATTCGGCGAGGACGATGTGCTGGCGGTCGTGGCGCCGGTCGCTGGCCGGAGCATCGATCCCGCCGAGCTGGTGCGTTACCTGATGCCGCGCATGGCGCACTTCATGGTGCCGCGCTACGTGCGCGTCCTGCCTGAATTGCCCAAGACACCAACGCAGAAGGTGCAGAAGAACATCCTGCGCGCCGAGGGCGTCACCGCGGATACCTGGGATCGCGAGGCCGCCGGGATCCACGTCAGGCGCGAGAAATTGTCGGCCCCGGTTACGCGATAGACCACGCGATGGAACGGAGACACCTCATGGCCACCGACACCACCATGCGCCAGCGCATCGACGAGATCGAAGCCGCACGCGCAGCTCTTCTGGACGAGGCCCGTGCGCCGGCGATCGAGAAGCTCGGCAAGCGCGGCAAATTGAGCGCGCGCACGCGGATCGCCCGGCTGGTCGACGAGGGCTCGTTCTCCGAGGTCGGCGCGCTGGTCGCGGGCGGCGAGGAGGATGCGGCGGCCGTGCGTGCCAAGTCGCCGGCCGATGGCGTCGTCATCGGCACGGCCCTGATCGACGGCCGACCGGTCATGGTCGTGTCGCAGGACTTCTCCGTGTTCGGCGGCAGCTCCGGCATCCTGGGCAGCGCCAAGATCCATCGCGCGGTGCAGATCGCGATTACCCGCGGCATGCCGCTGGTGATGATGCTGGACGGTGGTGGCCATCGCATACAGGACGGCCAGGACGCTCGCCATTTCGCCAAGGCCAACACCACCTTCCACGACTTTGCCCGCGCCTCGGGCTGGATTCCCATGGTGGCGCTGATGCTGGGCGCGGGCTTCGCCGGCCCGACCAACTATGCCGGCCTCTCCGACCTGGTCGTCATGGTGCGCGGCCAGTCGACCATGGGCATCGCCGGCCCTGCGCTGGTCAAGGCGGCGACCGGTGAGGACATCGACACGATGGAACTGGGCGGCGCCGACGTGCAGGTCGATCGCCAGGGCATCGCCGATCTCGGCGTCGCCAGCGAGGACGAGGCCTTCGCCGTTGCCCGCCGGTTCCTCTCCTACTTGCCGGGCAATGCGCGCGCGCCGCAGCAGGTCGTCGCTCATCCACGCCCAATCCCGTGGATTGACGATGCTCTGCTCGATCTGGTGCCGATCTCGACGCGCAAGGCCTACGATGTGCGCAAGGTGCTGGCCCTGATCGCTGACAAGGACTCGGTACTCGAGTTGAAACCCACTTTCGCCGGCAATCTCGTGACGGCGTTCGCGCGGCTGGGCGGGCGGCCCGTCGGCTTCATCGCCAACCAAGCGCTGCGGCTGGGCGGGATGCTGAACTCGGATACCTGCGACAAGGGCGCCCATTTCATCGCGCTCTGCGATGCCTTCGGCCTGCCCATCGTCTCCTTCATCGACGTGCCGGGCTTCTCCATCGGTTCGGGCGCGGAACGGACCAGCCTGGGGAGGCGTAGCGCCAAGCTGATCTACGAATGGGGCCACGCCAGCGTGCCACGCGTCTCGCTCGTGCTGCGCAAGGGCTATGGATTGGGCTACTACGCCATGTGCGGTGGTCGCAGCTTCTCGGCCGACGCCTGCCTCGCCTGGCCCTCGGCCGAGATCTGCGCCATGTCGATCGAGGGCGCGATCGATGTTGCCTTCCGCAAGGACTACGAGAGCGCCCCCGATCCGAAGGCGCGTCGCCAGCAGATGATCGACGAGACCCGCACCCGTATCGGGCCGCTGCGCGCCGCCGAGGGATTTGGCGTCGACGACCTGATCGATCCGCGCGAAACGCGCCGCCGGCTGGTCGCGATCTTCGACAGCACGCAGGCGCGCCGCCCGCTTGATCATCCGCCCAAATACCGCTCGATCGCACCGATCTGAGGCCTGCTGACAGCGGCGGCAAAACGCGGCAGGCTCGGCTCGACGATTTGAGTGTCGGAGGGGCCGATGAGCGACATCGACGTCAAGCCCGAGACTATCGCCAAGCCCAAAACCAAGCAGCCGCCGCTGCACAAGGTCATCCTGCTGAACGACGACTACACGCCGCGCGAGTTCGTCGTCGTCGTCCTGCGGGCGGTGTTCCACACCACCGACGAACAGGCCTACGGCATCATGTTGACGGCCCACCAGCGCGGTGCCTGCGTCGTCGCCGTCTTCACCCGCGAGATCGCCGAGACCAAGGCGTCGGAGGCGACCGACCTCGGTCGCCGCGCCGGGCACCCACTCACCTTCACGACGGAACCAGAGGAGTAGGGCTTCAGCCCACGACGAGCCCCGCCGCCTCTATGCCGGCGATGCAGACGGCTTCGTCCTCGTCACCCGTGCCGCCGCTGGCACCGGCCGCACCCAGGACGTTGCCGTCCTTGTCCTTGATCAGCACCGCGCCGGTCTGAGGCAGGAACTTGCCCTGTGCGGTCGCGGCCAGCGCGCCGAAGAACTGAGGGTTCTCCTTGGCGCGCCCCAGCAATGTCCGGCTGGACGCGCCCATGCCGACGGCGGCCCAGGCCTTGCCGATGGCGATGTCGTTGCGGAACATGCTGGCCGCATCCTCGCGCTGCAGCGATTTCACGTGGCCTGCGTCGTCGAGCACAGCGACGGCCAGCGGCTTGATCTTCATCTCGCGCGCCTTGGCGAGTCCGGCTTCGACGATCTTGTTGGCCTGGGCGAGAGTCAGTCTGGACATGTCACAACCTCATTCTGCTGCAGCCTGCTCACCGGCCGCCAAAATCGACGCGACCCGTTCGCGGGTGAGCTCGATCAGCGTCGTCTGCTCGAGGTTGTCGCCGTACCACGTCGAGATCGCCGCCTCGCGCCGTCCAATATAGGACGTGCGCCCGTCTTGCTGGGTCATCGGCAGGTCGTGGCCGGGCACCAGGATGTTGCCGGGCCGGCGGCGCCAGAATTCCCAGATCATGGCCATCGACTCGCGCGTCTGCTCGGCGCTGTCGGTCATGTCGGCGCTGCGTGACAGCAGCTCGGCGCGGTTCTTGGCGGCATCGCCGGTGAAGATGATGTCGCGCCGCCGGTCGTGCGCCACGTAGACAAGGCAGCCCGGCGTGTGGCCGGGCGCCATATGGGCGAACACCGCGGGCAGCACCTCGTCGCCGTCCTTGGCGCGTGCCAGACTCGGCCAGCGGCTGAGTTCGCGCATGTAGAGTTCCGGCACCGGCGTCTCGCCCCACGGTTCGCCGAGCGACCAGTCGAGCTCGGTGGCGCCGATGACGATGCGAGCGTGGTGGAACAGCGTCCAATTGACCGAGTGGTCGTGGTGCGAATGCGTCAGCAGCACGTCGGTCACGTCCTTGGGGGCGAGGCCGCGCTCGGCCAGCCGCTCGATCAGCATCCGGCGCATGCCGAACGTCCCGGTATCGACCAATGCCACACGGCCATGGCCGCGTAGCAGCACGACCGTGCTCCAGCCCAGCCCGCCGTGGCACACGGACTTTCCCGGAAAACCCTGGATGACGATGTCGATGTCGTAGGAGTCGTCGCTCATGACACTGCTCTCCCGGTTCAATCCGCAGCCTTGATGCCGGCACGGCTGATCGTCTCGCGGGCGCGAGCGATCTCTACCTTGATGGTGGTATCGAGCGCCTCGGGCGTGCCGGGACTTGCCGTGAGGCTGAGTTCGTCGAAGCGCTTCTGCAGGTCGGGCGCGGCAAGCGCCTTCTGCACCTCGGTGTTGAGGCGCTGCACGATCGCGCGCGGCGTTGCGGCGGGAGCGGTCAATCCGAACCAGGTCTCGACCTCGAAACCCGGTAGCACCGATTCGGCGATCGTCGGCAGGTCGGCGTATCCGGGCGCACGTTGGCGCGAAGTCACGGCGAGGCCGCGCAGCGTGCCGGATTTCAAATGGCCCGTGATCGCCGAGAGATTGGCGAACATCACCGGCAATTGGCCGGCCAGCAGGTCGATGATCGCCGGTGCCTCGCCGCGGTAGGGGACGTGGGTCATGCGGATGCCGGCGTCGAACATGAACTGCTCGGCCGCCATGTGCGGCGTGGTGCCGACGCCACCCGAGCCGATGTTGAGCTCGCCCGGCCGGGCCTTGGCCATGTCGATCAGCTCGCGCACGGTCTTGGCGGCAAACGACGGATGGACCACCAGCACCAGCGGCGAGGCCCCGAGCATCGCCACGCCCGACACGTCGCGCGTGGCGTCGAATGTGACCGTCTTGGCGTAGAGGACGGGCGCCACCGCGTAGGTCGTCTGCGACGCCACCATCAGGGTCGTGCCGTCGGGCGACGACTTGGCCAGCATGTCAGCCGCGATCAGGCCGCTCGCCCCGGTGCGATTGTCGACCAGCACCGGTCCGAGCGATCCCTCGGACAGTTTCTGGGCCACGATGCGGGCAACCACGTCGTTGCCCCCGCCGGCGGCGAAGCCCACCAGGATGCGGATCGGCCGGGCAGGGAAGGGCGCTGTTTGGGCATGGGCGTACGACAGGCCGACGCCGGTTGCGGCAACGGTCGCGGTGGTGGCCTGAGCGAGCAGGCGTCGGCGGGATATCCTGTCCATGCGGACACTCTAGCCCGGATTCCGGCGGGACAACTTTTGCCGCATTTATCTTGATCATAAAATATCTTATCTATAGAGATATTATCTGGTCAATCTCATCGAGGTTCCTCATGCTGGTGGTTGTAGCCTTTGCCACTGCGCTCGCCTTGGCGAGCGTGGGCGGTGGCCTCTACGAATTCACGGTCGTCGATCCCTTCTGGCCCAAGCGCCCGGATTTGGTTCAGCCGACACGCGGCGGCATCTCGCGCAAGCGCTTCTGGATTTCGATCCACGTCGCCTTCGAGGTGACGCTGATCGCGGCGCTGGTCGTCGCCTGGTCCCAGCCGGCGGTTCGGAATTGCCTTTTGGTGGCGCTGGCGAGCCATGCCGTCATGCGCCTCTGGTCGGGCTTCGACTTCATCCCCAAGGCGCTCGCCTTCGAGAAGGCCGATCCGGCTGCGGTGAGCGAGGCCGCGGCGCGCGCCTGGACGCGGCGCAGCCGGCTCCGTCTGCCGCTCGATCTCATCACCTGTGGCGCGCTGCTGACGGCGTTTGCTGCAGCCGCCAGGTTAGGCTGAGGCAATGGCCGCACATAAGGGAGGAGCGGCCCATTTCAATCATGCCAACCTCAAGCTGGTGGGCCGTATCGGCAACATCGTCCGGCGCATGGGCGCGCAAAGCGTCATCGTCAGCCAGACCGTGGCGGCGCGCTTCGGCCTCAACACGACTGATCTCGAAGGTCTCGATCTGATCCAGCTCCAGGGCCAGGTGTCGGCCGGGCAGCTTGCCGCCGCGACGGGACTGACCTCGGGCGCGGTGACGGCCCTGATCGATCGCCTGGAGCGCGCGGGCTATGTCGAGCGGGTCGACGATCCAGCCGACCGGCGTCGCGTTCTCGTGCGCATTCGCGAGGGCTCGATCGTCGAGATCGCCAAGGTCTATGCGCCGATGCAGAAGCGCATGTTTGCGCTGTGGTCGCAGTACAGCACGGACGAACTCGCGGTGATCGAGGACTTCCTGAACCGGAGCCTCGAACTCAGCGTGAAATGTGTCACCGACCTGCGGGAAAAGGTGTAGGAGGCCAAGTCCCTATGATCATTGACGAATCCGGCCCAGCCAGTGTACGGGGACGGGCCGTTCGCCGGTCAAGTTGGGTGGAAAATCAATGGGTTGACGGGCGGGCCTCGGGTCCGTATTTTCCGCGCGCTTTCGGAATTCACCCCGGCCCGGCCGGGGCTTTTTGTTGAGTTAGGGCCATGAAGATTCGTCATTCTCTCAAGTCGGTGAAGCTCCGTCACAAGGACTGCCGCATCGTGCGCCGCAAGGGCCGCGTTTACGTCATCAACAAGACCAACCCGCGCTTCAAGGCTCGCCAGGGCTAAGCAGCGGTTCGCGTCTTAATGAACAAAGCGGCGGAGCCCTCGGCTTCCGCCGCTTTTTTATTTGGCGTATGAGCGAAGCATGCAGATGCCGCCGCTCGATCCCGCCATTCTCGCCCGCCGGTCCGAGATCGTGGCAGCGCTTCGGGCAATCGTGCCAGGCGAGGGCGTGATCGACGACCTCGAAGGTATGCGTCCTTACGAGTGCGATGCGCTCTCGGCCTACCGCCAGATGCCGCTGGTCGTGGTCCTGCCCGAGACGGTGGCGCAGGTTTCGACCATCCTGAGCTACTGCCAGGACAACAAGGTCAAGGTCGTGCCGCGCGGTGCCGGCACCTCGCTGTCGGGCGGTTCCATGCCGGTGGGCGACGCCATCCTGCTGGGCCTGGGCAAGTTCAACCGCGTACTCGAAATCGACTACGCCAACCGCTGCGCCCGTGTGCAGCCCGGCGTCACCAACCTCGGCATCTCCAAGGCGGTCGAGCATGAGGGCTTTTACTACGCGCCCGACCCCAGCTCGCAGATCGCCTGCTCGATCGGCGGCAACGTCGCCGAGAATTCCGGCGGCGTGCATTGCCTCAAATACGGCCTCACCACCAACAACCTCTTGGGCATCGAACTGGTGCTGATGACCGGCGAGGTGGTGCGCCTGGGCGGCAAGCATCTCGACTCCGAAGGCTACGATCTCTTGGGCGTCATGACCGGTTCCGAGGGACTGCTGGGCGTCGTCACCGAGGTGACGGTGCGTCTTCTGCGCAAGCCCACCACCGCGCGGGCCGTGCTGCTGGGTTTTCCGACCGAGGCAGGCGCGGCCGATTGCGTCGCGGCCGTCATCGCCTCGGGCATCATCCCCGGCGGCATGGAGATGATGGACAAGGAGGCGGTCAAATGCGCCGAGGCCTATGTCGGTGCGGGCTATCCGCTCGATGCCGAGGGCCTGCTGATCGTCGAACTCGACGGTCCACCGGTCGAAGTCGACTATCTGGTCGAGCGCGTGGCGGAGATCGCGCGCGGCCGCGGCGCCACCACGGTGCGCGTCAGCAACGACGAGCAGGAGCGGGTACTGTTCTGGGCTGGCCGCAAGGCCGCGTTCCCCGCCGTCGGCCAGATCACGCCCGACTACATGTGCCTCGACGGCTCGGTACCGCGCGGCCGCCTGGTCGAGGTGCTGGCCGAAATGCGCGAGATGTCGAAGAAGCACCGCCTGCGCGTCGTGAACGTCTTCCATGCCGGCGACGGCAATCTCCATCCGCTGATCCTGTTCGATGCCAACGACGCCGACGAGTTGCATCGCGCCGAGGAATTCGGCGCCGACATCCTACGGCTCTGCGTGCGCGTGGGCGGCGTGCTGACCGGCGAGCACGGTGTCGGTATTGAGAAGCGCGACCTGATGGGCGTGCAGTTCACCGAAATCGACCTCGATCAGCAGATGCGCCTGAAATGTGCCTTCGATCCGGACCACCTGCTGAACCCCGGCAAGGTCTTCCCCCAGCTCCGCCGCTGCGCCGAGCTGGGCCGCGTCGTGGTCCATCATAACAAGATGCCGTTTCCAGACATCCCGCGGTTCTGACGTGAACTCAAACCGGACCGCGGGCCTCAAAAGCGCGGAGACTACTCCGCGCGGAGCCCGCTCAGAAGAGCATGAGCGGGCCTGGAGGCCCGCGGTCCAATGACGACCTCGACGATCAAGCCGCGATCGCCCGAGGAGCTGCGGCAGGCGGTGGAATGGGCGCTGAACGACGGCACGACGCTCGATGTGCGCGGGCAGGGCAGCAAGATCGCCTTCGGCAAACCCATGGCCTGCGACCAGGTGCTCGACCTCTCCGGCCTGAGCGGCGTCGTCGACTACGCGCCCGAGGAACTGGTGGTCACGCTACGTGCCGGCACGCCGATCAGCGAGGTCGAAGCGCTGCTCGCTCAACGCAACCAGATGCTGGCCTTCGAGCCGCCCGATCTCGGGCCGCTTCTTGGTCAGGAAGCCGGGCAGGGCACGCTGGTCGGCGCGGTGATGGGCAATCTCGCCGGCCCGCGGCGGCTCTCCGCCGGTGCCGCGCGCGATCACCTGCTTGGGTTCAGCGGCGTCAACGGCCGTGGCGAGAGTTTCAAGTCGGGCGGCAAGGTGATGAAGAACGTCACCGGCTACGATCTCTCCAAGTTGCTCGCTGGCTCCTGGGGTACTCTGGCCGTGCTCGACCAGGTCTCGGTGAAGGTGCTACCGGCGCCCGACCAAACGCGCACGCTCCTGCTGCTGGGGCTCGATGATGCCGCAGCGGTGCGGGCGATGTGTGCCGCGCTTGGCAGCCCGCACGACATTTCCGGCGCCGCTCATCTGCCGGGCAAGACGGCCCTCCGCATCGAAGGCGTGGCGCCCTCGGTCGAGGCGCGGCTGAAGGCATTGCGCGAATTGTTGATCGACCTGGATGCCGGGATGGAAGAGCTGGGCACGCTGGAAAGCCGTGCCTTCTGGCGCGAGGTGCGCGACGTGGCGCCGCTCAAGGTGGCATCTGGCTCAGTCGTCTGGAAAATCTCCTGCCCGCCGACCGAGGGCCCCGCCATCGTGGCCCGCATCAAGGCGCTGCGTCCTTCGGCTGAAGCCTTCTACGATTGGTCAGGCGGCCTCATCTGGCTCGCGCTGCCGCCGAGCGCCGACGCAGACCACACGATCGTGCGCGGCGCCATCGGCGCCAAGGGTGGTCACGCCACCCTCATCCGCGCGTCGGAAGCGGTGCGTGCTGCCGTGCCCGTCTTCCAACCGCAGCCGGCAGCCCTCGCGGCACTGGCGGTGCGCGTAAAAGAGAGCTTCGATCCCAAGCGCCTCTTCAACCCGGGGCGGATGGGCTAACGATGCAAACCCACTTCACCTTGGCCCAGCTCGCCGATCCCGAGACCGCGCGCAGCAATGATATCCTGCGCAAGTGCGTGCATTGTGGGTTCTGCACGGCCACGTGCCCGACCTTCGTGCTGCTGGGAGACGAGCGCGACAGCCCACGCGGGCGCATCTATCTCATCAAGTCGATGATTGAGGACGACCGCGCGCCGACCGCGAAGGAGGTCCGGCACGTCGATCGCTGCCTGTCCTGCCTCTCCTGCATGACGACCTGCCCGTCAGGCGTGAACTATATGCATCTGGTCGATCACGGCCGCCACCACATCGAAGAAACTTTTACGCGGACGCTGCCCGACCGTTTTATGCGCGGGGTGCTGGCCTACCTCATGCCGCGTCCGGCGGCGTTCCGCTGGGCCATGGTGCTGGGCCGGCTTGCCAAGCCGCTGGCGCCGCTGCTGCCGGCGACCAGTTCCGATCCCGGCGGCGCCACTTTCCTGCGCCGGCTGCGTGCCATGCTCGAGGCCGTGCCCGACAAGGTGCCGACTCCTTCGCCGGTCGACCGGCCGCAGGTCTTTCCGGCGTTGGGGGTGCAGCGCAAGCGCGTGGCGTTGATGCCGGGTTGTGGGCAGCAGGTGCTGGCGCCCGAGGTGAACGAGGCCACGGTCCGGCTGCTGACGCGGCTCGATATCGAAGTGGTGAACGTCGCGGGCTCGGGCTGCTGCGGCTCCTCGGTGCTGCACGTCGGCCGCAACGATCAGGCCATCGAGCTCGCCAAGCGCAACATCACGGCGTGGCTGAGGGAGATCGACGGCGCCGGCCTCGACGCCATTGTCATCAACGCCTCGGGCTGCGGCACCACGGTGAAGGACTACGGCCACATGCTGGCCGACGATCCGGTCTGGGCGGAGAAGGCCAAGCAGGTGGCTTCGCTGGCGAAGGACGTGACCGAGATCGTGGCCGAGGTCGGCTTGAGCGGTATCGTGCCCCGGCCGCTCACCGTCGCCTATCATTCGGCCTGCTCGATGCAGCACGGCCAGAAGCTCGACGCGCTGCCGAAGAAGCTGCTGCGCGAGGCGGGCTTCATGGTGAAGGACGTGCCCGAGGGCCATCTCTGTTGCGGTTGGGCTGGTACCTACCAGGTGCTGCAGCCCGACCTGTCGCGCCGCCTGCGCGACCGCAAGGTTGCCAATATCGAAAGTGTGCGGCCCGACGTCATCGCCGCCGGCAACTTCGGCTGCATCGGAAACATCGCTTCCGGTACCGGCATACCGATTGCCCATACCGTCGAGTTGCTCGACTGGGCGACCGGCGGCCCCAAGCCGGCGGCACTCATCTAATTCTATCGGAAACACGATGACCCTTCTTCGCTCTTGCCTTGCGGCCCTGCTGGGCCTGATGCTGGGGATCAACGTCATGGCGCAGAACGCCGGGAGCGGCACCGTGCTCGACACACTCTTCGCCAAGCTGCAAACCGCCACCGATCCGGTCACCATCCAGACGCTGGAGGCCGCGATCTGGGAGCAGTGGACCATGGTCCCCGACCAGCAGCAGCGCGCCACGATGATGCGCGGCATCGCAGAGATGCAGCAGCAGCAATTGAAGGCTTCGGTCGAGACATTCACCCGCCTGATCGAGGTGGCGCCCGAGCTCTCGGAGGCCTGGAACAAGCGCGCCACCGCCTATTGGCTGCTGGGCAACTTTCCGGCTTCGCTCGCCGACATCTGCGAGACCATCAAGCGCGAGCCGCGCCACTTCGGCGCCTACTCCGGCCTCGGCATGATCCGCGCCGAGATGGACGAGAATGCCCGCGCGGTTGCGGCCTTCGAACTGGCGCGAAAGTGGAACCCACACATTGTCGGCATCGATGGCGAGATCGCGCGGCTGAAAGCACTGGCCGGCGCCTCCGGGACCGATGGGCCGGCCGATCCGCTGGGCTGCGGCCGCCCGTCGTCGTGATCTTGTCATCCTCCGCCTTGCTCAGGACGACCGAATGCGCGTGCTAGCGCTGGGATCGTGCCGCGTCCACCAGCCGCTGGATGCCGCGGAGCTGCGGAGCGAGATCAAGTATCTCAACCGTCGCTCCTGGTGGTGGCCGCCGATCTATGTTCACGACGTGCACGAGGCGATCCAGCTCGTGCGGCTCGGGCGTGGCGAGATCAGGATGCCGCATGGCATCCGGCCCTTCGCTTACGAGAGCGGGCTGCGCTGGCGCTACCGCGTGCCCCTGCCTCTGCCGCTGCGGCGGGCTGAGCATGTGGTGGTGGAGATTTGCACCGACAAGCACTACGAGGTCGCCGGCTGGACGCTGAACGTGAACGAGATTCATCGCCATCTCCGCCAAGGGACCGGCGCCGCGGGAGAGGACTGGTGGCTCGCGATCGAGCGCGGCCAGCGGCCGTCGGAAGCGCTGGCCCAGGGCGTCGAGGCGGAGCTGCGCGCGCGCTGGCGGACACGCTGGCGGTTCGGCGAGGGCCATCGACTGGTGCTGCGCGAACTCACTTTCCGCTATCTCACCGCGTCGGAAATCGCCGCGGGGATGGCGCGTCTGCAGGCGCTGGTGGCGCGGCCGCTGCTGGTCGTGCCGCATGTCGTGGTGCGCCAGGCCGACGGCAGCCTGCTCGCCGAGCGCCTGCAGCATGTCGAGAAGACGGTCGAGGCGGCGCGCTCGCTCGGGCTGCCGGTGCTGGATCCGCGGACCTTCGTCGGCCGCGACGGGCAATCCCGCGCCCTCGACAAGGGCGGCGCCGATTTCAACCACTACGCGCCGGACTACCTCCCCGTCGTCGGCCGCGAGATTGTTGACGCGCTGCGCGACTGCGCCGAAGGGAAGTTCAATCCGGCTTCGCACCAACCGGCAGCTGGCAGTGAACGCATTTTGACGCCAGGGGATTGAGCTTCCTGCTGCCCCATCGGAAGAACTTGCGGCAACGTGGGCATCGGAAGGCGGCACTCCAGAGCAGGGCGGCGAGGGTGAGCGCCAGGGTGATCTCCAGGGCGTAGCGGGGGAGATCCTTGTTCCAACCCGATATCCTTCCGACCGCGATGCAGGCAAACAGCAACCCCCATACCGCCAGCCTTCTCGTACGAAGACTGCGCCACGCCGCGGCATATCGTTGTTGCTCCATAACTCTGTCGGAATTGGTCGCGCTTCTCATTCTTCGATCATGGCCACAACGTCTTCCAGGCTCCACCAATCATTCCTTGACGCAATCCCGACCGCGGGGAAAATTGTCTTTTCCAACAATCCGTCGGTTCGATCGCTGACCTCCAATAGCCAGAAGGGCATAGAGCAAGCCTTGCCTCCCAGTCAGCACGGCCATTCGCAGCACGGCTATTCACAGTCCTGCCCGTGGAGCGACGGAAGGCGCGCGCCGTGACGAAGCCCGTTCAAGCCATGAGACCTCCGGAAAGGCCGCGGCAAAGTGCGGGCATGAAGAGTAGATGGCCGCGTTTGGTCCTGCTTGGATTGGTGGGAGCCGGCCTCGTCTGGGCCGGGTTCGAGGGCGTTCGGATGCTCCGGGAGCGGTCATTGTCGGCCGGCGAAGCAGCCGCCGGCCTGCCGGTCGTCAGGGTATCGCCGGCCGAGCGGGCCTCGCGCGACTCGGTGCTCGCCTTGCCGGGAGACATCATCGCCTTCGAGGACTCGCCCGTGTATGCGCGTGTCGACGGCTATGTCAGTAAGTGGACCGTCGATATCGGCGCGAAGGTCAAGGCTGGTCAATTGCTGGCCGAGATCGAGACGCCCGAACTGGATCAGCAATTGAACCGGGCGCGGGCTCTCGTGCTGCAGGCCAAGGCCAACTCGGAAATCGCCAGGATTACCTATCAGCGCTATCTCGGCCTTGTGAAAACTGCCGCTGTTTCACAGCAGGACGTCGACAACAATCTGGCCGCCTATGAAGCCCGCAAGGCCGATGTCACCGCAGCCGATGCGGAAGTCGACCGGCTGACGGCCATGAAGGGATTCCAGAAGATCTACGCGCCCTTCGACGGCGTTGTCGGCGCGCGCAACCTCGCGAAGGCGACGACCGGTGCCCTGATCGACCTCGGCAGTCACGACCCGAAGGCGTGGCTCTACCGGATCTATCGGATGGATCCGGTTCGGGTCTATGTCGCGGTGCCGCAGAATTATCTGCCGATGATCAGGGATGGGTTGGCGGCCGATGTCGGCATCCGCGAGTATCCCGAGCGGACTTTCCGCGGCCAGGTCGTCCGCAACGCGGCTTCTCTCGATGCGACCTCGCGAACCATGCTGGTCGAGGTCGAGGCTCCGAACCCGGACGGCATTCTGTTGCCCGGCATGTATTCGACCGTCCGTTTCAGGCTGGTCAATCCGTCGCCGCCGATCGTGGTCGCGGATTCGTCCATCATCGTTCTTGCCGAAGGGCCGCAGATCGCGGTGGTGGACAAGGATGACGTCGTCCGAATCCGCAAGGTCCGTCTCGGGAGGGACTTCGGCAAGACCGTCGAGATACTGTCGGGATGTTCCGAAGGCGAACGCATCGTCACCACGCCGAGCGATCTGCTGAAAGACGGCGCCAAGGTCCGCGTCCAGACCGCCGGCCCCTCGTAGTTCCGGCGGCAAAGACATGGTACGCGCCCTGAAGATCGCTTCTCCCGCGGGCTTGGCCGTCTTTGCCCTCCTGGCGGCCTGCGAGCCCGTCGGGCCCAACTACGTCCGGCCCGAGGTTGCCATACCGGCGCAACTCACCGAGGCCGAACCCTGGCAGGTCGGCGTTCCCCAGGACACCATCGGACGAGGCGACTGGTGGACGGTATTCAACGACCCGATGCTGAACAACCTTCAGGTCGAGGCCGTCAAGCAGAACCCCGATCTCAAAGCCGTCGCCGCGCGCGTGTTGCAGGCTCAGGCCCTCGCGGGCATATCGACGAGCTATCTTTACCCCGAAATCAATGCCGGGGGCCTCGCCCAGCGCTACGCCAACAATTCCAACTTCGTCACGCTGGTTCCGCCCTCGCCGATCACCGACAACCAGCCCGTCATCACCAGCGCGTTCAAGGCCGTGCCTTTATACGCCACCTACGAGATCGATTTCTGGGGACGCCTGCGCCGGCAGTCCGAATCCGCCCGCGCGGAGTTGGGCGCAAGCATCGCTGCCTACCAGACGGCCTTGCTGACTCTGAATGGCGAGGTTGCGCAGACCTACTTCGAAGTCCGCACGACCGACGAACTCGTCCGGATCATCACCGAAAGCATCACCCTTCACCGGAACACGCTCAACTTGTTCAAGGCCCGCAGGCTCGACGGACTGTCGAGCGATATCGCGCTTTCCGATGTGGAAACCGCGCTCAGGACGACGGAAGCACAAGCCCAAACCCTCGAAGCGCAGCGCATCAAGCTCGCCAACAAGCTCGCTGTCCTGGTCGGGACCAACCCGGAACAGTTTACCATCGGCAAGCAACCCAACGAGCGATCGATCCCGTCCATCCCGGTGGGGCTGCCGTCGGATTTGCTGGAGCGTCGTCCCGATGTCGCGCGGGCCGAACGCGAACTGGCCGCCTACAACGCGCAAATCGGCGTCGCCGTCGCGGCCTACTTCCCGACGATCGCGCTGACGTCGTCCATCGGCTTCGAAAGCTACGCGCTGTCGACCCTGGTCAATCCGCTGAACAACATCTGGGGCGTAGGAATGTCCCTGTTCCAACAGGTCTTCAATGCCGGCCGCACCGGACTTAACGTCGAGCGCGCCCGCGCGGCCTATCAGGAAAGGGTGGCGCTCTACCAGGCCTTGTTGTTGAAGGCATTCCAGGAGGTGGAGACGGCCCTTGCCGGCCTGCGCCTGATGAACCAGCAGGCGCGATTTCAGCAGCAGGCTGTGGCCAGCGCCAACCGGACAGTCCTGCTGACGAGCCAGCGCTTTAGCCAGGGCTTGAATTCGATGGTGGACGTCCTTGTCGCGCAACGGGCGGCGCTGGCGTCTCAGGCCGTGGCGGTCCAGATCACCAACGACCAGCTGATGACGACGGTGGCGCTCATCAAGGCGCTTGGGGGCGGCTGGCAGGACCGGGCCAAACAGGTCCCCGAGGGCTCGCCCAGCATGTGGGCGCCGAAGCTGAAATAGCGCGGGCAGCGCGTTTATCTGCCGGTTATGAGAAGCTCTTCGCCTTCCTGGGGAGGTGCCGGCCGCCAGTTACGGCGCATCAGGCTGAAGATGACCGGTACCAGGATCAGGGTGGCGATACAGGCGAAGAGCATTCCGCCGATCACCGCCCGTCCGAGAGGCGCGTTCTGGTGGCCGCCTTCGCTGAGACCGAGCGACATCGGGATCATGCCGAAAACCATGGCAATGACCGTCATGACCACCGGGCGCACACGGGCGCGCCCGGCACTGAGAGCCGCCTGGATCGCGCTTTCTCCGTCTCTCAGCGCTTCCTTGGCGAAGGAGACGACGAGGATGCTGTTCGCTGTCGCCACGCCCACCGCCATGATCGCGCCCATCAACGAGGGGACGCTGAAGGTCGACTTGGTCAGCAACATCAACACAACGACGCCGCAGAATGCGCCGGGCAGCGCCATGATGATAATGAAGGGATCCGTCCAGGATTGGAAATTGATGACGAGAATCAGATAGACCAGCAGGATCGCCACTGCCAGGCCGAGGCCGAGCTGGTCGAAGGCTGTGTTCATCGTTTTTACCTGGCCGGCCATTTCGATGAACACGCCCTTGGGAAGCTCGGCTGACAATTCGTCGATGATCTTCCGAGCACCCGCGGCCACGGTTCCGGTATCGACACCCTGGATGTTGGCCATGATGTCGAACGTCACGAGGACATTGGTGTGGCTGACCTGGGCGGGCACCTGCGCGCGGGTAACCTCGGCGATGTTCGACAGGTACTGGGTCTGCGCGTCACCACTGCCGCGGATCGGGATGTTGGCCAGATCGTCCATGGTGCGCAGCTGGTCCAGCGGTGACTGAACGACGAGGAAGTAGGTATGGCCCGATTTGGGGTCGGTCCAGAAATTGGGCGAGACCATCAAACTTGAGCTGGCTTCGATCAGCACGTTCCTGGAGATCTCGATCTGGGAGAAGTCGCCGACGCCATGCTTCTCCGACGCCATCTTCGCCGTCATTTCCCGATTGACGGCGATCTTCAGAGCCGGCTGGTCCATGCGCTGCTGGATGTGGACGTCGACCGCACCACGCACGTCCAGCATCCGCCTTTCGATTTTCTTCGCGATGTCATACAGCGTCTCGGTGCTGGCCATGCCGAACACCTTGATGTCGATCGGCGTCGGCAGGCCGAGATTCAGGATCTGGGTCTGCATGTCGCCAGGCTGGAAATAGAACGTCAGTTCGGGGAATTGCTCCGGCAGGACCTTCCGCAGGCGCTTCATGTATTCCTGAGCGCCATGCTTGCGGTCATGCTTGAGGGCCACCAGGATCTCGCCATCAGCCGAGCTGACCGTGATGTTGTCGCTCTGCGAGAGGTTGTTCGGCTGCGGTATGCCGATGTTGTCGACGATAACGGCGACATCGCCGTCTGTTGCGGCCCGGATCGCCGCTTCGACACGGCTGAAGTAGACGCCAGTTTCCTCGATGCGGGTGCCGGTCGGCGCAGCGACGTGCAGGCGGAGCTGGCCGCCGTCAGCAGGCGGGAAGAAATCGCGGCCGACCGACGGAATGGCCAGCGCCGCGAGGATGACTGCGATGCCGAAAGACGACAGCACGACCTTCGGATGATGAAGCGACCAGTCGAGAAGGGATATGTATCGGGCGGCGAGAGCAGTGAAACCACCATCGAATGCCAGATGAATACGGCGGAACATTCCGGGACGTTTTGGCGTCGCGTGCGGTTCCGCATTGGCTTTGTGTTCGCCCCGGGTCAGGTGGTGTGTCAAGACGGGAACGAGCGTGCGCGACAATAGGTAAGAGGTGACGATGGCGAACAAAACCGCGAGCGCCATCGGCACGAACAAGAAGCGTGGCGGTCCGGTCAGCAGACCGACCGGCAGGAACACGATGCAGATGCAGAGAGTAGACACGAAGGCCGGGACGGCGATTTCCTGGGATCCGTCGAGGATGGCGCGAATGAGATTCTTTCCCATTCCGATGTGCCGGTGAATGTTCTCGAGGGTTACCGTTGCATCATCGACCAGGATGCCGACCGACAGCGCCAGTCCGCCAAGCGTCATCAGGTTGAGCGTGTTGTCGGTGGTGTGGAGCAGGAAGATCGAGGTGAAGACGCAGATCGGTATCGAGATGATCACGACGATCGTGCCGCGCCAACTACCCAGGAATAGCAGGATCAACAGGCCCGTCAGCCCGGCCGCGGTCAGGCCCTCGATCACGACACCCTGGATGGCGCCGATCACGAACTGGGACTGGTCGAACAGGATCGTGAACTGGAGATCAGCCGGCGTGGGGATGGTCTTCAGGACCTCCTTGGCCTCGGCAATGACGTTCAGTGTCGAGACAGCGCCATTCTTGCCGATCGAAAGATATACCGACTTGTGGCCATTGTAGCGCACCAGGTTGGTCTGTGGTTGATAGCCATCGCGGACGGTAGCGACGTCGCGCATGTAGACGAGTTTGCCGTCGACGCTCTTGATCGGGACGTCGTTCAGCATCTCCATGGTCGGCAGGCTGTTGTTGAGCTGAAGCATGAACTCGGTCCGGTCGACGCGGATGGAGCCGGTCGGCAGGATGACGTTCTGGCTGAGCATGGCGCGATTGATATCGTTGGACGTCACGCCGTGGGCCATCATCTTGGCCTTATCGGTATCGACCATGATCACGCGCGGCGTGCCGCCCCACGGCAGCGGCAACTGGGCTCCTTGGACCGGCGACAGGGCCTGGCGTACCGTGAATTGACCGAAATCGAACAGCTGCGACTCGGTCAAAGTCTGGCTCGCGAGGGCCACGAGCATGACCGGCACGCTCGATGGATCGTAGATCAGCACATAAGGAGGCGAGGTGCCGACTGGCAGGCGTCTCAGAATCGTTTGCGAAACGGATGTAACCATCGCGACGGCGCGGTCGATATCGACGTTGGGATGGAAGTACAGCCGCACCAGGCTGTAACCGAAGATGCTGCGCGATTCCATTCGCTTGATATCGCCGACGAACTGCGAGGTGATGAACTCGCTCCACTCGGCGATCTCGTTCGCCATGTTGGGGGCGGGAAACCCCGGGTACTGCCAAAGCACCGTCACGACGGGCTCGTTTATCGCCGGGAAGATGTCCTTCGGCATGCGGATGGTCGAGCCGATGCCGGCAAGTATGAACATCAGCGACATGACGACGAAGGTGTAGGGCCGGTTCAGTGCAAGCTTGACGATCCACATGCCGATGCGGGCCCTTTGAAAACGCATTTTGGTAAAGCTGGACGGCCGCGTCGCCCGCCTGCTGATGCATGGGGCCATGCGGTCGGCTTTGCGTCAAGATCGGCAGGTCGCTTGAACCCACGAGAAGGGGTAATGGGACGCCAGGCGTAGCGGTGCTTGCCGTGCCGCAGGAGCGGGGGCAAAGTCGCGGGCATTCAATTCGGGAGTTTCGTATGGCTACGTTGTATGTCGGCGGCCGTCTGTTCGATGGCGAGAAGGTTCTGGACGGACAGGCCGTGCTGGAAGAGGCCGGCAAGATCAAGCGCGTGGCGCCGGCGGGTGAGTTCGCGGGCTTTGCCGGCGAGCGGGTCGATACCTCGGGCGGGACGCTGATTCCCGGCATCATCGACTGCCATGTCCATTCGCTCTCGGGCGCCGAGGGTAATCCCGGCGCGGCGCAGGATCGCCTCAGCGCCGCCCAGATCGCGGTGCGCGGCATGGAGTACATGCGCAGCACGCTCGAAGGCGGCGTCACCGCCGTGCGCGACTGCGGCGGCAAGGACTATATCGAGTTCGCTCTGCGTGACGCTTTCAACGCCGGCAAGTTCCTGGGCCCCACCATGCGCTGCGCCGGCCGCATGATCTGCATGACCGGCGGCCACGGCAACCGCACCGGCCGCGTCGCCGACGGCATCGACGAGGTCGTGAAGGCGGTGCGCGAGCAGGTCCATGCCGGCTCCGACCTGGTGAAGATCATGGCGACCGGCGGCGTGATGACGCCCGGCGTCAATCCCGAGGACGCCCACTATTCGGCCGAGGAGATGAAGGCTGGCATCAGCGAAGCCCATCGTTTCCACAAGTGCTGCGCCAGCCATGCCCAGGGCGCGCTCGGCATCCTGAACGCAGTGCGCGGCGGCATCGATTCGATCGAGCATGGCATCTTCATGGACGACGAGTGCTGCGCCGAGATGAAGGCGCGCGGCGTCTGGCTGGTGCCGACGCTGGCCGCTGTGAAAAACATTCTCAAGGGCTATGACGACGGCGACCGCTCGATCCCCGACTACGTGATCGAGAAGAGCCGTCGCGTCTACGACCGCCACATCGCCGCGACCCAGATGTATTACAAGGCCGGCGGCCGCATCGCCATGGGCACCGACGCCGGCACGCCGCACAACCGCCACGGCGAGAATGCACGCGAGCTGGAATACATGTGCGACATCGGGATCTCGGTGCGCGATTCGCTGTTCTTCGCGACGGCGAGTGCGGCCGACCTGATGCGCCTGGCGGATCAGGGCCGGATCAAGGAAGGCAACAGCGCCGACCTGGTGCTGTGCGACGGCGATGCGCTGGGCGACATCAAGCGCGCCGCTCGCAAGGAGAACCACCGGATGGTGGTGAAGCGCGGCCTCGTCGCCCGCGACAACCGCGCCGCCTTCGTCCGTCAGGCAACCCGCGTCGCGGCCGAGTAGAGCGGGGGGCGGCAGAGACCGAGGCTTCCGTGGAAGAGATCTTTCTCGGTCTTCTCGCCGTCGTCTGGGCGCTCGGCACTCCGATCGTTGCCGTCGTGGCGCTGGTGCGCACGTCGCGGCTGCGCGAGGCAAACGAGCGGCTGACAGCCGAAGTGGCGTTGCTCAAAAGGCAGAGTCTCCCGGGAGAGGCGCTGCCGCCGCCCTTTGTCACGGCCGCGGTCGTCGAGTCCGCCACCGAACCAGCCGCCGTCGAGGCTATCGTCGAGCCTGCGCTGCCGCCTGCGCCGGTGGCGCCGTTCGAGTCGGAGACGGTGCTCGTCGTCGAACTCGCCCCCGCGCCACCGTCACTGCCGCCGCCATTAATCGTCGAGCCGGTCAACGTAGGTTGGGAGCAACGGCTGGGTGCGCGGGCCTTCCTGTGGGTGGGCGCGATCACGCTGGCGCTGGCCGCGATCTTCCTGGTCCGCTACTCGATCGAGGAGGGCTATCTCTCGCCTGAAGTGCGGGTGATCCTG
>CANJHI010000053.1 GCA_947474005.1 Alphaproteobacteria bacterium | reverse complement strand
TACATCGCCACGCGGGCCGAGGCGGCCATCGGCAGCGCAGTGATGCTGGAGATGCTGGCGGAGCGACGCGGCACTTTCGATGCCGCCATCGTTGCCGCCTTCGGCGATCCCGGCCTGGGCGGTGCGCGCGAGCTGTTCGATTTCCCTGTGGTCGGCATGGCAGAGGCCGCGATGCTGGTCGCCTGCACCCTCGGTCGCAAATTCGCCATCGTGAGCTTCGCCAAGGCCCTCGAACCGTGGTTCGCCGAGATCGTCGAATGGCATGGCATGTCGGGCCGATGCGCCTCCATCCAGATGCTCGACAGCGCGTTCACCAACATCAACGACGTGGCCGAGGAGAAGGAACAGCTGCTGGTCGATCTCGCCAACCGCGTCGTCACCCACAATGGCGCCGACGTGGTGATCCTGGCCGGCGCACCGCTCGCTGGCCTCGCCGCGAAGCTACGAGAGCGCGTTCCGGTGCCGCTGGTGGATGGCATCCAGGCAGCCGTGACGATGGCCGAGGGACTGGTCCGCCTCAATCCGCGCAAGGCCACCGCCGGCACCTATCGCCGGCCGGCGGCAAAGGACTCCACGGGATTGAGCACCGCGCTCGCCAACGTGATCGGGCATCGCGATGCGTGACCTAAAAGGCTATGGCCGCACGCCGCCCGATCCCAAGTGGCCCGGCGGCGCGCGGGTCGCCGTCTCCTTCGTGATCAACTTCGAGGAAGGCGCCGAGATGTCGCTCTCCTCGGGCGATCCGCATAACGAGAAGGTCTACGAAGTCACCGACGAAGTTTTAGGCGTTCCCGACCGCTGCATGGAATCGCACTTCGAATACGGCACCAAGGCCGCGTGGTGGCGGATCGCCGACACACTCGAGCGGTTGGGCGTGGCCACCACCGTCAGCACCTGCGGGATGGCGGCGCAGCTGTCGCCCTGGCTGATCGAGGATGCCGTGAAGCGCGGCCACGAGATCGCCTGCCATGGCTGGCGCTGGGAGAAGCATGCTCATATGGAGGAGACGGCCGAGCGCGCAGCGATCGCGAAGACAGTGACGGTGCTGACCCAGATTGCAGGGACGCGTCCCGTCGGCTGGCATACGCGCTCCACGCCCTCGCCCAACACGCGGCGCCTGCTGGTCGAGGAAGGCGGCTTCCTCTACGACAGCGACGATTACTCCGACGACCTGCCGTTCGAGACGGAGGTGTTAGGCAAGAAGCATCTCGTGATCCCCTACAGCTTCGACACCAACGACATGCACTATCACCAGGGCTTCCACCGCTTCGTCACGGCCCGCGACTTTGCCGACTACACGACCGACGCTTTCGACACGCTGTGGGCTGAGGGTGAGCGCTCGCCGAAGATGATGTCGATCGGACTGCACCTGCGCATGATCGGCCGGCCCGGCCGCATCGCCGCGCTCGACCGCATCGTGGGCCACATGAAGCAGAAGGACGGCGCCTGGTTCGCCACCCGCCGGCAGATCGCCGAGCACTGGCTGAGGAACGTCACAGTGTCGCCTCGGGCGGAGTAACCTCCGCCCTTGAGCGTAGCCGAGGGGCCTTACTTCAACGGCAAGATCGATCGTGTAGAGAGAAGATCTTTCGACTACGCGCCTACGGCGCTTCGCTCAAGATGACGGGGATTTGGCTCGCACGATCTTGATCGTCGAGGTGGCATGGACGATCAGGCGGTCCTTCTCGTCCTTGAGGTCGCCGTCGAGGAAGCCCACCGTACCGCCCCAGCGCATCACCCGGCCCTCGGCGTAGACGATCCCCGGTCCCATCGCCTCGAAGAAGCTGATCTTGAGTTCGAGCGTCGGCACCGCGACCGCGATCTTGCCCTTGGCGATGGCAGCGTTGGCCATCGCGGTGTCGACCATGCCGGTCAGGAATCCACCCTGACAGACGCGACCGTTCGAATGGCAGAAGGCCGGCACGATCTCGAAGCGGAAACGGCAGGTGCCGCGCGCCGAATCGATGTCGAGCATCTCGCCGTTGAGGACCTTCACCGGATCCGGCGGATTGGCCCGCAAGACTGCGAGCAGTTGGGCGTCGGTCATCGATTGGCCGTCGACATTGCCGAAATCGGGATGGGCTGAGTTCATTGGCTGCTGGTCATGGCGGGCGGACTATATCGAACGCGTGCCGGCCCGCACCTTTTCCAGGAGGCTGATGAGCGTTTGCGTTTCGGCGGTCGAAAGGCGGGACGCGATGCGCTTTTCGTGCGCCCGCACCAGACTGGTGAACCGTGTCAGCGCCTTGGCACCGGCGGGCGTCAGTTCGAGCGCATGGGTGCGCCCGTCGGTGGGCGAGCGCCGCCGCTCCAACAGGCTGCGCGCCTGCAAGCGGTCGAGGATGGGCACCAGCGTCGAGCGGTCGATGCCGAGCGCCCGCGCCAGCGTCATCTGGCTGAGGCCGGCATTGCGTTCGACGAGAACCAACAGGCCGAATTCGCCCGGTGTCAGCGCCGCGCCAGCTGTGGAGAACGTTGCGGCGAAATCGGTGAATACTGCGGACTGTGTGCGACGGAGCGCATAGCCCAGCAGCGACGGCAGCAGCCCGCGATCGAGATTGGCGGTGGAGGTCTTGGCAGGTGGACGGCCCATGAAACCAGTGGTAAACGGCGATTGTTTGGGGAGCAAACAAATTCTCGCGCGTAGTATCCGATGAGCTTCAAAGTCCGCATCGCCCAGGCTGACCGCACCATCGACGTGCCGACCGGCGCCACCATCCTGGAGGCGGCGCTGGATGCCGGCGTCTCCTACCCGTTCGGCTGCCAGTCCGGCAATTGCGGCGCCTGCAAGTCCCACCTCGTCAAGGGCGAGGTGACGATGGAGGGCTACTCCGAGTTCGCCCTGTCCGACGAGGAGAAGGCGCGCGGCCTGATCCTCGCCTGTCGCGCCGTGCCTTGGGAGGAATCCGAGGTCGCCTGGCTCGAGGAGGACGACCTGATCGTCCATCCGCGCCGACTGCTGGCCTGCAAGGTGGTCGGCCTCGACGACGCCACGCACGACATCAAACGCGTGCGGCTGGAGATCGCCTCGGGCGGTCCCTTCGACTTCTCCGCCGGCCAGTTCGCCTCCGTCACCTTCGACGGCTGCCCGCCGCGCGACTATTCGATGGCCAATGTCCCGGGCGATCCGATCCTCGAATTCCACATCCGTCGCACCGTGGGCGGCGCCACCAGCCTGCACGTCGCCGAGAAGCTCAGCCTCGGCGACAGCGTGCGGGTCGAGGGGCCGTTCGGCACGTCTTATCTGCGCGAGACCCATCGCGGGCCGATCATCGCCGTCGCCGGCGGCTCGGGCATGGCGCCGATCAAGGCGATCGTCGAGCGCGCCCTGCAGAAGAACCTGCCGCAGCACATTTACTGCTACTTCGGTGTCCGCACCGAGCGCGACCTCTATCTGCATGACGATTTCGCCAAACTGGCCGGCAGCCACAAGAACCTTCACTTCATTCCGGTGCTGAGCGAAGGCGACGGCCTCGTCAGGCGCTGTGGCCTGGTCCACGACGCGGTCGCTGCCGACTTCGACGAGGTCGACGGCTGCAAGGCCTATCTCGCCGGACCGCCGATCATGGTCGAAGCCGCCACGCGACTGCTCGAACAGCGTGGCATGCGGCGGATCGATATCCACGCCGACGCCTTCTACACCGCGGCCGAGATGGCCAGCGCCAACAAGAAAACGGGAGCGGAAAGATGACTGCTTTGTTGGAAGGACGCTCGGCGATCGTCACCGGTGCCGGCCGAGGCATCGGTCGCGCCATCGCGGAAGCCCTCGTGGCCGAAGGCGCCAAAGTGGTCGTGGCCGACAACGGCGCCTCTATCGCGGGTGAGGAAGGCGATCCCGCGGTTGCGCGCGACGCCGCCCGTGACTTGGGCAAGAACGCTCTCGCCTTCTCCGAGAGCATCGCCTCGCCCGGAGTCGCCAAACAGCTCGTCGATCTGGCGATCAAGAATTTCGGTGGCATCGACATCGTCGTGAACAACGCCGCGATCCTGCGCGATGCCTTCGTCTTTCGCATGGATCCGCGCGATTGGGATGCGGTAATCCGCACCAACCTTTCGTCCGCCTTCTACCTGATCAATGCGGCCTCAGGCGTCATGCGCGAGCAGGGCAAATCCGGGCGCGGCGGCAAGGACGGCTACGACTGGGGCCGCATCATCAACATCGTCTCGTCGGCCGGCCTCTACGGCAACCTCGGTCAGGCGGCCTATGCCAGCGCCAAGGCCGGGCTGTTCGGCCTCACCCGGGTGAGCGCCATGGACCTGCTGCGCGCCAACATCACGGTGAACGCCGTGGCACCGTTTGCGAAGACACGCGTCACCGACATCATCCAGCCCGCCAACGACGCTCAGAAGACCTATAAAGAGCGCGCGCTCAAGATCGGCGCGCATCACGTGGCCGCCCTCGTGACTTCCCTCGCCTCGCCCGCGGCGAAATCGATCACCGGCCAGCTGTTCGGCGTGCGCGGCCGTGAGGTCTTCCTGTTCAGCCAGCCGCGTCCCGTGGCCAAGCTCGTCGTCGATACGCCCGCGACCCTGGCGCAGGACCTCACCGCCAAGCTCGGCGGCCAATTTACCGACATGACCACCGATCTCGAAGCCTTCAACACCGAACCTCTTGTCTGAGGAGATCCGCCATGACCGACATTGTCGTGAAGACCGTCGAAGAGCTGAAGGATGCGCCCGAGGAATACCGCGAGGCCGTCTCCAAGCTCGTCATCAGCCACGCCATCAACGAACTCTACGGCGCACAGGTGTTCGACGAGCCGGCCATCGCCTATGCGCCGACGCCCTACGCCAAGTGGCTGACCTGCCGCGTGGCCATGGAAGAGTACGGCCATCACGTCCGATTCAAGCAACTCGGCACGCAGATCGGCATTGCCGAGGAGCGCATGGTGCCGGGCACGGGCAAGAAGCCGCTGTCGATCTTCGAGTTCCCGCTGAAGACCTGGGAGGAGTTCGTCGCCATCAAGCTGCTGGCCGACCTCGCCGAGATCCTGCAGGTCGAGGACCTGCTGCATTGCACCTTCCATCCGCTGCGCAATCTGGCGCGCGCGACCATGCCGGAGGAGCGCTTTCACGCACAGTTCGGCGAGGACTTCTCCGCCGAGCTGGTGAAGACGCCCGACGGCAAGGCGCGGCTGCAGGCGGCCGTGAACGAATACTGGCCCTACCTACCGTCGTTCTTCGGCGGCTCGAAGTCGCGCAACAACGAGATCTTCCGCAAGTGGAAGATCAAGCAGCGCACCAACGACGAGATGCGCCAGGATTTCGTGACGCGCGCCACCGAGGTGGCAAGCAAGTACGGCCTAACCCTGCCGGAGATCCGGCAGGCGGCGTGAGCCGCGTCGCCACCCTGCCCGGCGCGCAGCTCGAAGCGCTGCGCATCGAGGTTCGTGCCGCGTCGTGGTTTGCCGCATTGGGCGAGCCTCTCACCGAGGGCGACCGCAGCGATGCGGTAGCCTATGCCGCGGCGCTGGCATTCGACTCCCTCGAGATCGGCCTCGCCCGCGACTGGCCCGACGCCGAGCGGCTGCTGAAGGCGCCCGACTGGACTCCGGCATGGTGGGATCGCGAAGAAGCCTTGCGGCGAACATTGCTCGCCCAGGCCGAAGCCCGCTATCCGGAACGCGCGCTGTGGTCCGCGCTCACCGAACTCACGACTGAAGCGGGCGACCTCGTTCATGGCAAGGCCGCAACCGCGGCAGCCCGCATGGGCAAGGCGGCTGCCGCCTCGATTCATGTCGCGGCAGGTGCTGCCTCACAAGCCGTCTACCAACTGGCGGTTGCCCGCCTCGCCGGGCAGCCCGCCTCGCCCTTCGAAAGCAAGTTTCGTCTCTATGCCGCCGGTCGCTGGCCGCTCGGCATCCTGGGCTCTAGGCTAGTCCTCTTCTGAGAGGACCACGCATGACTTCCTACAGCGCGCCCCGGCGCACCGTCGGCCGGCTCGAACGTCCATTCGGCGATCTCTATTACGAAGTGACGGGCAGCGGGCCGGCGCTGCTCTTCGCGCATGGCCTCGGTGGCAATCATCTCAGCTGGTGGCAGCAGGTCGCGCACTTCGCGCCGCATTATACGTGCGTGGCTTTCGCCCATCGCGGCTTCGCGCCCTCCGCAGCCATCGCCGGCGGGCCCGATCCGGCCGACTATGCCGGCGACCTCGCCGCGCTGATCGACCACCTGAAATTCCCCGACGTGCGCCTCGTTGGCCAGTCGATGGGCGGCTGGACGATGCTCGAATACGCGCTCGCCCATCCGGCGCGCGTAAAAGCGCTGGTGCTGAGCTCGACCTCCGGCACACTCGACCGCCGCGGCTGCGATCCCTCGGGCGGCAAACAGTACGATACCTGGCTGAAGGACGCCGAGGCCAAGCTCAAGGACGGCTCCGACAAGGGAATTCATCCCGCGCTGGGCGCCTCGGCGGCGGAGTGTTCGCCCGCGCTGCACCTTCTTTATCGCAGCATCGACGAGATGGCGGGCGTGCTCGACAAGGAGAAGCTGCGCGCTGGCCTCCGCCGCACAGCAAACCGCCGCACGGCCGATCTCAAAACCTTCGATGTGCCCACGCTTCTGATCGCCGGCGGCGAGGACGTGGTCTTTCCGCCCTTTCTGGCAAGCGCCATCGCGGCAACGCTGACCTGCGGCGAAGCCACCCTGGTGGCTGATGCCGGCCACTCGCCATACTTCGAGCAGGCCGCTACGTTCAATGCGCTGGTCGAGGCTTTTCTCGCCCGCCACCGCTAGAGGGAGACAGGACGTTGTTGCAGTTGGGTCGCTTTCCGCGCGTACGTCTGGGTCACCTGCCGACGCCACTCGAACCGATGACCCGTCTCGGCACCCGGCTCGGCGGACCGAAACTCTGGATCAAGCGCGACGACTGCACGGGGCTCGCCACCGGTGGCAACAAGACCCGCAAGCTCGAGTATCTCGTGGCCGATGCGTTGAAGGAGGGTGCCGACACATTGATCACCCTCGGGGCACTGCAGTCCAACCACGCACGCCAGACCGCCGCCGCTGCATCGAAGCTCGGCCTGAAGTCCATCCTCGTGCTGGAAGAGCGCGTGTCGCAGCCGACCGATGCCTATCGCCACAACGGCAACATCCTGCTCGACCGCCTGCTGGGTGCCAGCCTCAAGTACGTGCCGCGCGACAGCTCGATGACGGCGGCCGCCGAACTGGCGGCCGAAGAGGTCAGAAAAAGCGGCGGACGCCCCTACATCATCCCCGGCGGCGGCTCGAACGCGATTGGCGCTCTGGGCTATGTCGGCTGCGCGCTCGAAATCCTGCAGCAGGCGGCCGACCTCGGCATTCACGTCGATCGCGTCGTGCATGCGACGGGCAGCAGCGGCACCCAGGCCGGGTTGGTCGCGGGCTTCGCCGCCACACAAAGCGGCGTGCGCGTGCTCGGCATCACCGTCGGACGGCCGCGCGCCAACCAGGAAGCCAATGTCGGCAAGCTGGTCGACGCCACGGCCGACCTCCTCGGCCTGAAGGGCGCGATCGCCCGCGACAGCATCGAGGCCAACGACAGTTATTTCGGCGAAGCCTATGGCATCCCGACGCCCGGCATGAAGGAGGCGGTAAGCCTGCTCGCCGAGACCGAGGCCGTGCTGCTCGATCCGGTCTATTCCGGCAAGGCGATGTCGGGGCTGATCGACCTCGTGCGCAAGCAGACGTTCGGCAAGGATGAGAACATTGTGTTCATCCACACCGGCGGCCAGGCCGGGCTCTTCGCCTACGAGCCCGCATTCGCCGCCTAAGGAGGAGACCGTGTCCAGCGAGAACCCGCGCATCGCCATCCTCGGCTTCGCCATCGAGTGCAACCGCTTCTCGCCCGTCACAACGGCCGCCGATTTCGAGCAGGACGTCGATATCCGCGGCAACCGCATCGTGAGCGAAGCCCGCTCCGGCGCGTCGATCACCATGCCGGACCTGCCGGGCTTCTTCACCGAGATGGACCGCACCGGCCAATGGACACCGGTGCCGCTGCGCGTGTCGCTCGCCCAGCCGGGCGGGCCGGTCGAGGAAGGCTTCTTCCGCGATTTCCTGCGCGAGATCGAGGCCGGCCTCAAAGCCGCCGGGCCGCTCGATGCGGTGTTCATCTCCAGCCATGGCGCAGCATTGGCCGAGGGCACCGACGATCCCGACGGCGACCTGTTCGAGATCGTGCGCCGCGTCATCGGCGCCGAGGTCCCGGTGGTCGTCGTGTTCGACCTGCATGCCAACGTCTCGCGCAAGATGATCGACAATATCTCGGTGTTCGTCGGTTACCTCGAGAACCCGCACAACGACATCCACGAGCGCGGCGTCGAGGCCGCCCAGCACATGCGCGAGTGCCTCGCCGGCGCCAGGACTGCCATCACCATGGTCAAGGTGCCGATCGTGGCGCCGCAGATCTCGCTGCTCACCGCCAAGGGCCCCTACGCCGACCTGGTCAAGTACGGGCAGACCAAAGTGGGCGGCGACATCCTGAACGTCTCGGTGATGGCGGGCTTCGCCTACAGCGACAGTCCGAAGAACGGCCTCACCGCGGTCGTCACGGCGCGCAACGGTAATCGCCAAGCCGCCGCGAGCCTCTCGCTCGACATCGCCAAGCGGGCCTGGGGCATGAAGGAGCGCTTCAAGCGCGCGATGATGTCGCTGGGCGACGCGGTCCAGCTTGCCGCCTCGGTCGGCCGCGACCGGCGCCGCAAGCCGATCATCCTGGCCGACGTCGCCGACAATCCCGGCGGAGGTGGCCGTGGCAACACGACCTACCTGCTGCGGGCGCTGAAGAGCGCCGGCGCGCAGAATGTCCTCTTCGGCGTGTTCAACGATGCCGCGCTGGCGGCAAAGGCGCACGGCCTGGGCGAAGGCGCCATCTTCACCGCCTCCTTCAATACCGAGGAGCACCAGGAATTCTCCCTGCCGTTCGACTGCCCGGCCAAGGTCGTGAAACTCTCGAATGGAGAATATGTCGGCCGCCGCGGCGTGCTGAAGAATGTCTCGGCCGACATGGGCCCCTCGGCACTGCTCGACCTCGGCGGCATCCAGATCGTCGTCATCAGCCATCGCTGCCAGTGCATGGATCCGCGCCAGTTCGAGATGTTCGACCTCGACATCGCCCAGGCACGGGTCGTCGTCGTCAAGAGTCGCGGCCATTTCCGTGGCGGCTTCGACGAGTTCTTCAAATCCGACCAGATCTACGAGGTCGACTGCCCTGGCTTGACGTCACCGGTGCTGGAGAACTTCACCTGGACCAAGCTGCCGCGGCCGGTTTATCCGCTCGACGACGAGACGACCTGGACGCCACCGACCGTCTCCTGACCGACCGACTCCTGAAGGAGAGTGCCATGCTGCATCGTTCACTCCTCGCCCTCATGGTCGCGTTCTGGGCCCTGCTTGTCGCCGGCCCCGCCGTTGCGCAATCGAACAAGACAGTGCGCGTGGTCATGCACTCGGATCTGAAAATCCTTGATCCGGTATGGACCACTGCCTACATCGTGCGCAATCACGGCTACCTGATCTACGACTCGCTGTTCGCACTCGATGCCAAGCTCGAGCCACGGCCGCAGATGGTCGAGAGCTGGACCGTGAGCGACGACCAGCTCATGTGGACCTTCAAGCTGCGCGACGGCCTGAAGTGGCACGACGGCACGCCCGTCACCTCGGCCGACGTGCTGCCCTCGATCAAGCGCTGGACCGAGAAGGACACGCTGGGCGGCTTGCTCGCCAAATCGACCAAGGAAATGAAGACGATCGACGATCGCACCTTCCAGATCGCGCTCAAGGAACCCTACGGGCTGATGCTGAAGTCGCTGGCCAAGTCGGCTTCGGTGCCGCTGTTGGTCATGCCCAAGCGCGTGGCGGAGACACCGGTCAGCCAGCAGATTGCCGACACCACCGGCTCCGGCCCCTTCATCTTCAAGAAGGACGAATGGAAACCCGGCGAGAAGGTCGTCTATATCCGCAACCCGGACTACAAGCCGCGGTCCGAGCCGCCTTCGGGCCTGGCCGGCGGCAAGGTCGCCAAGGTCGACCGCATCGAGTGGGTGTCGATTCCCGACTCGCTGACGGCGATCAATGCTTTGCTATCGGGCGAGATCGACATGATCGAGCAGCCCGCCCACGACCTGTTGCCGATTCTGGAGAAGGACAAGAACGTCGAGATCGTCATTCCCGACCAGCTCGGCTCGACCTACGTCCTGCGCTTCAACTGGAAGCAACCACCGTTCGACGACGTGCGCTACCGCCGGGCGGCGGCACTGACACTCAACCAGGAAGACTTCCTGCGCGCCGTCATCGGCGACCCGCGCTACTACAAGGTGTGCAAGGCGATGTTCGGCTGCGGCGCGCCGCTCGAGACGTCGGCCGGCATGGAGGGGATGTTCGAATCGCGCTTTGAGGAGTCGAAGAAGCTTCTGAAAGAACTAAGCCACGACGGCACGCCGATCGTCGTCCTGCAGTCGACCGACCTCGCCGTGCTCACCAACCTCGCCCCAGTCGCCAAGACCCTGCTGGAACGCGGCGGCTTCAAGGTCGACATGCAGTCGATGGACTGGCAGACGCTGGTCAGCCGGCGCACCAAGAAGGACCCTGTTGCCCAGGGTGGCTGGAACATCGCCATGACGGCAGCATCGGCCGTCCTGCTGATCGATCCGGTCAACAACCACTATGCCGAGGCGAGCGGCGACCGCGCCCAGTTCGGCTGGCCGCTCGACGAGGAGATCGAGAGGCTGCGCGCGGCGTTCATCCGCGAGAGCGACCCGAAGAAGCAGCTCGCCATCGCCGAGCAGGTTCAGCGGCGCATCATCAGCGAGGGGGTCACCATACCGCTCGGCCAGTTCCTCCAGCCCATGGCGCGGCGCAAGAACGTGACAGGAAACATTCCTTCCCCCGTCCCGGTGTTCTGGAACGTCGAGAAGAAGTAGCGCCACCGCACCTTGATTGGAGTTGTCTGACAACTCGCCAAATGCCACTCTGCCTCTCGAAACAGGCCACGACCGCAAAGGTCGGGTGAATTCGGAGGGAGAAACGATGTCCAAGTCGCTATTGCGTCGTGCCGCGCTGTCGGCATCCGTGAGTACCGCCCTCCTGCTGGCGGCCGGTCAGGCCTCCGCCCAGAACCGGGTGTTCAGCTTCGCCTACGACCAGCCCAACACCACCGCCTACGGCATCGCCGCCAACATCTTCGATGCCAAGCTGAAGGAGCTCAGCGGTGGCAAGTTCAGCATCAACCAGTTCCCCGGCGCCCAGCTCGGCCAGGAACCGCAGATGCTGCAGAAAATGCGCGCGGGTGATATCGACTTCGTCATCACGTCCACGGCCAACGCCTCGACGCTCGCGCCGCAGGCTGGCGTGTTGTCGCTCCACTTCATCTTCCGCGATCAGGATCATCTCGCCAAGACGCTGGCCGACCCGGCAGTCTCGAAAGCGTTCCGCGACATGATTAAGGGATCGGTGCAAGGCGCGCAGGTGCTTGGCCTGATGACCATGGGCATGCGCAACATGTATTCGAAGAAGGAAATCAAGTCGGTCGACGACATGAAGGGCCAGAAGGTTCGCGTTCAGGCGACCAAGACCGAGGACACGCATTTCCCGGCCTATGGCGCCCAGACCGTGCACATGCCTTTCGGCGAGGTCTACACTTCGCTTCAGACCGGCGTGGTCAACGTCGCGGAAAACGGCGTGAACGTGTATCTGGCCAACAAGCACTACGAAGTGGCGCCGATCCTTTCGATCACCGAACACGAAGCCAACAACAACTGCATCTGGGTGAGCGACAAGACCTGGAACAGTCTGACCGACGAGCAGAAGAAGTGGGTCCAGGCAGCGGCCGATGAGGTTGCCAAGACCGAGCCGGCCAAGGCCCTGCAGCTCGAGAAGGACTCGGCGGAGAAACTGAAGAAGATCGGCGTGAAGGTCGTGGACAATGTCGACAAGTCCGGCTTCGCCAAGGCCGCCAAGCCGATCCAGGATAGCCTCGCCAAGGAACTCGGGCCTCAAGCCGTCGTGATCCTCGAACTCGTCCGGAACGTGAAGTAGGTGAGCGGACTATCTTTGGACCTGAAGTTGAAGCGTTCTCGTGAGTAGCCGTTCACTCGTCCTCCAGCACCACCGCCATCTCAAATGGAAGGCGCTGGATCCGCTGGAGGCGGGACTGATGATCCTGTGCTGTGTGTCGATCGTCGGGTTCACCGGCTCGGTGTTCCTCGACGTCGTCACGCGCGAGATCGGCGCGCCATGGCTGTGGCTGCAGCAGGTGACCACGGGCTTCTTCGCCTGGGGCGTGTTCATCGGCATGGCGGCTGCGGTCCGGCGCAACGATCATCTCTACCTGGTCGAGATCACCAAACGGCTGAAGGGCCCCAAGCGCACCTTCATGGAGAGCTTCAACCGGCTGGTCGTGCTCGGCGTCGCACTCGCCATGGTCTGGTTCGGCTACAAGAACGCCATGCTCGACCTGGGCAGCTTCCGCATGCCCTCGCTGATCCCGCTCACCTATTACACCGCGAGCGTGCCGCTCTCCGGCCTGCTGATCGCGCTGTTCGCCGTCGAACAGCTCGTCAACGGCTGGCAGAAGGGTTTCGAAGGGCCCGAGGACACCGACGATTTTGGCCGGGTGGCCGAATGAGCAGCGGTGCCGTCCTCTTCCTGATGGCCTTCCTGTTCCTCGGGCTGGGCTACATGGGTGTCCCGGTCGCCTTCGCGCTCATGGCGGGTGTTCTGGTGGCCACGTCCTTCACCCAGATCAGCCTTCAGTCGATGGTGGGGCAGATGTTCCACGGCATCGATTCCGAGACGCTTCTGGCGGTGCCATTCTTCCTGCTGGTCGGCGAACTGATGACCTCGGCCAATGTCACCCAGCGCATGGTGCGGCTGGCCCAGACGATGGTTGGCCACATGCGCGGAGGACTGGCGCAGGTCGTCACCCTGTTCAGCATGTTCTTCGCCGGCATCTCCGGCTCCTCGACTGCCGACGTGGCGGTGCTGAGCCGGACTGTGGCGCCCGAGATGGACAAGGAAGGCTACGATCGCGCCTTCACCGCGGCCTTGATCGCCTGCGCCTCGACCATGGCCAATCTGATCCCGCCCAGCATCATGGCGGTGGTCTACGGCGCCACCGGCAACGTCTCGATCGGTGGGCTGTTCCTGGGCGGCATCGTGCCCGGCGTGCTCATCGGCATCGGCCTGATGATCTACTCACATTTCTTCGGCCCCGTCGGCGTCCGCAAGATGCGCGCCTCCATGAGCGAGTTCGTCGATGCCTTGCAGGCGTCGGCTCTGCCGCTGATGATCCCGCTGATCATCATGGGCGGCATCCTGACCGGCTGGTTCACGCCGACCGAAGCCGGCATGATCGCATCGGTCTACATCCTGGTGGTGCTGATCCCGCTGCTCAACCGCGGCCACCTGCCTCATCTGTGGCGCGACTTCATGTACACCGGGATGCTCTACGCCATCCCGCTCGCAGCGGTGGCCGGCGCCTCCGCCTTCGGCTGGATGCTGGGCTTCCTGCGCGGCCCCGACATCGTGGCGGCCTGGATCGCAGACTATGCGGGCACCAGTCCGGGCATGATCCTGCTTCTACTGGTGCTGCTGTTCGTGATCATCGGCGACTTCGTCGACGCCGTGCCCGCCATCATCATCTTCATGCCGATTATCAACAAGCTGACCGAACTTGGGAACATCAACCCCGTGCACATGGGCGTGGTCATCATCACGACGCTGGTGTTCGGCCTGATCACGCCGCCCTACGGACTGTCGCTGCTGGTCGCATCGAAATTCGTCGGCGTCAGTTTCGCCAGCGCGATGCGCGCATCGCTGCCGATCTACATCGTCTTCATCGTGACGATCGCCTTCACGGTGCTGTTCCCGGATGTCGTGCTCTATCTGCCCAAGCTGCTGCTGCCGGAATCGGTGGGCTGCTTCAAGAACCCAAGCGGCGTCGGCTACATCTGCCCGACCTGACGCTCACTTGTCGGGAAGCGGAATGAACTCCGGATCGCCCGGCACCTTGGCGAACCGGCCCTCCTTCCAGTCGGCCTTGGCCTTTTCGATCCGCTCCTTCGATGACGACACGAAGTTCCACCAGATGTGACGCGGACCATCCATCGCAGCGCCGCCCAGCAGCATCAGCTTGGCGCCGTCGACACCCGCCACCAGCCCGGCCGCCACGCCGCCAGCCAGCACCGCCAGATCGCCAACCACGAGCGCACGGTCGCCGATCGTGACGCTGCCGTCGGCGACATAGACCGCGCGTTCGCCATGCTCGGGCGACACCGAAAGCGCGGCGCCGGCCGTCAGTTCCGCTCCGACATAGAAGATCGGCGAGAAGTGCGTGGTCGGCGCGGTGCGCCCGGCATAGCTGCCGACGATCAGCCTCAGCGCTGTGCCGCCCTCCTGCCAGGTCGGCAGCTTCGCCGCTTCGACATGCTCGAAGGCAGGGGCCGTCTCCTCATGCGCCTTGGGCAACGCCACCCAGGTCTGGACGCCATGCATGCGAAAGCCGGTGCGCCGCATCTCTGGCTCAGTACGTTCGCTGTGGGCGATGCCGCTGCCGGCGGTCATCCAGTTGACGTCGCCAGGCCGGATCGCCTGGGCATAGCCCAGGCTGTCACGATGGAAGATGCCGCCCTCGAACAGATAGGAGACGGTGGCGAGGCCGATATGCGGGTGCGGCCGCACCTCCATACCGCCACCCGGCGGCACATCCATCGGGCCGAAATGGTCGAGGAAGACGAACGGGCCGACCATCCGGCGCTTCACGCTGGGCAGCACACGTCGCACGGCAAAGCCGTCGCCCAGGTCGTGCGCCCGGCCCTGGATCAGAAGGTCGATCGGATCGGACATCTTGCTCTCCTCTATTGTTTGTGCTGCAAACAATTCGTCATGACCGTGCGCCCACGCGACCTCTCGCCGTTCTTCGCGCCCCGCAGCATCGCTGTCGTCGGCGCCGGCGAGCGCGCGACGTCCTCGGGCGGCGCCATCATGCAGATGTTGCGGCAAGCGGGATATGGCGGTCGCGTGGTGCCGGTCAATCCCAAGGGTGGCACCATATTCGGTTACGACTCGGTGACCTCGATCGGCGCCATCGATCCGCCGGTAGACCTTGCCGTCATCGTCATCCGTCCCGACGCCATCCTCGACGCCGTCCGCGAAGCGGCCGATCGCGGGATCCGCAATCTCCTCATCCTGCCTGGCGGCTTTGCCGAGGCCGGGCCGGTCGGCGTGGCACGCAACGAGGCGCTTCTGAAGCTCGCCGCCGAACGTGATCTCACCATCGCCGGGCCGAACTGCGCCGGCCTCATCCATCTTGATCCGGCCTGGCGCTTCGCCGTGACCTTCCTGCGCGACCTGCCGCCCGGTGCCGCGGCCGGCTCGAGCAACGGCCTGGCGTTCATCTCGCAGTCCGGAGCCCTCGCCGAGGAATTCATCGACAAGGCCAATGCCCGCGATCTGCCCCTGGCGTCGGTGGTCTCGGTCGGCAACGCCATCCATCTCGGCGTCGAGGACTACCTCGCCTGGCTGGGCGAGCGGCCGGAGATCGGCGCGGCGCTGCTCTATATCGAGTCGATCGAGGACCACGAGCGCTTCCGCCAGGTCGCCCGCGCCGTGGCCGCCGCCAAGCCGGTGATCGCTCTCTTTGGCGGCCGGACCGAGATTGGCGGCCAGGCGGCCTCGGCACACACCGGCGCCGTCGCCAACGGCGATGCGGCCATCGACGCCTTTTGCGCCTCGTGCGGCATCGTCCGGGTAAAAAGCCTGCGCCGGCTGTTGCTGGCCGCCAAGGCGTTCGGCCGCTTCCCGAGGGGCCTCGGGAGGCGGGCCCTGATCCTGTCCAATTCGGGCGGGCCCGGCGTGCTCTGTGCCGACCAAGCCTCGCTCGAGGGGCTCGATCTCGGCGCCCTGCCGACCGCCATGGCCGAAGTCTTGCGTCAGCAGTTGCCGCCGGAAGCCTCGGTCGCCAATCCGATCGACCTGCTGGCCGACGCCCGGGAGGACCGTTTCGGGCTCGCTTTCGAGGCAGCCATGAACCATGCCGCCCACGCCTACGACATGGTCATGATGATCCATGTGGTGCCCTTCATGGTCGACGCCGGCCCGGTGATCGCCCGGCTGGCGGACCTTGCCGCCAGCGCCCGGATCCCGCTGCTTCACAGCATGATGGGAACCCTGCCGGGAAAGGCCGACTGGTTCGCCACCATGGAGCGTGCCGGCGTTCCCATGTTCAACGATGTCGAGGAGATGGCGGAGGCTGCTGGCTTGCTGGCGAGCTATCCCGCATTGCAACAATCTCTTCGTACAGCGGCGCGGCAACCTGTGACGTTTCGTGACCGGCATCGCCGATAAGTCAAAAAATCATTCTATAACAGATAGTTAGGAACATTGCACGAGTGTTGCATTTTTGCAACTTTTTGTTGGACTTGTGGATAGTCCGTGGCCAGTATCGGCTGCAGCAGGGCATCGCGTGGGGCGTCGACCGGAATGGTCGGTGAGTTCGTTGACAGCCCTCTAATACAATTTGTTGAGTTCAATGAATCGGGAGAGACCGATGGCGTCCAAGACAACGCGCGACGAACGCGCTCAGCGTTGGCGAACCGTCCGCACTCTCGTGGCCACCATCCTCGCCGTATCCACCGTCCAGCTTTTCTGCGCTGCGGGGTCGATGGCCCAAGTCAAGGCACCTAGCAAAAACCAGCTTCGCGCGCCCGCCAAGTCAGCCGCCGTAGCCCCCAACGACAATATCCAGCCCTTCTCGATCGGCAGCGATGGCGTCGTCGTCGACCAGCTCATCAGCCTCAAAGTCGATCCGGCGGATGCCGTCGCGGCAGGCGATGCCGTCACCAAGGCCCTGGGCAAGCTGGACGCCAAAGTAACCAGCTCCGGCCGCGCCACCCTCGAATCCCAAGGCGCCAACAGGCCCAAGCGCCTGGTCGCCCTGCAACTCTTTTCCGCCAGCTCCCTGGCTGTCGAGCTCGAACGGTCGAGCGACGGCACGTTCGGTTTCAAGCTCGCGCCAGGCGCCACCGAAAGCGACGACCAGCGAGTCTCCACGGTGCCCAGTGTGGCTCCGGCCGTCGGTCCCGGCGCCCGGTCGGTCGTCGCCGGATCGGTCAAACTCGTAAAGGTCAGCAGCGCCACTCTGGTCTCCAGTCTGGCGCCGGCGGGCGCCAGTGCGGCGACGCTCAAGGAGCTGACACAGGCTTTGGCCGGTTTCGCTCCGGCGACCGCAAAGATCGAAGTTCTCCATGGCCGCACGACCGACGGCACACCACGTGTCCTCCTCGCCAGTCTCGGCGACGGGCAGAGCAAGCAGTCTTTTTGGTGGTTCGCACCTCCCAATCAACCTGAGGGCTGGTTCAACGAAGAGGGCCGTCGACTGGGCGGGACTGCTCTAGCCGAGCCACGGCCGGATTCGCGCATCTCCTCGCCGTTCGGCACGCGGCGCTACTACGGCCGCTCGAGCGGCGGCGGCTTTCACAACGGTATCGATTTCGAGGGCAAGACCGGCGAGCCGATCTTTGCCGCAGCCGATGGTGTGATCAACCACCAGGGCTGGTATTTCAACTATGGCCGGACCATTAAAATCAGCCACGCCGACGATTTCGAGTCTCTCTACGCCCACATGTCACGCTTCGCCGATGGCATGGGCCCGGGGAGCCGCGTCCATAAGGGCGACCTGATCGGCTATGTCGGCTCGACTGGCCGGTCGACCGGTGCGCATCTCCACTTCTCGGTGATCATCAACGGCCAGTTCGTCGATCCCGCGCCCTACATTTCCGAAAAGGGCGGCAATAGCGTGCTGATCGGCGAGGCGCTGGTCTCCTACCGCCAATGGCAGCAGGATATCCGGCGGGCCGACCGGCGCGGCAAACCGCAATCCGACCACGAGCGGTTTCCGGGACTGCAGGGTGCCGAACCCTGGTCGCACAACCCGTTCTCCTCCCGGCTCTGATCGGCCCTTCATCTAACCGCTGCCGAGGCGTCTACGCGACGGCGTTGCGCCGTTACGTTTGATCGCCTACGAATTGCACCATCGTCCGGGAACGGCCACGCAAGGCAGCCGACCGGGTGTCCGAGGCAACCACGAGGGAAAGATCAAATGTTGAACAAGTTTTTGGCGGCGGGCATCGCCGCGGCCACGATAGCCGGTGTCGCCACGGCGGCTTACGCGGGCAAGGAACTCGATGCCATCAAGGCACGCGGCTCGCTCATCTGCGGCGTCAGCACCGGCGTCGCGGGCTTCGCGGCGGCCGACAGCCAGGGCAAGTGGACCGGCATCGATGTCGACGTCTGCCGCGCCGTCGCGGCTGCGATCTTCGGCGACGCCGACAAGGTCAAGTTCGTGCCGACCACCGCGCAGCAACGCTTCACCGCCCTGCAGTCGGGCGAGGTCGATCTTCTGGTACGCACCACAACCTACACGCTGACGCGCGACACCGCGCTCGGCTTCGACTTCACCGGCATCAACTACTATGACGGCCAGGGCTTCATGGTGAACAAGAAGCTCGGCGTGAAGAGTGCCAAGGAGCTGAACGGCGCCACGGTCTGCGTGCAGCCGGGCACGACGACGGAACTCAACCTCGCCGACTATTTCCGCGCCAACAAGATGACCTTCAAGCCGGTGGTCATCGAGAAGATCGAGGAAGTTCGCGCGGCCTTCTTCGCCGGCCGCTGCGACGTGTTCACGACCGACGCCTCGGGCCTCTATGCGACCCGCGCCGCCAACGCGCCCAATCCCGACGACTACATCATCCTGCCCGAGATCATCTCCAAGGAGCCTCTTGGTCCGGTGGTCCGCCATGGCGACAACCAGTTCGCCGACATCGTGCGGTGGGCGCTGTTCGCCATGATCGAGGCCGAAGAGTACGGCATCACCTCCAAGAACATCGACGAGATGATGAAAAGCGACAACCCGACCATCAAGCGCATTCTCGGCGTCACGCCGGGCATGGGCAAGGCGCTCGGAGTCGACGACAAGTGGGTCTACAATATCATCAAGCAGGTCGGTAACTACGGCGAGAGCTTCGACCGCAACGTGGGCATGGGCTCGCCGCTCAAGATCGCGCGTGGCCAGAACGCGCTGTGGACGCAGGGCGGCCTGCAATACGCCCCGCCCATCCGCTGATCGGCGACCGACGGGGCACCCTGCCCCGACCATGATCGACGACCGCCGCCCGCAAGGGCGGCGGTTTTCGTTTGAGCGGTTGCCGCCAGCCGAAACGGCCGTAAACTGTGGCGGGGCTTACGAACAAAGGGGACGATAATGCGCAATATTTCAATGGCGGCAGCAATCGGGCTGACCGCGGCCGTCGTGGCGAATGCCGCTACCGCGGGGACGGTGCTCGACACCGTCAAGGCACGCGGCGCTCTCGTCTGCGGCGTCGGAACCGGCACGGCCGGGTTCATGCTGGCCGACAGCCAGGGCAAATGGGTCGGCTTGGATGTCGACGTCTGCCGGGCCGTCGCGGCGGCGCTCTTCGGAGATGCCGAAAAGGTGAAGTTCGTACCGCTTTCCTCGCAGCAGCGCTTCACTGCCTTGCAGTCGGGCGAAGTCGACATGCTGTCGAACAACACCACCGAGACACTGACCCGCGACACTGCGCTCGGCCTCGATTTCACCGCCGTCACCTACTACGACGGCCAGGGCTTCCTGGTGAACAAGAAGCTCGGCGTGAAGAGTGCCAAGGAGCTGAACGGCGCCACCGTTTGCGTGGCGCCAGGCACGACGACGGAACTCAACCTCGCCGACTATTTCCGCGCCAACAAGATGACCTTCAAGCCGGTGGTCATCGAGAAGGTCGACGAAGTCCGCGCCGCCTTCTTCTCCGGTCGATGCGACGTCTACACCAACGATTCGTCGAGCCTTTACGCGACCCGGACAGCCAATGTGCCGCCGCCGGCCAAGCCCGAGGACTTCATCGTCCTCCCGGAGATTATCTCCAAGGAACCCTTGGCTCCAGCCGTTCGTCACGGAGACAACCAGTTCGCCGACATCGTACGCTGGTCGCAGTACGCCATGGTCGAGGCCGAGGAGTACGGCATCACCTCCAAGAACGTCGACGAGATGACGAAAAGCGACAATCCGACGATCAAGCGCATCCTCGGCGTCACGCCTGGCATGGGCAAGGCGTTGGGGGTCGACGAAAAGTGGGTCTACAACATCATCAAACAGGTCGGTAACTACGGCGAGAGCTTCGACCGCAACGTCGGCATGGGCTCCCCCCTCAAGATCGAGCGGGGCCTGAATAACCTGTGGACCAAGGGCGGCCTGCAATACGCACCGCCCATCCGCTGACCGGCGCCGCGCAAGCGGAGGGATCAGGCAGCAAGAACCGGACCAGACCAAGCTGCCGCCCGAAAGGGCGGCAGCTTTCGTTTGCCGGGTTGCAAGTAGCGAATTCCCTCTTACACTGACGACAATATCGGGGGTTTTGCGGGACAACCGCAACAGGCAGGGGGACTAGCGTATGGCAGTCGAGGCACTCGGCTCCGCGCATCGCGTGAAAGTGGCGCCCTGGAACGATCCCGTCATTCGCGGCTGGGTCTTCCAGATCGTGGTCGTGGGTCTGGTCGCAGGACTTGCCTGGTATCTCGTCAGCAACACCATCGACAATCTGAACCGGCAGAAGATCGCCAGCGGGTTCGACTATCTCGGGCGCGAGGCCGGCTTCGAAATCGGCGATTCGATGATCGAGTATTCACCGGCCAGCACCTATGCCCGCGCGATCTGGGTCGGCATTCTCAATACGCTGCGCGTCGCGGTTCTGGGCATCTTCCTCAGCACCATCCTCGGCACGCTGATCGGCGTCGGCCGGCTTTCACCCAACTGGCTGCTCAACAAGATCTGCGTGTGGTACGTCGAGGCCTTCCGCAACGTGCCGCTGCTGCTCTGGCTCTTCCTCTTCTACAAGCTGATCAGCGAAGCCTTCCCCGGCCCCAAGCAGGCGCTCAGTGCGCTGTGGGGTTCGATGTTCCTGAGCAACCGCGGCCTTTACTTCCCGGTGCCAATGGCGGACCCGATCCACAAATGGATGGGTGTCGCGCTGCTGATCGGCATCGCCGGTGCGGTCGCGCTGCACCGCTGGGCGAAGAAGCGCCAGGAAGCCACCGGTCAGCCGTTCCCATCGATCCTCGCGGGCTTCGGCGTCGCGCTGGGCGTGCCGTTCGTGGTGTGGCTCCTGGGCGGCGCGCCGCACCATTTGAGCTGGCCCGAACTCAAGGGTTTCAATTTCGAGGGCGGTACGGTGATCCAGCCGGAGTTCACGGCCCTCCTGCTGGGCCTGGTGCTCTATTCCTCGGCATTCATCGCTGAAATCGTTCGTTCCGGCATCCTGGCGCTGCACAAGGGCCAGAGCGAAGCGGCAGCGGCACTCGGCCTGTCGCGCGGCCAGTCGATGCGGCTGGTGCTGCTGCCCCAGGCGTTGCGCGTCATCGTGCCGCCGATGACCAGCCAATATCTCAACATCACCAAGAACAGCTCGCTGGCCATCGCCATCGGCTATCCCGACCTGGTGGCGTCGATCAACGTCACGATCAACCAAACCGGCCAGGCGATCGAAAACATCCTGCTCATCATGGCCGCCTACCTGTCGGTCAGCCTGTCGATCTCGGCGTTCATGAACTGGTACAACAAACGCATCGCCCTGACGGAGCGCTGAGCATGTCCGACGATGCCCTGCCCGGCGGCGAACGCCGGCAACTCGCCCCACCCGTCGACGAGAGCGGCGCTCTCGGCTGGATGCGCAAGAACCAGTTCTCGAGCTGGGGCAACGGCATCACCACTGTGGTGCTGATCGTCGCCGTCGTCTGGATCCTGTCTGGCTTCCTCGACTGGGCGGTCTTCACCGCCAATTTCACGGCCTCGGTCGGCAGCGAATGCCGCGGCGGTGGCGCCTGCTGGGCGCTGATCCGCGAGAAGTACCGCTATATCTTCTTCGGATCCTTCCCCTACGAGCAGCATTGGCGGCCGTTGTTCGCGGTCATCGCCATGCTGACGATGCTGGTCACGAGTGCCGACCGGCGGATGTGGAATTGGCGGCTGCTCGTCATCTGGGGTTTGGGCTCGTTCGTCACGTTCCTGCTGATGTTCGGCCAGATCCATATCCCGCTCAGCCTCTTTCTCACCATCGCCCTCGTCCTCGGCGGCATCGGCATGAACCTGCGCAAGGCCATTGCCGAGCCCGCGGAGATGAATGCCTATCGCGCGCTGGCTGCCATCGGCCTGGTTGGCCTGGTGCTTCGCATTACCGGCATCCTGCCGGCCTGGAGCCTCGCCATCGCGCCCTTCAGCTATGTCGAGACCAGCCTGTGGGGCGGCATTCCCGTCACTATCATCCTGGCCACCTATGGCCTCGCCTTCGCCTTCCCCTATGGTGTCCTGCTGGCGCTTGGCCGACGCTCCAACCTGCCACTGATCAAGGGCCTGTGCGTGGGCTTCATCGAGTTGATCCGCGGCGTACCTCTGATCAGCCTGCTGATCATGGCCTCGGTCATGCTGCCGCTGTTCCTGCCGTCAGGCACCACGATCGACAAGTTCCTGCGCGCCCAGGTGGCCGTCATCCTGTTCGCCGGCGCCTACATCGCCGAGGTCATCCGCGGCGGCCTGCAGTCGCTGCCCAAAGGCCAGTTCGAGGCCGCCGACGCGATGGGCCTCAACTATCCGCAGAAGACGCTGCTGATCATCCTGCCGCAGGCGATTCGCGTGGTGATCCCGCCCCTCATCAACACCTTCATCGGCTTCTTCAAGGACACGTCGCTGGTGCTGATCATCGGCATCTTCGACTTCCTCAACACCGCCAACCAGGCGCTGGTCGATCCCAACTGGGCTGGCTTCCCGGGCGAGGTCTACCTGTTCGCCGCCTTCGTCTATTTCATCTTCTGCTTCTCGATGTCGCGATACAGCAAGTATCTCGAGGTTGAGCTCAACAAGGGGACGCGCCGCTAGGCGCCGCCAGGGAGCACAGACATGGCAGCAATGGCAGCAAAAGCCGTCCGCGATCTCTCCGGCGCTTCGTCGCTGATCGAGCTCAGGAGCGTCAACAAGTGGTTCGGCCAGTTCCACGTCCTGTCCGACATCAACCTCGACGTGAAGGAAGGCGAGAAGATCGTGGTCTGCGGGCCATCGGGCTCCGGCAAGTCGACGCTGATCCGCTGCATCAACCGCCTCGAGGAGCACCAGGCCGGCGACATCGTCGTCAACGGCGTGACGCTCTCCAACGACGTCAAGAACATCGAGGCGATCCGCCGCGAAGTCGGCATGGTCTTCCAGTCCTTCAATCTGTTCCCCCACCTCACGATCCTCGACAACCTCACCCTGGCGCCGATCTGGGTGAAGAAGATGCCCAAGAAAGACGCCGAAGAGATCGCCATGGCGCTGCTCAACCGCGTCCGCATCCCCGAGCAGGCGCTGAAATATCCCGGCCAGCTCTCAGGCGGCCAGCAGCAGCGCGTGGCGATCGCTCGCGCTCTCTGCATGCGCCCCAAGATCATGCTGTTCGACGAACCGACCTCGGCCCTCGATCCGGAAATGGTCAAGGAGGTGCTCGATGTCATGGTCGAGTTGGCGGGCGAAGGCATGACCATGATCTGCGTCACCCATGAGATGGGCTTCGCCCGCGCCGTCGCCGACCGTGTCATCTTCATGGACCGCGGCGAAATCGTCGAGCAGAACGAGCCCGAGGAGTTCTTCGCCCACCCCCGGAACGAGCGGACCAAGCTCTTCCTCGGCCAGATCCTGCACCATTGAAGATCCTCGTCACTGGCGGCGCGGGATTCATCGGCTCGGCGGTCGTCCGCCACATCATCCGAGACACCGACTGGTCGGTGGCGAATGTCGACAGCCTGACCTATGCCGGCAATCTCGAATCGCTGGCCGAAGCGCGCACCAGCAACCGCCACCGCCACTTCAAAGTCGATATCTGCGACCGCGCCGCGCTCGACGCGATCTTCCATGAAGTGCGGCCCGATGCCGTGCTGCACCTCGCGGCCGAAAGCCATGTCGATCGCTCGATCGACGGCGCGGCCCCCTTCATCAAGACCAATGTCACCGGCACCTACACCCTGCTCGAGGCGACGCTCGCCCACTGGCGCACCCTCGACGAGGCGGCGCGGGCGCGGTTCCGCTTCCAGCACATCTCGACCGACGAGGTCTTCGGGTCACTGGGCGCCACCGGCAAGTTCACCGAGACCACGCCCTACGCGCCCAACTCGCCCTATTCTGCCAGTAAGGCCGCGTCGGATCATCTGGTGCGGGCCTGGCACCACACCTACGGCCTGCCGACGCTGGCCACCAACTGCTCGAACAACTACGGGCCGTATCATTTCCCCGAGAAGCTGATCCCGCTCGTCATCCTGCGCGCGCTTGGCGGCGAGAACCTGCCGGTTTACGGCAAGGGCGAGAACGTGCGCGACTGGCTGCACGTCGAGGACCATGCCGAAGCGCTCACCTTGGTGCTGCGCCAGGGCCGCCCGGGCGAGACTTATAACGTCGGCGGCGACAGCGAGCGCAAGAACATCGACGTCGTGCGCGCGATCTGCGCTCTGCTCGACGAGATGCTGCCCGCAAGCCCGAACCGGCCACACGAAAGGCTGATCCAATTCGTCACCGACCGTCCCGGCCACGACGCGCGCTACGCGATCGACGCCACCAAGATCCAGACGGAACTCGGCTGGCGGCCGCGGCACAGTTTCGACAGCGGCCTCCGCGCCACGGTGCGCTGGTTCCTCGACAACCGCCCCTGGTGGGAACGGGTGATGAGCGGCGCCTACCGTGGCGAGCGGCTGGGATTGTCCGGCTAGAATTCGCCGAAGTCCCCCTCCAAGTCCACCTCTGCGATTCCAGCTCTCCGCACGCCGGAAAGCCAGTAACAGCGGGCTTTTCGCCCGCTCACTGGGCCCACCTGAATGGGCCAAATGTTGTGCTCGGAGTTGGGCCGGATTCCGAGATAAGCCGGATTCCATCGGCTTTTGGACGACTCCCGGATTCTTCTTTTGCACGTACCCCGGCGCGCCTGTTTCCCAGGCGTCGTCAAGTGTCTGTTCCCACTGAGTTATTCGGCGTGTGGTTGAGACGGGGTTGTTGTTGGGACTGTCCGCGGGTCAGGACCCGTGGCGGCTGCACCAGGCCATAAAGGCGACCCGCGGGCGTGCCGCGGGAGGTCGTGCCGGAATGAAAAAGGCCGGCGCAGTCCAAGCGCCAATCTATCGAAATTTATAGCATATTCCTGCTGAACCTGTGCATCACATTCGCGTGAGCGAATGCAGTCAGTGCCTGCACTCCCGGTCAGCGACGGTGTCGGGAGCGCCGCCAACTTCCTCTCAGGCGTCACCCTTGCCACCGCTATGACGTTCTGGCTCCAAACAAGTCTGGGCCCTAGGCAGCATCCTGGATGTCGAAGCGAGCCACCTTGCCCTCCCGAAGACGGAAAACGTGTCCGACGGTCTTGTCCTTAAGCCCGTGCGTCTGCCCCTGGAGCGACTTGCCTTCGAGATCGCGGACGGACTGCCGGACTTCTGCGACGATCGCGCCCTCCGCAGTTCGATGAAAGCCCACAGGCTCGACGTGCGGGCTGACCATGGTCCACTGGCGCGTCCAGTACTCGCGTACGGCCTCGCGGCCATGGACGTAGCCACCATCCATCCCGTTGGCCCAGGCGACATCATCGGTGAGTACGGCCAGCACGCCGTCTATGTCCCGCGCGTTGAAGCGATCGTAGATGCGTTCGAGGACTTTGACGTCATCGTCCATCGGGTCCCTCCTTGCAGAGTGCGGGTGTTGCGCCGGAATACATATGCACGTATATATATGAACCTCAGCAGGTGCAAGGGATGAGGTGCGATGGATCTGGATGTGCTCTCGACGCCCGGTCACCTGATCAGTCTCGCGGCGCGCGGGTTCGCCCGCCTCAGCGAAGCACGGCTCAAGCCGCTCGGCTTCGGCGTTGGACATCTGCCGGTGCTTGTCGCGCTTCAGGATGGCCGGGCAAGCACGCAACGTGATCTCGCCCGCTTCGCCAAGATCGAGCAGCCGCCGATGGCACAGATGCTCGCCCGCATGGAGCGGGACGGGCTGATTCGGCGCGCGCCCGACCCGGCCGATGGGCGTAGCAGCCGCATCACGCTGACGAAGGCCGCAGAAGCGCGCCTGCCGGACGCGGTCGCTACCTTGCTCCGGGGCAATCATGAGGTACTGCGCGACTTCACGGACGAGGAAGCCAGGTTGCTCGTTGCCCTGCTGACGCGCCTGATCGCAAACCTCGATCGGATCGCGAGCGTCGAAGCGTCGCCCGGCACGCCAATCCCTGAGAAGGGGGACTGACCGGACCGTCCGTTGGAGGCTGTCCGTTGGAGGCTGATTGAATCCGAACCCTAGGACAGCGTCGCCCGTATGACGGCCGCCACCTCGTCGACCTCTTCCGGCTTCATGTGCGGTCCCATCGGCAGGCTGAGCACCGTCTCCGCCAGCGTCTCGGCCAACGGGAACGTGCCCGCCGGCCAGCCGAGGTCGGCGTAGGCCTGTTGCAGGTGCGGCGGGATCGGATAGTGGATCAGCGTGCCGATGCCTGCCTTGTCGAGTGCCTTGACGAGTTCGGCGCGCTTGCCGGTGCGCACGACGTAGAGATGCCACACCGGCTCGGCCCATTGCGGCGCCCGCGGCAGGCCGAGGCCGGGAATGCCCGCGAGCCTGTCGGTGTAGCGCGCCGCGATGGCACGGCGGCGCTCGTTCCAGGCATCGAGCCGGGGCAGCTTGGCGCGCAGGAAAGCCGCCTGCAGCTCGTCGAGCCGCGAATTGTAGCCGCGCTCGATATTCACGTACTTCACGCGGCTGCCGTAGTTGCGCAGCACGCGCAGCCGTTCGGCGAGCTTGGCGTCGTCGGTCGTGACCGCGCCGCCGTCGCCGATCGCGCCGATGTTCTTGCTGGGAAAGAAACTGTGGGCGCCGGCATCGCCCAGCGCGCCGGCACGCCGGCCGCGCACCCTGGCGCCCTGCGCCTGCGCCACGTCCTCGATCACCTTGAGCCCATGCCGGCCGGCCAGAGTCATGATGGCCTCCATGTCGGCGGGCTCGCCGTAGAGATGGACCGGCATGATTGCCCGGGTGCGCGGCGTGATCGCCGCCGCAATCCGGTCGGGATCGATGTTGGGGCCGCCGGGCGTCGGCTCGACCGCCACGACCTTGGCACCGACCGCCGTCACCGCGAGCCAGGTCGCGACGTAGGTGTTGGACGGCACGATGACCTCGTCGCCGGCGCCGAGATCCCAGGCGCGCAACACCAGCTCCAGCGCCTCCAGCCCATTGCCGAGCCCGACGCAGTGACTGGTGCCGCAGAACGCCGCGTACTCGGCCTCGAACGCCTCGACTTCCTTGCCGAGCACGAACCAGCCGGATTCCATCACCCTGAAATAGGCGGCGTCGAGGTCGGGCTTCAGCTCGGCATAGACCGCCTTCATGTCGAGAAACGGAATCATGTCGCCCTGCCCGCGGCTTCGCGCTTGCCCGTGGCTTCGCGCTTGAAGGTCTCGTAGTCGCGCAGATACTCGGTCTCGTCGTAAAGCGTCGAGGCGATGACCAGGATCACCGCCTGAGGCGTGAAATCCGTGAGCTCGTGCCAGACGAGAGGACCGATATGGACAGCCTGCGAGGGATCGTCGAGCACGACCGTTTCCTTCACCTTGCCGTCGTCGAGGTGAACCTTGCAGGAGCCGTTCAGCAGCAAGGTGACCAGGTGCGACTCGCGGTGACCGTGGCGACCGCGCCATTGGCCGGGCGCGATGTGATGCAGCCAGAAAAGTCGCTTGGGCACGAAGCCCAGCCTGTCGTCGAATGCCAGGAAATTGACCTCGCCGCGCGCGTCGGCGGCGCCCGGAACCGAGATCCAGCGGCAGCCGCGCGTGGTGAGAGTGGGATTGGTCATCGGTCGGAAAGCCTATCTCAGCGATGTGTCGTCTGCAGCTTGCGCCATTGCATGTAGACCACGCCGCTCAATGCCACGAGGCCACCCAGGATCTGATAGGCATTGGGCATAAAGCCATATGCCATTGACCACAATACGGCGAAAAACGGCACGAGATTGACCCAAAGCGACGCGATGGCGACGCCGAGCCGGCTGGCGCCGACGTTCCAGAAATAGCCGCCGAGCGCGCTCGCGAACACCGCCACCGCCAGGAGCTGCGTCCATACCCAGGGGTCGGTCACGGCAAGCGGCGAGCGCGTCCAGCCCAGCCCGATCAGCACGAGGCTGAGCAGCACCGTCCAGCCCATGGCCGACAACGAGGCGACGTAAGTGCGGTGGAGCTGGCTCGCCCGGTCGAACCACGCCTGCGCCTTGAGGCTGTAGAGCGTCCATAGGGCATTGGAGGCCAGTATGATGAACTCGCCGCCGCCCAGGGTGATGGAGCCGCTGTCCAGGAGATTGCCCGCCACCAGGATCGCGCCGCCCAGCAGGGTCAGACCCAGCGCCGTGGCGAAGCCGGGATCGAAGCGGGCGCCGGTCACCACGCGCACCGTGGCGGCGGCAACCAGCGGGCCCGCGACCTGCACCGCCGCTGCCGAGATCGGATTGCTGAACTGGAGGCCCAGCGTATAGAACACGAAGAAGCCGCTCATCATCAGGCCGAGCAGGATGAAGCGGCGCAGGCCGACGTCGATCCTGAGGCCGCGCACGCCTTCCACCATGGCCACCAGCAGCGCCAGGATGATGGCGCCCGACGCCGTCCGGATCGCCGACATCGGGATCAGATCGAAATATCCCAGCATCACCTTCGACACCGGCACATTGGCGCCCCAGCTTGCGCCCACGAATATCATGGCGGCGAAAGCACCCAGAAGGTGACGATGTTCGCGGGCGATCATCCGGCCCTCCGCGCGGCCCGGGCCATCCACGTCTGGCGGATCTGCAATTGCGCGATGCCGGCCAACACGACCGCGCCGCCCGCGAGTTGGAGCCAGCTCGGCGTGAAACCCATCAGCGCGCCAAGCCCGATGGCGAATACCGGCGCTGAATTGGAAAACAGCGAGGCCACCGGCACGCCGACCAGCGACACGCCGGTGTTCCACAGCAGCACCGCGACGGCGACCCCGAGCACGCCGATCCAGACGATCATGCCGCCTTCGACCAGCGTCGGCGCGCGCGTCGGCAGGTCCAGTCCCAGCGTCATCCAGACGACGAGGCAGACCCCTCCCAGCAGCACGCTGGCCACGCTCGAGGACAGCGCTGACAGCGCCATCTGGCCGCGATCGGCCAGCCATTGCTGGGCCCGGATCGAATACCAGCTCCAGCAAAGCTGGGCGATCACCAGCAGGACTTCACCGCCCTCGACGCCCAGGCCCCCCGCGGTCCGCCCGGGCGTGCCGAGCACGACGAGGATGCCGCCGCAGACCACCAGCACGAGGGTGACGTAGAAGCCCGGCGGCGGCGGCGCCCGCAGCAGAACGCGCGACAGGATGGTGGCCCAGATCGGCCCGCACATCAGGACGATGGCTGCCGTGGCGGGATGGGCGGTGGCCACGCCGAAAGTGTAGAGCACCGAGAAGGCCGTCATCGCGGCGCCCAGGCGGAACAGCCGCCCGGCTTGCAAGGGGCGCGGCGCGGCAACCGGCGGCACGCTGCACAGAACCGCAAGCCAGAGAACCGGCAGGCCCAGCACGTAGCGCAACCACGACAGCAGCCACTTGTCGTAATGCTCCGCCAAGGCCGCGAGGATGGGGATCATCGAGCCCCAGATCAGCGCGGCCAGAAGCAGGACGATGGTCGCGCGTCTGAGCGCAGCGGTCGACGGATCGGCCACGGGCGTCGCCGGTTCAGCCGGCGGTGCGGCGGCGCACCGCTTCGTAGCCGACGCGGCAATCCTTGTAGACGTCGGGTTTCTCGGTCGAAACGCGCGCCTCGATCACGCCGGGTTGCGTGAGGCAAAGATCGAGGATCGCCTCGACCAGCGTCTCCTGCAGATTGAAGTGGCGGCTTTTCGCCAATGCCACGATGCCGTCGTGCACGACGTCGTAGTTCAGCACGTTGGCGATCCGATCGCCGTGCGCCGCTGCGGTCGGCCCCAGCAGGAGATCGATGTTGACCACGACCGTCTGCGGCCCGTCCTTCTCGAAATCATGGATGCCGATCGAGACTTGAAGGCGGAAGTCGCGGATGAAGATGTGGCGATTGAGGTCGGGGGCCATGTCACTTCTTCTTACGGTCGAAGGCGATGTCGCGCGGCCGGCCCGTCAGGTGCTCGCCACCGTCGACGACGATAATGTCGCCGGTGTAGCTGGGCGTCGCCAGGATGAAACGGAGCGCGCGCACGAGGTCGTCGGTCATGACGCCGACGCCGAGCGGATTGGCGGCGTGCTGCTCGGCGAAGCGCGCGTCGGTCTGGCTGCCGCTGCGCAAAGTGAGGCCGGGCGCGATGCCGGCGACCCTGAGGCGCGGCGCGAACGACTGGGCGAGCAGCGTCGTCAGGCCGCCCAGGCCAACCTTCGACAGCGTGTAGCTCAGGAAGTCCGGATTGAGGTTGACCAGCTTCTGGTCGAGCACGTTCACGATCACGCCGGTCTCCCCGGCCGGGAGCTGGCGCGCCAGGGCCTGCGACAGCAGCAGCGGCGCACGGAGGTTGATCGCCATGTGCAGGTCGAAATCGGCCGCCTTGGCCACGGGCGCACGATCGAGCTTGAACAGCGAGGCGTTGTTCACCAGGCAGGTGAGACGCACCCCGCGCGCGCGGCACTTTCCCACCAGTGCCTCGGCCTGGCGGGCCGACGACAGGTCGGCGCGCACGGCCTTGGCGCGGCCGCCAGCCGCGGCGATCG
>CANJHI010000052.1 GCA_947474005.1 Alphaproteobacteria bacterium | reverse complement strand
GCCACCATAAAAGCCTTCTATGACGAATATTTCGCCGTGCTCGACATGGCGTCGGAGTTCTACCTTGAGACCGTGCAGTGGGTGTTCCAGGAGCACCGGCTGGCCAAGGGCGAACTTGACTGGAAGGGCCGGCGGGTCAATCCTAGGGCGATCCGGCGTACGGCGCTGTTCACGATCGAGGGCGAGCGCGACGACATCTGCGCCATCGGCCAGACCGTGGCGGCCCACGACCTCTGTTCCAGCCTGCGGCCCTATCGCAAGAAGCACTATATGCAGGCTGGCGTGGGCCACTACGGCGTGTTTAGCGGGCGCCGCTGGGCCAGCCAGATCTACCCCTTGGTTCGGAACACGATCCTGGCCAACGAATAGCTGGTTTCCGGCCCACGGAAGGGGCCGGGATGGGCAAAAGCCGCCATTTGCGTTAGATAATCGACATCATGGCCGATTTTCCGAAGAAGACCCTCGCCGACTGGGAAAAGCTCGCCGCCAAGGAGTTGCGCGAGCGGCCCCTCGACGACCTTACCTGGATGACGCCCGAAGGCATCGCGGTGAAGCCTCTTTACACGGCGGCCGACCTGGAACAGCTCGAGACCTTGGGCTCGCTGCCGGGTTTCCCGCCCTTCACCCGCGGACCGAAGGCCACGATGTACGCCGGCCGGCCGTGGACGGTCCGCCAGTACGCCGGCTTCTCGACCGCCGAGGAAAGCAACAAGTTCTATCGTGCCAATCTCGCGGCGGGCCAGATGGGCCTCTCGGTGGCGTTCGATCTCGCCACCCACCGCGGCTATGACTCGGACCATCCGCGCGTGGTGGGCGACGTCGGCAAGGCGGGCGTGGCGATCGATTCCGTCGAGGACATGAAGATCCTGTTCGACGGCATCCCGCTCGACAAGATGAGCGTGTCGATGACCATGAACGGCGCCGTTCTGCCGGTGCTGGCAGGCTACATCGTGGCCGCCGAGGAGCAGGGCGTGCCGCAGGAGAAGCTCGCGGGTACGATCCAGAACGACATCCTCAAGGAGTTCATGGTCCGGAACACCTATATCTATCCGCCCGGACCTTCGATGCGGATCGTGGCCGACATCATCGAGCACACGGCCAAGTTCATGCCGAAGTTCAACTCGATCTCGATCTCCGGCTATCACATGCAGGAAGCGGGCTCGACGCTGGTCCAGGAGCTGGCGTTCACGCTCGCCGACGGTCTCGAGTACGTCCGTGCCGCCAAGGCGAAGGGCCTCGACATCGACGCCTTCGCGCCCAGGCTGTCGTTCTTCTTCTGCATCGGCATGAATTTCTTCATGGAAGTGGCCAAGCTCCGCGCCGCGCGCTTCCTGTGGGCCGAACTGGTCAAGCCGTTCGAGCCCAAGAAGGCCGATTCGCTGTCGCTGCGCACCCACTGCCAGACCTCGGGCGTGTCGCTCACCGAGCAGGACCCCTACAACAACGTGATCCGCACCGCCTATGAGGCGATGGCGGCAGTGCTGGGCGGCACGCAGTCGCTGCACACCAATTCCTTCGACGAGGCGATCGCGCTGCCGACACCGACGTCGTCGCGCATCGCGCGCAACACCCAGCTCATCCTCCAGCACGAGACCGGCGTTACCAAGGTCGTCGATCCGCTGGCCGGCAGCTATTACGTCGAGTCGCTGACCGCCAGTCTGATCGCCGAGGCACGCAAGCTGATCGCCGAAGTCGAGGCGTTGGGCGGCATGACCAAAGCGGTCGAGGCCGGCATGCCAAAGATGCGGATCGAGGAGGCCTCGGCCCGCCGTCAGGCCCGCGTCGATCGCGGCGAGGAAGTGATCGTGGGCGTGAACAAGTTCCAGCCCAAGGATGCCACCACGGTCGAGGTGCTCGACATCGACAACGACATGGTCCGTGAATCGCAGGTCACCCGTCTGGACAATATCCGCAAGAGTCGCGACGAGGCCAAGTGCGTGGCGGCGCTCAAGGCGCTGGGCGATGCGGCGCGCAACGGCACCGGCAACCTGCTGGGCCTGGCAATCGACGCCACGCGTGCGCGCGCCACGGTGGGCGAGATCTCATCCGCGCTCGAAGGCGTCTACGGCCGCTACCAGGCCACGGTGCGCTCGATCTCCGGAGTCTATGCCGGCGAATGGGAGGGCGACCAGGGTCTCGATCGCATCCGCACCGACATCGCGGCATTCGCCGAGGAAGAAGGCCGCCGGCCGCGTCTGATGGTCGTGAAGATGGGCCAGGACGGCCACGACCGCGGCGCCAAGGTGATCGCCACGGCATTCGCCGATCTGGGCTTCGACGTCGACATCGGTCCCCTGTTCCAGACGCCGCAGGAAGCGGCGCGGGCGGCGATCGAGAACGACGTGCACGCGATCGGCGTGTCGAGCCAGGCCGCGGGCCACAAGACCCTGGTGCCGCAGCTCATCGAGGAATTGGCCAAGCAGGGCGGCGAGGAAGTGATGGTGATCGTGGGCGGTGTCATCCCGGCCCAGGACTACGACTTCCTGAAGAAGGCCGGCGTGGCCGCGATCTACGGACCTGGCACCAACATCCCCGCCGCCGCCGCCGAGATCCTGGGCATCCTCCGCCAGCGCAGCCAGAAGCGGGCGGCCTGAACTAGCGCCGCCCCGATCTAGCGTCGCATCGCCTGGCTTTCCTGCGGCGTCAGCGGACGCTCGCGGAAAAACAGGAGCTTGCCGCGGATCGTGCCGAAGCCGGTCTGGGCCTCCAGTTTGACAGGAAAACGCACCTGCGAATTGTCGAGGCGGGCGAGCCATATCTTCAAAGGCCTCTCGCGTTCCATCTCGGCCTCTTTCGGTGCCTCGTCGAATTCGCCGGAGATGCGCTTGGTGTAGAGCTGGCACACCAGCAGGTCGCCCTTCGCGGTGGGCACGCCCGCTGCGGCGGCAGACTCCGTGCCGATCTTGTGGATCATGATGTCGATCCGTCGCTTGCCGTCGTTGGTCTGCACGGTGCGATCGCAGGCGGCGTCGCCGGCGAGGCCCACCGTGAGCGCCGCCGACAGTGGATCGAGCGAACCGATGCGTTGATCGTCGGGGATCACATGCTGCGGTGGTGGCTTCCACGCCGGATTGTGCGTCTCGCTCATCGAGCCGCCGGGGCCGTATTGCGCGATCCAGGTGCGGGGCTTGTCGCCGACGATGATCGACAGCGAGCCGGCCGTCGGTTGCGCGCCTTGGGGGGAGAACCCGCCCCACGCCCTGTTGCGCCCATCGTAGTGCATGGTGACGGCCTTCAACATTCCTTCCTTGAAGGTCCGGCTTTCGACATCGTAGCTCGCACCGTCGAAGCGCGCGGTGACGTCGATGCGGAAGCCGGCAAATCCGGCGAAAGTGATCTCGTAGCCGATGTCGACCTGGCGTGCGTCCTGTCCGAGGGCCGCCACAGGGACACCCACGCTCAAGGCAAACGCGATCAAGGCCCTATGAAAACTCATGAAATCCCTCTCTACAAAGGGCTTACTTCAGAGGCACCGGCACGATAGAAGGCCCACGCCCCCTCTGCCACACAAGTTGCACACCAGAAAAGGCACTTTTCGTCCATGTCGCCTCCCGGCAACGACCGTGTTCCCAAACTGAGCGCCTCGCGCACCTGGGCGGTCGTCGGCATCATGGCCCGACATTTGTGGCCAATTGGTGAAACCGGGCTGCGCAGCCGTGTCGTCGTGGCGATGGTCCTGTTGGTCCTGGCCAAGGTCGTCAACGTCTACGTCCCGATCCTCTACAAGCACGCCGTGGATGCGCTGGGCGAACCTGCAGCACAGGCCGTCGCCGTGCCGATCGCCCTGATCGTGGCCTATGGCGCCGCGCGCGTGCTCGCGCAGGCTTTTGGCGAGGTGCGCGACGCCATTTTCGCGCCGGTGTCGCAGCGAGCGATTCGCAATCTCGCCCTGGAGGTGTTCCGGCACCTTCATGCACTGTCTCTGCGATACCATCTCGAACGCCAGACCGGCGGGCTCAGCCGGGTCATCGAGCGCGGCACCCAGGGCATGGAATTCCTGATCCGCTTCACGACTTTCAATATCCTGCCCACCCTGTTCGAGATCGTCCTGGTCGGCGGCATCCTGTGGAGCCTCTACGACTGGCGCTTCACCGCCGTCACGCTGGGTGCGGTCACGGCCTATATCGTGTTTTCCGTCGTGCTGTCGGAATGGCGCATCAAGTTCGTGCGCCGCATGAACGATGCCGATACCGACGCCAACGCCAAGGCGATCGACAGCCTGCTGAATTACGAGACCGTGAAGTACTTCGGCAACGAGGCCCACGAGGGGCGGCGGTTCGACGTCGGGCGCCGGCGCTACGAGACGGCGGCCATCCGTTCCAGCCGGACCCTGTCGGTGCTCAACATCGGCCAGGGCGCCATCATCGCCGTCGGCCTGGTTGCCGTCATGTCGATGGCTGGCCAAGGAGTGATCACGGGCACGATGACGCTGGGCGACTTCGTTGCGGTGAATGCCTTCCTGATCCAACTCTACGTGCCGCTCAACATGCTGGGCTTTGCCTACCGTGAGATCCGGAACGCGCTGGTGAACATGGAGAAGATGTTCGGCCTGCTCGATGTCACGACCGAAATCGCCGACCGACCCGGCGCGCCGCCACTGGTCGTGACGGGCGGCGAGATCGTGTTCGACCATGTCGATTTCCACTACGAGGCCGCCCGGCCGATCCTGCATGACATAAGCTTCCGCGTGCCGGCCGGCAACACCGTGGCGATCGTCGGATCGAGTGGTGCCGGCAAGTCGACCGTCTCGCGCATCCTGTTCCGCTTCTACGACGTGGCGTCCGGCAGCGTGAAGATCGACGGCCAGGATATCCGCGAGGTCCAGCAGACGAGCCTGCGGACGGCGATCGGCGTGGTGCCGCAGGACACCGTGCTGTTCAACGACACGATCTACTACAACATCGCCTACGGCCGGCCCGAGGCCAGCCGCGAGGAAGTCGAGCAGGCCGCCCGCATGGCGCGGATCCACGATTTCATCATGGCGCTGCCGCTGGGCTACGAAGCGACCGTCGGCGAGCGCGGCCTCAAGCTTTCGGGTGGCGAGAAGCAGCGCGTGGCGATCGCCCGCACGATCCTCAAGAACCCGCGGATCCTGCTGTTCGACGAGGCGACCAGCGCTCTCGACACGCGCACCGAACAGGAGATCCAGCGCTCGCTGGAGGAAGTGAGCCGTGGTCGCACGACGGTGGTGATCGCGCATCGGCTGTCGACCGTCATCAATGCCGACGAGATCGTCGTCCTCGAGCGCGGCCGGATCGTCGAGCGCGGCCGCCACGGCGAGCTGCTGGCGCGGGGCGGCCTCTATGCCGACATGTGGAGCCGCCAGCAGGAAGCCGCCGCCGAGGCCGAGCACCAGGTCGAGGAACCGCCGTCCTTCCGCGTCGAAGGCCACCTGCGTGTCGCCGAATAGCGCCACGGGGGCGGGCGGCGTGCAAATGTGCTAATATTTTCTGCATGAACCGCGAAGCCATTGTTGCCACCATTCGATCGGAGGAAGCCGCGCTCAAGCGGGCTGGCGTGAAGTCGCTTGCTTTGGTGGGATCGTCCGCGCGGGAAAGCCGCCGCCAGGACAGTGACGTCGACGTGTTGATCGATGTCGAAGACGCGTCACACTTTTCGTTGATGGATCGTATCGGCGTCATGCATCTGCTCGGTGACAGGTTGGGACTGCCGGTCGACGTGAGCCGTCGCGATACGCTCAATTCGTTGGTGCGCGCCCGCATGATGATGGAAGCCATCAAGATATTTTGACTCCGATGGCCGGCACCGATTCTCAACTTCACTTGGCGCAGATGCTCGAGAACATCGAGCGTATTCGTGGCTGGACGGACGGCCTGGCGCTCGAGGAGTATCTGTCCAACAGGATGCTGCGCGATGCTGTCGAGCGTTGTCTGGAGCGCATTTCCGAGGGGCAGGGAGCCGTGCTGGCGATGACGCGGGCGCGATGACGGCGGAAGCGTCGCGGCAGTCACTGGTCCCCGTCTTCCTCGCCTGTGCCGCCATCGGCCTGCAGGCGGGCGTGGCCCTGCCGCTGGTGCCGCTGGCACTGGAGCGGCAAGGGTCCGACAATTTCACCATCGGCGTCGTCGGCGCCGCCTGGGCGATCGGCATGCTGGCCTTCGGGACGCGCATTCCGCAGATGGCGGCACGGTTCGGCGCCGTGCCGCTCATTGTCGTCTCGGTCGTGGTGGGCTCGGCCGTCACGGTGGCCTACACCTTCACCACCAGCCCCGTGGCGTGGTTCGTGCTGAGCCTGCTGCACGGCCTCGCCGGCGGCATACCGTGGGTGGTGAGCGAGATCTGGATGAACGTGGTCGTCGAGGAGAAACGCCGCGGCCGTGTCATGGGCCTTTACGCGATGCTGGTGGCGGTCGGCCTGGCGCTGGGTCCGCTCGTGCTGCAGGTGACGGGTGTCTACGGACCGGCTCCGTTCCTGACCTGTGCGGCGCTGGCGCTGCTGGTAGCGGTGCCGCTGCTGCCCTACTGGAAAACCGCGCCGGCGATCGAGCATACGGCGGACAGCGGCTTCGCCATCGTCGTGATCGCGGTACCGCTCGCGATGTTCGCCGGCTTCGTCTGTGGGTTGGGCGAACAGGTCGCCTTCAGTTTCCTCCCGGTCTACGCGGTCGGTGCCGGCGTTGCGGCCGAGACCGGCGCGCTGTGGCTGTCGGCCTTCGTACTCGGCAACGTGATCCTGCAATGGCCGATCGGCTGGATGGCCGACCACTACGATCGCCGCGCCGTGCTGGCCGGCTGCACGCTCGCCAGCGCCGTTCTCGTGGGCTTGCTGCCGATGGTACCGGCGCAGTCGCCGGCCGTGATCGGCGTCGTGCTGCTGTGGGGCGGCGTTTCCTTCGCGATCTACCCGGTGGGGCTGGCACTGCTCGGGCAGCACTTCGGGGGTGGCGACATCGCCCGCGCCAATACCGCCTTCAGCATGCTTTATGTTCTGGGCGGGCTGATCGGCCGGCCGCTGACCGGGGCGGCGATGGATGCAATCGGCGATCCCGGCCTCGGCTGGACGCTCGCCGTCTTCTATGCCGCCGCGACGCTCGCCGCCTTGCTGGCGCTCCGCCGCCGCGGCTGATAATTCTGAAAGAGATGAGCGCCACGGCTGCCAGGACCGAAATGTCCGTCGATCCGCTATTCGCGCCGCTGCTGGCCGGCGACCGCCGGGCGCTCGCGCAGGCCATCACCCTCGTCGAATCCACGCGCAGCGACCATCGCGAGCGGGCCGATGCCCTGCTGGCGGCGCTCCTGCCACATACCGGCAAGTCGGTACGGCTCGGTATCACCGGGGTTCCGGGTGTGGGCAAGTCGACCCTGATCGAGCGGTTCGGCCTCGCGCTGCTGGAGCGCGGCCGCTCGCTCGCGGTGCTGGCGATCGATCCGTCGTCGAAGCGCGGCGGCGGCTCGATCCTGGGCGACAAGACGCGCATGGAAGAGCTGTCACGCCGACCCGCTGCCTTCATCCGGCCGTCGCCGGCCGGCGCCACCCTGGGCGGCGTCGCGCGGCGCACGCGCGAGGCGATGCTGCTGGTGGAAGCGGCGGGCTTCGACACCGTGATCGTCGAGACGGTGGGCGTCGGGCAGTCCGAAACGGCGGTCGCCGACATGGTCGACATGTTCATTGTGCTGCTGCTGCCCGGCGGGGGCGATGATCTGCAGGGCATCAAGCGCGGCGTCATCGAGCTCGCGGACCTGATCGTGGTCAACAAGGCCGACGGCGATCTCCTGCCCACGGCCAGGCGCGCGGCCGGCGACTATCAGCACGCATTGCGCATGTTGCGGTCGCCGACCGTCGGCTGGACACCCGAGGTCCAGACCTGCTCGGCGCAGACCGGCGAGGGCGTGATCGAGATCTGGCAGACCGTCGAGCGTTTCGTGGCGGCGGTCGGCGCCAAGGGCACTGCCCGCCGCCGCGCCGAACAGGCGCGCGCCTGGATGTGGAGCGAAGTGGGCGAGACCCTGCTCGCCGAGTTGCGCCGGCACCCCGAGGTCAAGCGCCTGGTGGGCGGCCTGGAGCGCGAGGTCGAGGCCGGCCGGGCAACCCCTGCCGTTGCCGCCCGGCGGATGCTAGAAGCCTTCCATGGTCGCTAAATCGTTCCTCAGGCAGGCCCGGCGGGCAGCCGCCGCCAGCGAACTGCCGTTCTGGAAGCGCAAGACGCTGGCCCAGATGTCTCAGCAGGAATGGGAATCCCTCTGCGACGGCTGCGGCATGTGCTGCGTCAACAAGCTCGAGTACGAGGGCACCGGCGAACTCGCCCAGACCGACACCTGTTGCAAGCTGCTCGATCCCAAAACGGCGCGCTGCAAGGACTACAAGAACCGCAAGAAGATCGTGCCGGACTGCATCCAGCTCACCCCAAAGGTTGTGGCCAAGATGGATTGGCTGCCCAAGACCTGCGGCTACCGGCTGGTCCACCTCGGCCAGGAGCTCTACTGGTGGCATCCGCTGATCTCGGGTGATCCCGAAACCGTGCATCAGGCCGGGATTTCGGCCCGGGGACGGGTGATTTCCGAGGATTTGGTTGAGGATATCAGCGACCGGGTGGTCGACTGGTTTGCTTGACGGGGGTCCCTCCGGCCCGTAAAAAGCCCGCCTTCCCGCCCCTCGGCGGGATCGTTTTTTAGCGGAAGTCGCCATGCCCCGTCGTTGCGCCCTCTCGGGCAAGTCCGTGCAGTACGGCAACAATGTGAGCCACGCCAACAACAAGTCCCGGCGCCGGTTCATGTCCAATCTGCAGGTTGCCTCGGTCCTGTCCGATGTCCTCGGCCACACCGTGCGGCTGCGGCTGACGCCGCGCGGCGTCAAGACCATCGAGCACAATGGCGGCATCGATGCCTATCTGCTGGGCACCAACACCAGCAAGCTCAGCCCGGAGATGACGGTGCTGAAGCGCCGGGTGGTTTTGGCCAAGGCCAAGAAGGACGCCAAAAAGGCCGCGTAAGCGGCCTTTTACTTTGCCAGCTCGAACAGCAGCAGAATGTTGCGCTGAAGCGGATTGAAGTTGTCGTCCGAGATCAGCCACAGCAGCGTCTCGCCGCGCGCGCCCGTGGTCGCGGCTATTCCCTCGAGATTGTCGACCGCATAAGGCGAGGCGAGCCGGGCCAGTTCCTCGGGCCGCACGGTGGCGCCCGGCATGAGCTGGCCGGCGTCGAACCGCATGACGCGGCAGCGCACGCCGCGCACCATGTCGAAGGCCCGCTCGAGCGTGGCGAAGGAGCCGTCCGGCAGTTGGGCAATCGCGGTCGGCCGGAAGTCGGGGATCGTGGCGTAGTCGAACGAACGCCAGCGATAGCCGCCGCCTGCCGCCGGCTCGCCGATCCAGCCCATAGCGGTGCCGGGCCGCTCGCCATATTCCTCGCTGATGGCGATGACGCGGCCATCGGGGAGAGCGGTCAGAGCCTCGATGCCGCCGTTGGCGGGCTGCCGCCCGATCTCGGCCGGCCCTTCGACTGGCGCCGGGGGGCCGGTCAAGGTCTCGTAACGCCATAGCCGATGGCGACGCTCGAAGGACACCAGCCATGACCCGTCGGGCAGGCGCGCCATGCCTTCGGCGTCGGCTTCCGCCTTGGTCGCGATCGGCTTGCCGTCGAGGCCGCGCAACTGGCCGATCCGGCCACCGCTCAGCCCCGCCAGATTGCCCTTGGAATCGTAGTCGATCACGGCCGTGAGCCAGGCGCCCTCGTCGGAGATCGACGTCAGGCTGCGGCCGTCGGCCGATACATGGAGGTCCGACCAGCCGCCGAAGTGGGCTGAGTTGGCGGTCATGGCGATGCCGCCGCGCCAGATCAGGCGGCCGATCTGTGCTGCCGCAGGCTCGTCGATCTTGAACGGCTGCGACGAACTCTTGATATCGACGGGCAGTTCCTGCGCGCCGGCTGGCGGCGGCGAACCACCGCCGCAGGATGCAACGAGCAGGCAGGAGATGAAGAGAAGAAGCCGGATGGGCACCGGGATCAGGCGGCGCGCCGGCCCGTCTTGCCACCGCCGGCTTTGCCACCACCGGCCTAGCCGCCGGAAGCCTTGCCACCGGAAGACTGGGCACCGCGTCCGCGGTCACGGCCGCCCCTGGCATCCTTCTTGTCGTCCTCGTCGAACAGCGAGGCGAGCTGCTCCATCATCGTGCCGCCCAGCTGGTCGGCGTCGACGATGGTGACGGCCTTGCGGTAGTAGCGCGTGACGTCGTGGCCGATACCGATCGCGACCAGCTCGACCGGCGAGCGCGTCTCGATCCAGTCGATGACGTCGCGCAGATGGCGCTCGAGATAGTTGCCGGGGTTGACCGACAGCGTCGAATCGTCGACCGGAGCGCCGTCGGAGATCACCATCATGATCTTGCGCTCTTCGGGCCGCGGCAGCAGGCGGTTGTGTGCCCACAACAGCGCCTCGCCGTCGATGTTCTCCTTGAGGATGCCCTCGCGCAGCATCAGGCCGAGATTCTTGCGCGCCCGCCGCCACGGCGCGTCGGCCGGCTTGTAGACGATGTGGCGCAGGTCGTTGAGGCGGCCCGGATTGGCGGGCTTGCCGGCAGCGAGCCACTGCTCGCGGCTCTGGCCGCCCTTCCAGGCGCGCGTGGTGAAGCCCAGGATCTCGACCTTCACACCGCAGCGCTCGAGCGTGCGGGCGAGGATGTCGGCGCTCATGGCGGCGACCGTGATCGGCCGGCCGCGCATCGAACCTGAATTGTCGATCAGCAGCGACACCACGGTGTCGCGGAAATTGGTGTCCTTCTCCATCTTGAAGGACAGCGAGTGCATCGGGTTGGCGACGATACGCGCCAGCCGCGCCGCATCGAGCGTGCCCTCGTCGAGGTCGAACTCCCACGACCGGTTCTGCTGCGCCATCAGGCGGCGCTGCAGGCGGTTGGCGAGCTTGCCGATCACGCCCTGCAAATGGGCGAGCTGCTGGTCGAGGTGGTTGCGCAGGCGGCCCAATTCCTCGGCGTCGCACAGCTGATCGGCATCGACGATCTCGTCGAACCTGGTCGAATAGGCGTGATATTGCTGGCCCAGCGGCTCGTTGGAGAGGGCGCCCGGGGGCAGCCACGGGCGCTCGGCGCGGCCCGGCTCCTCCTCGTCGCCCGAGCCCATCTGCATCTCGGTCTGGGCCTGGTCGGCCGCCGTCTCGGAAGCGTCTTCCTGTTCGGAGGCGTCCTCGGTCTCCTCGCCCTGGGCGCCGTAGCCCTGGGTCTCGCTCGAATCGCTGTTGTCGTCGCCGGTCTCGTTCGACTGGCCGTCGGCGTTCTCCTGGTCCTGCGCGTCCTCGTTGTCGTCGTCCTGCAGGTCGGCCGATTCGTCGCCGAGCTTGAGGTCGCGGATGAGCTGGCGTGCGGCCTTGGCGAAGGCCTCCTGGTTGCCGAGCGATTCCTTCAGCTTCTGGAAGTCGCGGCCGGCGGCGGATTCGACATCGGCCCGCCACAGATCGACCATCGCCTTGGCCGATTCAGGCGGCGGTGTGCCGAGCAGCTGCTCGCGCGCGATCAGGCTGATCACGTCGGCGATGGGGGCGTCTTCCTTGGACTTGACGCGGGCATGGCCGCGCTGGTCGGAGCGCTGGCGCCACAGCGCCGAGAGGTTGTCGGCGACGCCGGCCATGCGGCGCGCGCCCAGGGCCTCGACACGGACCTGCTCGACCGCCTCGAAGATCGAGCGGGCGGTCTCGCCGCGGGGCACGCGGCGCAGATGCGTCTTGCGGTCGTGATGGCGCAGCTTCAACGCCATGGAATCAGCTTCACCGCGGACGCGGCTTACATCCTCGACCGGCAGGTCGCGGGCCGGCACGGTGATGCGCGCCTCGCTGCCCAGCAACGAGCCGCCGTCGGGCACGAACGAGACATTCACTTCCTTGCGTGACACCGCCCGCATGGTAGTGGCGGTGACGCGCCGGAATTCCTCGAGTGGCGTCGAATCCTTGGCCATTCGGCCCTCTTCCCGGTCTTCCTGGTCCTAGTGCAGCTTGCCGCCCTTGCCGCTGCTTGCCGGCAATTCCTTGCCGAAGCAGCGCTGGTAGTACTCGGCCAAGGTGGTGCGCTCGACTTCGTCGCACTTGTTGAGGAAGGTGAGACGGAAGGCAAAGCCGATGTCGCCGCCGAAGATGCGCGCGTTCTCGGCCCAGGTGATCACCGTACGGGGTGACATCACGGTCGAGATATCGCCGGCGATGAAGCCCGCGCGGGTGAGATCGGCCAGCGCCACCATGGCGGAGACGATCTTGCGGCCCTCGTCGTTGTTGTACATCGGCGTCTTGGCGATGACGATGTTCACTTCCTGGTCGTGCGCCAGGTAGTTGAGCGTCGTCACGATCGACCAGCGGTCCATCTGGCCCTGGTTGATCTGCTGCGTGCCGTGATAGAGGCCGGTCGTGTCGCCGAGGCCGACTGTGTTGGCGGTCGAGAACAGGCGGAACGACGGATGCGGCCGGATGACCTTGTTCTGGTCGAGCAGGGTGAGCTTGCCCTCGACCTCGAGCACGCGCTGGATCACGAACATCACGTCGGCGCGGCCGGCGTCGTATTCGTCGAACACCAGCGCCGTCGGGTTCTGCAGCGCCCACGGCAGGATGCCTTCGCGGAATTCGGTGATCTGCTTGCCGTCGCGCAACACGATGGCGTCCTTGCCGATCAGGTCGATACGGGAAATGTGGCTGTCGAGGTTGACGCGGATGCAGGGCCAGTTGAGGCGCGCCGCGACCTGCTCGATGTGGGTCGACTTGCCCGTGCCGTGATAGCCCTGGACCATGACGCGCCGGTTGTGGGCGAATCCGGCGAGGATCGCCATCGTCGTGTCATGATCGAACAGGTAGGAGTCGTCGACCTGGGGAACGTGTTCGGTCTGGACGCTGAACGCCGGCACTTCCATGTCGGTGTCGATGCCAAAGAGCTGGCGGGCGGAAACCTTGATATCCGGCACGCCCGACACATTCTGCTGGGCCGCGGTCGTCGTAGAAGCCATCACACGAGTTCCTACAAAACAAAACCCGCCAAAGTGCGGGCAAACTCAGTCTCGCAGGCCATTTTGTGCACCGCAAGCGGCCAATTGGCAGGGCAGCCAACAGAAGCAGCGATCACGCCAGGGGAAGGTTTTCCGAAGCTCGCAGAGTGGAATAGGCGGCGTTGATTTCCTTCAGCCTTTCCTCAGCGTCGCGAGCCCCGCCATTTGCGTCCGGATGATGTATTTTGACCAGTTCCTTGTAACGAGATTTCAGTTCCGCCTGGGTCAACGGCCATGAAAGTTCAAGGACTCCGAGCGCGCTGCGCTCGGCCGGGGTGAGTTGTTCGAGGCCGTCGTTTATGGGCGGCGGCTTTTCGCCCAGTCCGGCGTCGTCGGCCAGGCCAAACGGGTCATTGATATAGGGATGGCCATTGCCGCTGCGCCGCGCGCCGAGCGGCCAGACCGGACGGCGCCAGGTCGTATCGGCCCGGATATGGGCCTCTATCTGATCGGCGCCGAGGCCGGCGAAATAGTCCCATTTCTTGTTGTATTCGCGGACATGCTCGAGACAGAACCAGCGATAGTCGTTCAGCCGGTCCCGTGCCCACGGCGCGCGGTATTCGCCCTGCAGCTTGCAGCCAGCCGCCTCGCAGACGCGCTGATGCGGCTGAGCGCCGTTGGTCTCCATCAAGGGTTTGGCTCGCCGTCGCGACATTCGTCTAATATGTGTTCTGTGGTTTTGCCGGGCAAGTGAGGCGATCGATGGGCAAGGTGGCGATGGCGATTGACAGCAAGCTCCGGCAGCGGTTCGCGCCGTTGCGCCTGGCCGTGGAGGACGACTCCCAGCGCCATCTCGGCCATGCGGGCTACCGCGAGGGCGGCGAGACCCACTTCAACGTCGAGATCGTGTCGGCCGCGTTCGAAGGCCAGGGCCGCGTGGCGCGTCAGCGGCTGGTCTATGCGGCTCTGAAAGATGAACTCGACGCCGGCCTGCATGCGCTGGCGCTCGTCACGCTGACGCCGGCCGAAGACGCCGCGCGCGGCGCTCGCTAGCCGTCCAGCTCCATTTCCTTGCCGGCCGCGGCGGCGCGCACCGCCTCGGCTTCGGGGCCGGTGTAGAAGTCCGGCGCCCAGCGCTTCACCACGGCGCCGTCGGCAGCCCAGGCGTGGCAGGTGTCGATGACATAGGGCTTGCGGCGGGGCTTGCCTGCTATCTCGGGCTCACGAGGTTTGGCATCGCCCTTCTTCGCGCGATGGGCACGTTCGAGTTCACGCGCCTTGCCCGAAGATATGGTCTGGAACGCCGTGGTGGCGACCGGTCCCAGCAGCTCGACGATGTGCGTGCAGCCGTGCACGCCACCCAGCCGCTCGCGGACAGCGCGATGGAAGCCGCCGCCGATCCTGAGGCCGATCAGCTTCCTGAAGTCGGGCGCGATGTCGCCGCACATCCGGTATGGCGACTTGTCCGTTACCGCCTCGACATCGACGATCGTGAACCTGTGGTCGACCGTGAGGCGGATCGACATGTCGTGCACGAAATCGCCGGACTTGAGCGCGCCGCGCCATTCGTTGGCGTGTTCGTAGGTCTTCTCGTCGGTGATGCGACCCTCGATGTCCCACAGTCCGTCGTCGCGGAAGAAGCCCTGACAGACGACGCGGCGCGTATGCAGGTGCTGTCGCCCGATCGGTGGCGAAAGCGGCATGATTGAACCTCTCGCAGAAAGGAAGGGGGATGTTTACCCGGCTTGTATGGCCGTGGGCGGAAGGATGCGCAACTCGGCGATGCGCGTGCCCTCGCGCTTCAGAATTTCGAAGCGAAACCCGTAAAATGCATAGATTTGGCCCACTTCGGGGATGCGGCGGGCTTCGTGCAGGACCAGCCCGGCGATGGTGATGGCCACGTCCTGGGGCAGGTTCCAGCCGAACTCGCGGTTGAGGTCGCGGATCGGCACATCGCCCTGGCAGATCATGCTGCCGTCCTCACGACGGACGACGCCGCGCTTGATGGCGTCGTGTTCGTCTTCGATGTCGCCCACGATCTCCTCGATGATGTCCTCGAGCGTGACGATTCCGCGGAGCGCGCCGTACTCGTCGACGACGATGGCGAAGTGCTCGTGGCGGGCGCGGAACGCCTCGAGCTGATCGAACAGGGCGGTCGCTTCGGGGATGAACCAGGGCGGCGTCAGCACATCGTCGATCTTGACCCCCTCGGGCCCGCCGGCCGCCTTGACGGCGCGGAACAGGTCCTTGGCGTGCACCACGCCCACTATGTTGTCGGGCTGGCCGCGGTAGAGCGGGATGCGGGTGTAGGGCGCGGCCAGCACCTGGGTGACGATGACATCGGTCGGCTGGTCGGCATCGATCAGTGCCACGTTGCCGCGGTGGGTCATCACGTCGCCGACCGTCTGGTCGCCGAGGTCGAGCACCGAGCGCAACATCGCCTTTTCGGCTGGTGCGGCTTCACCGATTTGGCCTTCGCCGTGGAGTTCGATGGCGCCGCGCAGCATGTCGTCCTGCGCCTGCGCGTCGCCGTGGCCGTGGCCATGCACGCCGAACAGGCCAAGGAAGACGCGCGCCGCCCGCGCCGCGGCCGAAGAGATCGGCCCCAGGATCATCAGCACGACGTTGAGCGATGGCGCGAGGCCGAGTGCCATACGGTCGGCCTGCAGGAGCGCCCAGGTCTTGGGCAGGACCTCGACGAACAGCACCACCAGTACGGTGATGGCGAGGGTGGCATAGAAGACGCCGGCGGTGCCGAACAGGTCGGTGAGGACCGCCGTGCTGAGCGAGGCGGAGAAGATATTGAGCACGCTGTTGCCGATCAGCGTCGCGCTGACGACGGCATCCTTGCGGTCGAGCAGGCCGTTGACCAGCGCCGCGCGCCGGCTGCCCTGCTGTGCCAGCCGATGCATGCGCGGTCGCGACACGCCGGTGATCGCCGTCTCGGCCGCGGACAGATAGCTCGCGGCCAGCAGGCACACTGCCACCAGGGGGGCCGCGATCTGCCAGGCCAGTTCGAAGTGGAGTTCGGCTTCCATAGATTAGGCCGCGATGGCGTCGGCAAGCAGGCCGTGCAGCACGGTCTCGTCGACCTCGCGGCTCACGAAGGCCCCCCCGATGCCGCGCGCCAGGACGAACGCGAGCTTGCCGCCCTCCGCCTTCTTGTCGCCGCGCATATGTCCGATCAGGTGGCCGGCGTCCCAGATCCGCCTGTTGTCGCCGCCAATCGACCGCAGGCGAATCGGCAGCCCGACTGCCCCCAGATGGGCCCGCACGCGCTGGGCGTCGGCGGCCGGGCAGAGCCCGAGCCGGGCCGACAGGTCGAACGCCATGGCCATGCCGGCGCCTACCGCCTCGCCATGCAGCAGGTCGGAGCCGAAGCCGGTCTCGGCCTCCAGCGCATGGCCGAAGGTGTGGCCGAGATTGAGGAGCGCGCGCAGATCAGTGGTCTCGCGTTCGTCGGCGGCGACGATGCGTGCCTTGGAGAGGCAGCTCTGCTCGATCGCGTAGGTGCGGGCAGCGGCGTCGCCGGACAGGACGGCGGCGCCGTTCTTTTCGCACCAGGCAAAGAAGGCTGGATCGTCGATCAGCCCGTATTTCGCCACCTCGGCGTAGCCCGCGAGCAGCTCGCGACGGGGCAGGGTGTCGAGCACGGCGGTATCCGCCAGCACCAGCCGCGGCTGATAGAAAGTGCCCACGAGGTTCTTGCCGTGGCGCGTGTTGATGCCGGTCTTGCCGCCGACCGAGGAATCGACCTGGGCGAGCAGCGTTGTCGGCACTTGGATGAAGTCGACGCCGCGCAGCAGCACGGATGCGGCAAAGCCGGTGAGGTCGCCGACGACGCCTCCGCCCAGCGCCACCAGCGTGGTCTTGCGGTCGGGGCGCTGGTCGAGCAACGCATTCATCAGCCGGCCGAAGCTCGCGAACTCCTTGCTGCTCTCGCCGGCGGGAACGGTCACGGAAGCCGTCTTGATGCCGGCCGTCTCGAAGGACGCTGCCAGGCGCGCGCTGTAGAGCGGCGCCACGGTCTCGTCGCTCACGATGGTGACGCGAGGGGCCGCCAGCAGCGGACGCGACAGTTCGCCGGCGCGGTCGATCAGCCCGGGGCCGATGGCAATATCGTAGCTGCGGCCGGCGAGGTCGACATGGACGGTGCGTACGGCGGTCATGGGCGGGCCCCGGTCGGATGAGCCTGCAGATAGTCACGCAACGCCTCGATCGTCTGCTCAGTCGTGCGGTCGGCAGGTTGGGCGGTCGAATCGACGACGATGTCGGCTTCGGCATAGATAGGGTAACGCTGTGTCATCAGATTGCCGAGAATCTCCCTGGGGTCGCCCTGACGCAAGAGCGGCCGGTGAGTTCGCCGCCGGACGCGGTCGAACAGGACATCGAGATCGGCGCGCAGCCACACGGTCAATGCCTTGGCACGCATCAGCGCCCGCGTCTCGGGGTCCATATAGGCGCCGCCGCCGGTCGACAGCACATGCGGCGGTTCGTCGAGCAGGCGGGCGATGACGCGGCGCTCGCCGGCGCGGAACTCGGCCTCGCCGTATTTCTCGAAGAACTCGCCGATCGTGCAGCCGGCCGCATGCTCGATCTCGTCGTCGGCATCGACGAACGGCAAGCCGAGGCGCGCGGCCAGCCGCTTGCCGATCGCGCTCTTGCCCGCACCCATCAGCCCTACGAGGGTGACGGTGCGCGGCACGGAAAAGGGGGGAAAGGCGTCCATGACGAACTGCAAACATGCATGTCGCCCATTCCGCCCGTGGTTTCAAGCGACCGGGCACAATCCGGGCACGATGGGGCAGGCGTGGCGATTGCCGCTCCCGGGCAATTGCCTTCAGGCAATTGCCGCTCAGGCGGCAGCCGGGTAGTTTGCCCGCGCCGTGCCCCTGTTCCGCTCTCGAAATCATTTCCGCGTCCCCACCCTGAGGCTTGGTCCGACGGTGGCGGTCATAATCGTCGGCGTCCTGATCGCCGGCCTGGTGGCGCTCGCAGTCATCGAGCCCCGACCGCCAATGCGCCATTTCGAGGTTCCCGTGCCCAATGAACGCTTTGCGCGTTAGTTTCCTGTCCGTCGTGACCCTCGGCTTGGCCTCGGTCGCGCTGGCAGCCGGGGCGCAGACCGCCAATTTCGACGATCGCCCGACGGGCTTTCTCTCGGTCCGCCAGGGCGGCATGCCGCCCGATGCCTGGGTCGGCACCTCGCTCGGTACGGCCAAGCGGTTGGTCTCGGCGCTGCAGGCAGCACCACGCAGCCGCGCGCTGCGCGATCTGCAGTTCAAGGTCCTGGTCAGCGAACTCAACCCGCCGGCGGCCGACGGCAGTCCGCCGCCCGGCCTGTTCGCCCGCAAGGTCGATCGTCTGGCGGCAATGGGCGAGGCCGAGAGCCTGAACGAGATGGTGCGGTCGGCCGGCGGCTATGCCGATCCGGCGATCGCCGTGACCGTGGCCGATTCCCTGATGATGGCGGGGGAAAAGGACGCCGCCTGCAGCATCGTGGGCAGCCATCCACTGGTCGAGCCGTTCAAGCGCCGCGCCGACGTCGTCTGCAAGCTGTTGGCCGGCGACAACGCCGGCGCGATGGCCGCGGCCGCGCTCTTGCGCGGAAACGATCCGGCGTTCGCCAAGCTGGTCGAGGTCGCAGCCGAAGGCTTGTCGCCTTCGGTTACACCGCCGACACAGCTCGACGGTCCGGCGATGGTCATGCTCGATCTCGCCTATGTGCAGCCATCGGCGTCGGCACTCAGGACGACGCAGCCGCCGCTGATGCGCTCGTTGGTCGCCCATCGCACCCTGCCGATGCCGACGCGTCTCGACATTGCCGAGCGCGGCGAGGCGCTGGCCATCATCGAGGCATCGAAACTGGGCGACCTCTATATCGAGGCCCTGCGCGACGGCGTCGTGATGCCGCCGGCGATGGCGCGCCGGGCGAAGCTCGTCGAGGCAGCACGCCGCGCCTCGAATGCGCAGGAGGTGGTGAATTCGATCATCGCCGTCTATGGCGAGGCGCGGGGCGGTGCGCTGTTTCCCACCATCGCGCGGGCCAGCGCCGCCGGTCTGCTCAATATTCCGGCGCAGCCGCAGTTCGCCAACATCGCCCAGGAGGCAATGCGCGGGTTCCTGCTGCTGGGTGACAAGCAGCAGACCAAGGCGTGGACGAAGCTCGCGCTCACGGCTGCCCTCAACGACCCCCGCGCCATGGCTGCGCTCGACCGGCTGCTGCCGCTGGTCGCCATTGCGGGCGTCGACGATCCCAAGCGGCTGCCGCCCGAAGAGGTCAACCGCTGGTACGACGTGATGCGCCAGGACGATGCGGCGCGCGCGCCGCTGCGCGGCTACCTCCTGCTCGAGCTGTTCCGCGCCGCCGGCATCGATATGCCACGCGGTTCGACCAATCTGCCCGAAACGCCGCCGCCCGGCGTCCGGCTGGTCTCGCCGCCCGCCGCCACGATGCAGGCGCTGCAGGCCGCCGCCGCGGGCCGGCGACGCGCCGAGACGGCTTTGCTGGCGTCGATCGCGATCGGCGAAACGCCGCTGGTCGACCTCAATCCCGCCGCGGTCGGTGCCATCGTCCAGGCGCTGCGCCAGGTCGGCGAGGACCACGCCGGCCGGCTGTTCGCGGTCGAGACGGCGATCGCCTACGGCCTGTGAATCACGGCCAGTGAACCCCGGACCATGAAGCGCAAGCCCGTCCCGCCGCTGGCCCGCGAGGCCGAGGCATTCATCGAAATGCTGACGGCGGAGCGTGGGGCGTCGAAGAATACCGAGACCGCCTATCGCAGCGATCTGCAGGATCTGCTGACCTTTCTCGCACGCCGCAAGCAGGGACCGGCGAACGCCGACGCCGAGGCGCTGCGCGCCTATCTGAAGGCGCTCGACTATCTCGGTATGACGCCGCGCACGGTGGCACGCCGATTGTCGGTGATCCGCCAGTTCTTCAGGTTCCTGCTGGCCGAACGTCTGCGCGAGGACGATCCGGCGAGCACGCTCGATTCGCCCAAGCTCGGTCGGCCGCTGCCCAAGGTCCTTTCGCGTGTCCAGGTCGACAGCCTGATCGCGGCGGCGCAGGCCAAGGGCGCCCTGGATGGCGGTCGCATGGAAACCTTGCTCGAGATTCTCTACGGCTCGGGCTTGCGCGTCTCGGAACTGGTGTCGCTGCCGCTCGCCGCGGCGGAGCGCGATCCCACAATGCTGATCGTCCGCGGCAAGGGCGACAAGGATCGGCAGGTGCCGCTGTCCGATCCGGCCCGCGTCGCCATCGCGAAGTGGCTGCATATACGCGCCGGCACGCTCGCCGAGGGCGAGACCTCGCGCTATCTCTTTCCGTCGCGCGGACGGACGGGGCATCTGACACGTCAGCGTTTCGCCCAGCTCCTGAAGGAGGCAGCACTAGCGGCCGGCGTCGACCCGGCGCACGTCTCGCCGCATGTGTTGCGCCATGCCTTTGCCAGCCATTTGCTGGAAGCAGGTGCTGACCTGCGCAGCGTCCAGCTCATGCTGGGTCATGCCGACATTGCGACGACCCAGATCTATACGCATGTCATACCGGAGAAAGTGCGGGCGCTTGTGGAGGATCACCATCCCCTGGCGCGCCGGAAGCGCAGGCCGCCCCGCTGAGTTTGGTGGCTGAAGCAGGCCGGTTGACAGGATTCGGATGCCGGGCGACACCTGAATTTCAATGACCACTTATCTCGAATTCGAGAAGCCGATCGCGGAGCTCGAAAGCAAGATCTCCGAACTCAGGCATCTTCCCAACAGCGGCGACGTCGATATCGCCGAGGAAGTCATGCGCCTGCAGTCCAAAGTCGACAAGCTCCTGCGCGCGACCTACGCCAAGCTGACGCCGTGGCAGCGGGTGCAGGTGGCACGCCATGCCGAACGGCCGCACACCCAGCGCTACATCGACCGGCTGATCACCAGCTACATGCCCCTGGCGGGCGACCGCGTCTTCGGCGAAGACGCCGCCATCGTGGGCGGCATCGGCCGGCTGGATGGCCGCAGCATCGTCGTCCTCGGCCAGGAGAAGGGCGAAGATACCGAAGGCCGCATCAAGCACAATTTCGGCATGGCGAAGCCCGAGGGCTACCGCAAGGCGCAGCGCCTGATGAAGCTTGCCGACCGCTTCGGCCTGCCGGTGGTGACCCTGGTCGACACGCCCGGCGCTTTCCCCGGCATCGAATCGGAGGCCCGCGGCGTGGCCGAGGCCGTGGCCAGCACCATCGACACCTGTCTCTCGCTCGGCGTGCCGCTGGTCAGCGTGATCATCGGCGAGGGCGGGTCGGGCGGCGCGCTCGCCATCGCCTCGTCCGACCGCGTCTACATGCTGGAGAATTCCATCTACTCGGTGATCACGCCCGAGGGCTGCGCCTCGATCCTGTGGCGCGACAACGCCAATGCCCAGGACGCGGCCGAGGCCATGAAGGTGACGGCGGGCGACCTCAAGAAGCTCGAGGTGATCGACGAGGTCATCCCCGAGCCGATGGGCGGCGCCCATCGCGGCGCCGACGAGACCATCGACCTGGTGGGCAAGGTCGTCGGCGAAGCGCTGACCGAACTCACGAAGCTCGACGCCGACACGCTTCGCCAGCGCCGCCAGGACAAGTTCCTGGCGATGGGCAAGAAGGGCCTCTGATACCGTTGCCCCTGCGTCTCAGCGTTCTCGACCAATCGCCGATCGCCAAGGGCCGGACGGCCGCCGACGCCGTGGGCGAGACGCTCGAACTGGCACAGCTCTGCGACCGGCTCGGCTACACGCGCTATTGGCTGGCCGAACACCACAGCAGCGAGGCGCTGGCGGGCTCGGCGCCGGAGGTGCTGATCGCGCGCGTGGCCGGCCTCACCCGGCACATGCGGATAGGCTCGGGCGGCGTAATGCTGCCGCACTACAGCGCCTACAAGGTGGCGGAAAATTTCCGCATGCTGGAGACGCTGTTTCCCGGCCGCATCGACCTCGGCGTCGGCCGCGCGCCGGGCAGCGACCAGCGCACCATGCGCATCCTGGCCGACGGCAAGCCCAACTGGAGCAGCGCCGACAACTATCCGATCCAGGTGCGCGACCTCACGGCGTGGCTGCACGATGCCGTGCCCGACGACCATGCCGGGCACGGCGTGGTCGCCCAGCCGGTGGGCGCGAGCGCCCCGGATGTCTGGCTGCTGGGCTCGAGCGACGACAGCGCGGCGCTGGCCGCCCACTTCGGTCTGCCGTTCTGCTTCGCCCATTTCATCAATCCCGACGGCGGCGATGGCATCACACGCGCCTACCGCGCGCATTTCCGGCCCTCGGCGCTGCATGCCGTGCCCCTGCCGCTGGTCGCCTTGGGCGTCATGTGCGCGGAGACCGATGAAGAGGCCGACCTCCTGGCCAAGAGCCGCGATGTCTGGGCGATGCGACTGCGCACCACCGGCAATCCCGGGCCGGTGCCGTCGGTCGAGGAATCGTTGGAGGTCGCCAAGGACCCGCGCACCCAGAGCTGGCTCGCCAGCATGCGCCGCCGCGGCGTCGTCGGGTCGCCCAAGACCGTTCGCGCCGCGCTCGAACGGCTCGCCACCGACTATCAGGTCGACGAGATCATGGTGGTGACGATCTGCTTCGACTTCGAGAAGCGGAAGCGCTCCTACGAACTGCTGGCCGAGGCGTTTGGACTAACGGCCGCCTAGCTGTTGCCGGCGGTCGGCTTCCACATCGGTGGGGCAATCGTCTCGGCGAAATTCGTGAACATGAGATTGAAGGCGATGCTGATGCGCTCGGTCGGACCTTCGTTGGAGGGAACGTGGTGCCGGAGCCAGGACGGGAAAAACACCATGCGGCCCGGCCTGACTTCGGCGACGGCGGCGTTGGCGGTGATGCGGCCGAGCTTGGTCCGCGGCATGATCATCACCGGCCGCGGGTCCTGGAAAAGCAGATGCGTACCGGTCGGGGGAACGGCCACGTAGTAGACGCCGCTGAGATAATTGTTCGGATGATTATGGGTCGGGTGATAGCTGCCGGGCGGATTGATGTTGGCCCAGCAGCCGGTGATCATCATCGGGAAGTTCTCGACCTGCAGGTGCTGCGCGACGCTTGCGGCGACCTGCTCGACCAGCTTGGCGAAGTCGGCGAAGGCCGGGCGCGTGTGCAGGTCCTGCGGCGTCTGCCAGTTGCTGCCGCTCGGCACCTTGGGCCGCGGCGAAATGATCTTTTCGATCTCGGCCTTGAGCTTGGCGTTGAAGGCCACGGCGTCCACCGGCGGCAGGTCGACGACCCAGAGCGGCGTGGGGAAAAGTTCCTGAACTTCCTGCTTCACCTTCATGCTTTTACCCTACCGAAACTTCGCTTGTTGGGCATGCCTAGAGACCGGCGAGCGGAAAGCCGTCGCCCTTGCCGTTCTGTGGCCGGCGCGTTGAGATGAGGGTGCGCGCCGCCTCAGTGCGCCCGGCGCGCACCAGCGCCGACGTCGCCAGGTATTCGAGCAGGTCGCGCTGCGCGCGGCTGCCGCCCAGGCGTTCGTGGGTGGCGAGCAGGGGCTCGATCTCCTGTGCGGCGCGGGCCCAGTCCCCGCGCGCGTAGGCATCGAAGCCCTGGCCCATCGGCGCCACCAGGTCGGCCGTGGCGCCGCGCGGGCTGTCGACGAACTTGGCCAGCGTGTCGCCGTCGCCCGCCATCGCGTAGGCCAGCGCCGTGTGCATGTCGACGAAGCCGAGGCCGGTCCGCGGGAACCACTTGGTGGCGTAGTCGCTGAGTTCCCGCCACCGCTCCGGTTGACGCGGTTCGCCCGCCATCTCGGCGCGGGCGAGGAAGGCGGCGCAATCGGTCAACACGTTGATCTGCGGTCCCCAGGCGCCACCGGGACGGAGCGCCTCGTCGTAGACGCGCCAGGCCTGCTCGTGCCGTCCGGTCTCCATCGACCACAAAGCGACATGCCAGCTGATGTGGCAATGCAGAAGGCCCTCGCGCGAATAATCCTTCATCCAGTCCGTCAGATAGGCCAGTCCCGCCTCGCGCTCGCCAAGCTCGTAGAACAGGTGGGTACGGATGTGTGCCGCATGGGCGCTGCGCGGGAAGCCGGCGAGGGCGATCTCGATGTTGCGCAGACCCTCGTCGAACATTTGCAGCTCGATCTGCGCGAAGGCGAGCTGGGTGCGATACCACCAGTCGTCGCCGTAGTACTTCTCGAGCGGCGCCAGGATCGCGAGCTGGTCGACCTCGCGGCCGACCTTGCCCGAGAAACCGATCAGGCCGAACACGCTGGTCGCCGGCGCCAGCGCCATGGCGTCGCGCGGCCAGCTCTTCAGGTGCTCGTGGATCGCCTCCAGCGCCGCCGCACCCTGGCCGCTCAGGATCTTGTCGAATATGGCGATCTGGCTTTGCTCGCGCAGCGTCGCGCCGGCCGCCAGTTCGCGTGCGCGCGCCAGCGGCGCCTTCGCTTCGTGGCCGCGTCCCAGAAGCTGTTTTGCGCGGGCCAGCGAGATATGGCCGAGAGCGAAACCGTCATCGGCCGTCACCGCCGCCTCGAAGGCCGTGTCCATCCCGGGCGTGGCCGCCATCAGGCTCTCGACGCCGGCCATGTAGGCGTCGCGCGCGGCGGCTGAGCTCGTGCTCAGGTCATTGCCATAGCGGTCCTGCAGCATGTCTCAGCCCTTGTCCTTTCCGGCGGTCGCGTCCCAGATCGGCGCCGCCATCGTTTCGCTGAAATTCTTGAACATCAGGTTGAACGAGATGCTGATGCGTTCGCTCTGGCCGTCATTGGCCGGTACGGTGTGCTTCAGCCAGGCCGGGAAGATCACGAGCCGGCCTTCCTTGCTCTGGGCGTTGGCGGCGTTGGCGGTGAGCCGCGTGTACTGCCGCGGCTTGGGCATGATCATCGACGCCTGGCCGCGCGGATCCTGGAAGATGATCTGAGAGCCCGGCGACGGGATCGCGACGTAGTAGACGCCGCTCAGGTAATTGTTGGGGTGATGGTGCATGGGGTGGTAGGCGCCCGGAGGATTTATGTTCGCCCAGCAGCCCGTGATCGACATCGGATATTGGTCGACCTGCAGGAAGCGGGTGACGCCGCGCGCCGCCATCTCGACCAGCTTCACGAACTCGGCGAAGGCCGGCCTGGTATGGAGATCCTGTGGTGTCTGCCAGTTTGCGCCGGCGGGAATGACGGGACGCGGCGCAATCAGGCGCTCGATCTCGGCCTTCAGCTGGATGTTGAGGGCTGCCGCCGGGACCGGTTTGAGGTCCACGACCCACAGCGGCGTCGGAAAGATCTCCTGGACTTCCTGTTTCTCGATCATGTGCTCACTATAGCCGAATTCACCGCCCGATGGCGCGCCCCCAGGGCAGGGGGTAGTCTTGCGCGGTGATTTGATGGCGATCCTTGATGGAGGTCAAAGTCATGCGGCCAATCGAGCAATCAACCGCATCCTGAAAATCGCGCCGGGCATTGCAGCAAACGCAATTGCAGCCCCGCCGGTTCGGTGGTCCAATTGCCTCGTCATACAGAATCGGGAGAAGCCGATGTCCGTCACCGTCCATTCGGTCACGCCGGAATTCGTCGCGGAAGTGGGCGACGTAGACCTCGCCCGGCCGCTCGACCCCGCCGACCTCGCGGCGATTCGTGCCGCCTTCACCAGGCATGCGGTGCTGGTTTTTCCCGACCAGCATTTCGACGACGACAGCCAGCTCGACTTCGCGCGCCATTTCGGGCCACTCGAGACCACCGTGTTCAAGGCGCGTCAGGGCCACAAGCTCCGCCTGCATGAGAACATGGCCGATGTCGGCAACCTCGACGCCGAGAATCGCATCCTCGACACCAGCGACCGCCAGCGTCTGTACAATCTCGGCAACCGGCTGTGGCACACCGACTCGTCGTTCAAGCGCCTGCCGGCCTACTGCTCGATGCTGCATGCGCGGTCGATCCCGCCGATCGGCGGCCAGACCGAATTCGCCGACATGCGCGCGGCCTACGATGCGCTGCCCGAGGCGACCAAGCGCCGGATCGCCGGGCTGGTGGCCGAGCATTCGATCATGCACTCGCGCGCCAAGCTGGGCTTTGCCGATTTCGACGCAGGCGAGCGCGAGGCTTTTAAGCCGGTGCCGCAGGTGCTGGTGCGGCGGCTGCCGGATTCCGGCCGCCTCAGCCTTTACATTGCGAGTCACATCGGCGCGATCCGCGGCATGGCCGACGACGAAGCGAACAAGCTCGTCGAGGAGCTGACCGCGCACGCCACCCAGCGCCAGTTCGTCCATAGCCACCGCTGGCGGGTGAACGACCTGGTAATCTGGGACGATCGCTGCACCATGCATCGCGGCATGGATTTCGACGATCAGCGCTACGCCCGCGACATGCGCCGCGCCACGGTCTCCGACGTGGCGCCGACCTGCGAGCAGATGGGGATGGCCGTCGCCGCCGAATGACCTCGCGCGAGCGTGGCGGCGTCGGAAGCGGTTAGGGCGAGATCGGATTCCCGGCGTCGGTCAGCACCTTGCCGCCCAGCCCGATGAAGCAGACGCCGGCCGCTCTCTCGATCCAGTGCCTCGCCCTCTGAAAGCGACGCATCACCGGGGCGGACGACATGAAGACGCTCACGCACGAATACCAGACCAGGGACGACGTGGTCACAAGGCCGATCATCAGGCCCATCAGCCAGGTAGGCGTGGAGGCGGTGACGGCGGTGGCGAACACGCTGGCGAAAAGAACGATCGCCTTCGGATTGGTGAGGGTCACGAAAAAGCCGAACAGGACCGCGCGATTTCTCGAAGGCTGTCCCGCCTGATCGAGTTCGATCTGCCGCGGCTTCGTCCGCAGAAGCTTGATGCCCAAATAGATGAGATACGATCCGCCCAGGATGCGCACGGCCCAGGTCAGCCATTGGTATTTCACCAGGATTGCCGACAGGCCGACCAGGCTGAGCGTCGCATAGAGGCAAAGCCCCAGCGATACGCCGAGCGTCGTCAGCAGGCCGGCGCGCGTGCCGTAGGTCATGGCTGACCGGACGACGGCCACGAAATCCGGCCCCGGCAGAATGAGCGCCGGGATGAAAATCGCGAAGACACTGATCAGAACAATTGCGTAGTCCATGGAAGCCTGCGCCTCTCGTGGTGCGATCCGCGCCTGAAGTGCCATGGCTTCAATCCGGCTGCAAGGCGCCACCCACTGCCAGCCGTGGCGTTGGCGCTTTCGACCTGCGGCAGAAACGGGATTTCATTGAGGTGTGGGACGCGAATCGCGTCGACGAAGCGGGTACCTTGGGCAAAGGCCGGGAGGAAGAGCCATGACCATCGACATCGAACCGCTGAAGAAGCTGCTCGGCCGCAAGATCGAGGACGAGGACACCGTCACCGAAGCGCCGCTCAAGGGCATGATCGCCACCTTCGACCGTGACGAGAAGGTGCCCGGACCGGGTGAGCCGATCGCGCCGGGCTGGCATCTCTGCTACCTGCATTCCTACGCACGGCGGAAATCGCTGGGCGAGGACGGCCTGCCTGTCGAGGGCGGCGTGCTGCCACCGATGCCGTTGCCGCGCCGCATGTATGCCGGCTCCACCTTCACCTTCGAGGGCGATATCCGGGTCGGCGACAAGCTCCGCCGCGAGACCGAGTTCTCCGACATCCAGCTTCGCGGCGGCGGCACCGGCACGCTGATCGTCACCAGCCAGACGCGCCGCATTTTTACCCCGCGCGGGCTCGCGGTCGTGGAAGTGGCCAGCACCGTGTTTCGCGAAGAAGTGAAGCCCGGCGAAAAGAGCGGCGTTCCCGTGCGCGACGCCGCGCCGACCGACCTGCCGTGGCGGCGCAGCATAAAGGCCGATCCGGTGATGCTGTTCCGCTATTCGGCGCTCACCTTCAACCCGCACCGTATCCACTACGACCGCACCTACTGCATCGAGTCCGAGGGCTACCCCGGGCTGGTGGTGCACGGCCCCTTCGCCCAGCAATGCCTGCTCGACCTGCTGCGCGATTCGCAGCCAGGACGGGAGATCAAGACCTTCGCCATCCGTGCCCGCGCGCCGCTATTCGACACCGCGCCGTTCGGCGCGGTCGGCCGGCCGACCGCCGACGGAAAAGGCGCGGAGCTCTGGACGGTAACGCCCCAGGGCACCATCGCGGCGCAGGCGACGGCGACATTTGCCTGAGTCTGGTGCCTAATCGTTCGCCGCGCCGTAGCGCAGCGGACGGAAGAAGGCGCGGATGTCCTCGACCAGGAGTTCGGGTTCCTCGAGAGCGGCGAAGTGGCCGCCCTTGGGCATGATCGTGTGGCGCCGCAAATTGTAGGCGCGCTCGATCCATTCCCGGGGCGGCGGCGGTGCGAGATCGGCGGGGAAGGCGGCAAAGCCGGTCGGCGTTTCGACGCGCTGGCCGTCGGGCAGGCCGCGCGGCGTCTGCTCGGTGACGCCGCGATAAAGCCAGGTCGCGGTGCCGGCGGTGCCGGTCAGCCAGTAGACCATGATGTTGTCCAGCAGCAGGTCCATCGAGAAGCGGTTGTGCGGATCGCCGCCGCAGTCGCTCCAGCCCTGGAACTTCTCGACGATCCACGCCGCCAACCCGACCGGTGAATCGCTGAGCGCGACGCCCAGCGTCTGCGGTCGCGTCGCCTGGATGCGCTGATAGGCCGTCTTCTCGTCGCGCTCGGCCTGGACGCGGGCGAGCCAGGTCTGTTCGTCGGCACTGAACCTAGTCGTCTTGAGGTCGATGCCGGGCCTGAGGCCGATCATGTTGAGGTGCAGGCCGAGCGCGCCCGAGCGCCAGTCGTCCTTCTCCTCCTTTAATGGATGGTCGAAGGCGAGCCACGAGGAAACGATGGCGCCCCAGTCGCCGCCCTGGGCGCCGAAGGGCCGGCGGTAGTTGAGCTTGTCGTGGACGAGCTTGTGCCACAGGCCGGCGATGGCGCGGGGTCCGATCGGACCCATCGTGCCGTCGGCACGGACCGGCGGCGCGGAGAAGCCGTAGCCCGGCAGCGACGGCGCGATCACGTCGAAGGCGTCGAGCGGGTCGCCGCCATGGTTTTCGGGATGGGCCAGGGTATCGATGATGTGCAGGAATTCCACGATCGAACCCGGCCAGCCATGCGTGAGCACCAGGGGCAGCGGCCGCGGCGCCTCCTCGACCTCGGTGCCAGGCTCGCGGATGAAGTGGAGCCGCTGTGGGCCGATGTCGACCAGGTAGTTGGGCCAGCGGTTGATCGCCTCCTGGCAGCGCTGCCAGTCGTAGCCGTGCCGCCAGTACGCAACCAGTTCGGCCAGGAAATCAGGGTCGGTGCCGGAAGCCCAGCTGCCGTTGTCGGCGATGGCCGGCGCCGGCCGCCAGCGGCGCAGGCGCTCGTCGAGATCGATCAGCGCCCGCTCGGGAATATCGACCTTGAAGGGCTCGGGAGTGTCGTAACGCAGTTCGGCCATGTCGTCAGGCGTAGCGCGGAAGCTACCCTTCCAGCAAATCGGCGCGGATGCGCTCGCGTGCCGTGGCGTCGAGGCCGAGCGCGCGTTCGGCGAACTGCTCAGGTCCGCCGAAATCGGCCCGCACCACCTCGAAAGCCGCTTCGAGATAGGGCGCGCGGGCTTCGACGATGGCGGCGCGGGTGTCGATGTCGAGTTCGGGGTAGCGGCCGATGTGGCCGGTCCACAGTTCGTTGGTGCGGAGATAGTCCTCCATCACGGCGTCCCACGGCACGCCCAGCAGCGTGAGCAGCAGCGCCGAGGCGAAGCCGGTGCGGTCCTTGCCGGCGGTGCAGTGGAACACCAGCGGCCGGTGCGTGCCGTCGGCAAGCGTCGTGAACAGCGTCCGGAAACCCGGCGCGCAGCGACGTGGATAGTCGCGGTAGTGGTCGGTCAGGAACCCCATCATGACGAAGGGCGTGGCGCTGCCGTCGGCGACGGCGCCCCGGATTTTCTCGCCGACTCCGGGTTCGATGTGGGCGCCGACGACGCGGCAGGCGACGCCGTCGATGGCATGAGGCGTCTCGGCCGCCTCGTTGACGCCGCGGAGGTCGACGATGGTGCGGACGCCCAGCCGGCCGAGGGCGGCGCGGTCGTCGTCCGTCAGGTTGCCGAGATGGGCGGAGCGGAAGACCGCGCCGGAGCGCACGGCGCGGCCGTCGGCGGTGCGATAGCCGCCGAGGTCGCGGAAATTGGAGCCGCCCTGGAGCGGCACGACGCGGGGTGTTGTGCTTGGTATTGTCTGGTTGGGCATGGCGGAAGGTCTATCACGTCCGCCACTCCCTAATCATGTCGGATCGGCGTCAGAATTTTTGCATCAGCGTCACCAGGAAGGTCCGCCGCATTCCGTACTGCGGGGCGCCGACGCCGACACCCTCGCCGGTGCGCAGCTGGTAGGAGCCGTCGGTCGCGTTCAGCACGTCGAAGCGGACCTGCGTGCCCTTGCTGATGCTGACCGGTATTTTCTGGATGAGCGACAGGTTGAGGGTGGCGTAGTTGGGCAGGGAGGTGTCGTTGGGCGTCACGACTGATGTGCGCAGGCCGCTGCCGAACAGCATGTCGGCCGACAGCCGGGTTGCCCAGTCGCTGCCCTGATTGAACACGTAGGCGGCGCCGGCCGAGCCGGTCCAGCCCTGGTCGTGGTCGGTGAAGATCGTGTTGTTGGCGATGTAGGTGAGTTCGCCCGGCGAGAAGTTGAACTGTGCGGAGTTGATGCTGTTGGCCGAGGTGCGCGACCAGGCGAGGTTGCCGAACACCGACCACGGTCCCTCGTCGTAGCTGGCGAACAGTTCGAAGCCCTTCACCTGGGCATTGGCGTAGTTGAACGACGTGAGCGAGATCGGCGCGCCGAACTGGCCCTCGTCGAGCAGGTTCTGGGCGAACTTGTAGTAGCCGGCGAACCCCAGGGTCAGGCCGTCGACCGGCTTCACGGTGAGGCCGACGTCGAAATAGTCGGCGCGCTCGGCCTTCACTGGACTGTTCTGCATGACTTCGGTCTGCGCCGTCGTGCCGGCGCGCACGGCGAGTGCGTTGGCGTTCACCTGGGCGAGCGGCGGCGGCGTGAAGTAGCGTGCGTAGCCCGCGCGTAGGGTAGCGCGCGGGTCGGGCTCCCAGACGACGTTGATACGCGGGCTGAGCTGGCTCTCCTGGGTGGCGCCGTTGACAGCATCGAAGCGGGCACCGAAGTTGACCGTGACCGTCGGGATCACCTTCCAGGCGTCCTGCAGATAGACGCTATAGGTCCAGCCGACGAGGTCTGATCCCTCGGTGAAACCCACCGGCTGGTCGGAGGGAATGGGATCGCCGCCGGGATTGTCCGGATCGGCGACCAGCGGCAGCGTATTGGCGTTGGTCAGGCCGGTGACGCGCTCGCGCTGGACCAGGAAGCCGCCGCGCAGCGTATGGTCGCTCGCGACCTTCCAGCTTCCGTCGCCCTGCACGCCGGTCGCCAGGCTGGTGCGGTTCGTGTACGGCGCGATGCCGTTGTAGAGCAGGTCGCCCAGCGCGTCGGGCTTGTAGGAGAGGTTCGAGTAGCGGGCAAAGCCGGAGAGCTGCAGGTCGGCGTTACCGATGTGCTTTTGAAGTGAGGCGATGCCGAAGTAGGTGCTTTCCCACTGGCGCTGGTCGAGGATCGAGCTGTTCCAGTTCGATATGCCGTTGACCGTGAAGGCCGGCACCTGGCCCGGCACATTTGGAATCTGGTAGCGCGCGCTGGCGCCGCCGGCGATCAGGCTCACCCGCGTGTTCTCGTCGATCAGCCCGGTGACCTTGGCCAGGGCGTACCATTGCGCGGTGTCGTCGTGGATCGGCGTGGTGGACGACGTCGGATTCTCGACGCCGATGCCATTGCTCAGGTACTGGCCGACGGCGAAATAGTCGACCGCTCCGGAGCGTCCGCCGTACTGCAGGGCCGGCTGCAGCCAGTTGTAGGACCCGCCGGTGATGGAAGCTTCGCCGCCGGGATTGGTCGTGCCCGACTTCAGCGTGATGTCGACGACGCCGGCGGTGCGCAGGCCATACTGCGCCGGCAGCGCGCCGGTGATCAGCGCCAGATGGTCGGCAAAGCGTGTCGAGATGGCGTTGCTGAACAGCGACAGGCCCTCGGGGAGCTGCACGCCGTCGAGACGGT
>CANJHI010000051.1 GCA_947474005.1 Alphaproteobacteria bacterium | reverse complement strand
GCACCGCGCCCGGCGCGCCTGGGGCACCCGCAACGCCGACCGGCCAGCCGGCCGCTCCCGGCGTGCAGCCGGGGACTCCGGCCAATGCAGCGACGCAGATCGTGAGCCTCACGGAGGCGCTGGCCCGCACCCCGCGCGTGACGTTCAGCACGCCCGAGCTGCTGGGTTCGATCTCGCTGAAGGGCGCGCGCATCGACGACGTCCAGCTCGTCAAGTATCGCGAGACCATCGATCCGAAGAGCCCGCCCGTCCCGGTGCTGTCACCGGTCGGCACCGCCCACCCCTACTACGCCGAGTTCGGCTGGTCGGCGTCCGACGCCACGATCAAGGTGCCGGGGCCGGAGACGATGTGGACCGCGGCCAAGGACACGGTGGCGCCAGGTGCGCCGACGCGGCTGACCTGGGACAACGGCCAGGGGCTGGTGTTCGCGCTCAACGTGTCGATCGACGAATTCTTCATGTTCGACGTCAAGCAGAGCGTCGAGAACAAGTCCGACAAGCCGGTCACGCTGTTTCCCTGGAGTCTCGTCGTCCGCTACGGCACGCCGCCGGCCGAGGGCATCTACATCCTCCATGAAGGCCCCTATGGCGTCTTCAACGGCAGCCTGAAGGAGTTCGGCTACTCCGACTTCAAGGACAACAAGCAGCAGAAATTCAGCACCACCGGCGGCTGGGTCGGCATCACCGACAAGTACTGGATGGCGACGCTCATTCCGGACCAGAAGTCCAAAGTCGACGTGTCGATCAAGCAGACCGGCGCCGGTAACGACGTCAAATATCAGATCGACTATGTCGGCGGCGGTGAGACCATTGCGCCGGGCAGCACCGGCGGCACCGAGGCGCGCCTGTTCGCCGGCGCCAAGATCGTGCGCATCATCGATTCCTATACCGAGAAGTACGGCATCGAGAAATTCGACCTCACCATCGACTGGGGCTGGTTCTGGTTCTTCACCAAGCCGCTGTTCTGGCTGCTGGAGTGGCTGTACGTCCATCTCGGCAACTTCGGCCTGTCGATCCTGGTGCTGACCGTGATCGTGAAGGCCGTGTTCTTCCCGCTGGCCAACAAGTCTTATGCGGCAATGGCCAAGATGAAGGCACTGCAGCCGGAAATGGAGAAGCTCAAGGAGCGCTACGGCGAGGACCGCCAGCGCATGAACCAGGAGCTGATGCAGCTTTACCGCCGCGAGAAGGTCAATCCGGCGGCGGGCTGCCTGCCCATCGTGGTCCAGATCCCGGTGTTCTTCGCGCTCTACAAGGTGCTCTACACCACGATCGAAATGCGCCACCAGCCGTTCTACGGCTGGATCAAGGACCTTGCCGCGCCCGATCCGCTGACCATTCTCACCGGCTTCGGTTTGATCCCCTGGCACATCCCTGAGTTCCTGCATTTCTTCAACATCGGCCTGTGGCCCATTATCATGGGCGTGACGATGTTTCTGCAGCAGAAGCTCAATCCGCAGCCGACCGACCCGGTCCAGGCGCGCGTGTTCCAGTTCCTGCCGATCCTCTTCACCTTCATGCTGGCACCGTTCTCGGCCGGCCTGGTGATCTACTGGGCCTGGAGCAACACGCTCTCGATCGCCCAGCAGTACACGATCATGCGTCGCCACGGCACGCCGATCGGCGGCGGCAAGCCCAAGCCCCCGGCCGTCCCGGCACCGGTTCCCGCGGCCGGCAACGGCAATGCCGGCAAGAAGAGCGGCAAGGGCTCGGGCAAGAAGGGCTGATGGCCGACAACACGCCAGAAGGGCGCACGCCTGGGGAGATCGAGGCGGCGCGCAAGCTTTTCGCCGGCCCCTGCGACTTCATCTCGGGGGCGGCTTCGGTCGAGTCGCTGCCACCGATCGCGCTGCCGGAGGTAGCCTTCGCCGGCCGTTCCAATGTCGGCAAGTCGAGCCTGGTCAACGCGCTGACCGGCCGTAGCACGCTTGCCCGCGTGTCGGCCCGGCCCGGCCACACGCGTCAGATCAATTTCTTCGATCTGGCCGGCCGCCTCTACCTGGCCGACCTGCCCGGCTATGGCTTCGCCCAGGTCTCGAAGTCGATGAAGGAGACCTGGCAGGACCTCGCGTCGGCCTATCTGCGCGGCCGACCGACGCTCAAGCGCATCTGCCTGCTGATCGATTCACGGCACGGCGTGAAGGACAGCGACCACGAGACGATGAAGAATCTCGACCGCGCCGCGATCTCCTACCAGCTCATCCTGACCAAGACGGACCAACTCCGACAGGCAGAGATTCCGCGCGCCATCGCCGCCGCCCAGGCCGCCGCGCGTAAGCATGGCGCCGCCCATCCCGAGGTGCTGCCGACCAGCAGCGAGACCGGCTTCGGCATCCCCGAACTCAGGGCCGAGATCGTGGCCGCCGCGGTGAGCTGACGCGCGACGGATCGAATACGACGTCGTCAGCTACCGCGCGGATTAAGACTCGGGCCGGCCGCATATTGTCATCCCGAACGCAGTGAAGGATCTTGCCCGGACGTCCGGGCAGGATCCTTCACTGCGTTCGGGATGACATCATTTCTCGCCTCTACGAAGTCCTACGCCGCGTCGTGAAAAATGATGCCGAGGGTAAAACGTTCGCCCTCGCGCAGGCTCGAGACACCGTGGCGCATCGCCGTGCGGTGAAAGCCGCGCGTTCCCGCCACCGGCCGCTCGTTCGTGGCAAAGACCACGGCATCGCCCTGTTTTAGCGGGACGACCTCGCCACGCGACTGCATGCGGGGTCGCTGCTCGACCAGCATGAACTCGCCGCCGGCAAAGTCCCGGGCAGGATCGCTCAGGAGAATGGTCGCCTGCAGCGGGAAGACCAGATCGCCATAGAGATCCCGGTGCAGGCAGTTGTAGTCGCCGGGCCTGTATCGCAGCAGCAGTGGCGTCGGCCGCTTTTGGCCGCCGGCGTGGCATTCCCGCAACCAGGCCTTCAGGGTCGGCGGAAAGCGCCTTTCCCGGCCCAGTTGCCCATTCCAGCCGTTGGCGATCTCGGCCAGCGGTGGGTACAGCATCTGGCGCAGCCGCTCGACCGGGTCGGGCAGCGGATAGGTGAAATACTGGTATTCGCCGCGGCCGTAGCCATGCCGCTGCATGATCACGTGGCTGCGGAAGTTGGCCTTGTCGGGCCACAGCGCGGCCAGAGACTGGCATTCGGTGGGTCCGATCAGGCCGGGAATTACGGCAAAACCGCGGAGGGCGAGAGACTCTGAATCGATCATCCGGACATCCTGCCGCGTTGAAGGACACTCTTCTATCCGGCACGCGATTGATATAATGGCTTGCTGACCTTGGCCCTCTCCCGGCGTGGAGAGGGCTTTTTATGATCGGGGCACGAGAAATGGCCGAGCCGGTTCAGACCGACAAGGAACAGAGGCGGCTCATCCGCATGGCGGAGACCATCTCCAAGGCGCTGCCCTACATGCGCCGGCACAACGACGCCACCTTCGTCGTGAAGTACGGCGGCCACGCCATGACTGATCCCAAGCTGGGCGATCTGGTCGCCCGCGACGTCGTGCTGATGAAGCAGGTCGGCATGAACCCGATCGTGGTCCACGGCGGCGGGCCGCAGATCAATAAGATGCTGGACCGGGTCGGGCTCAAGAGCACCTTCGTGAACGGGCTGCGCGTCACCGACGCTGCCACCATGGAGATCGTCGAGATGGTCCTGGCCGGCTCGATCAACAAGGCGATCGTGGCCGATATCAACGAATGCGGTGGCATCGCCGTTGGCATCTGCGGCAAGGACGGCAACCTGATCCTGGCGCGCAAGGTGACGGAAATGCGCGACCCCAAGACCGGCGAGCTCCTGAAGGTCGACCTCAAGCAGGTGGGCGAGCCTGCCAAGATCAACGTCATGGTGCTGGAACAGCTGCGCCGCGCCGACGTCATCCCGGTGGTGGCGCCGATCGGCTTCGGCGTCGACGATGAACTCACCTACAACATCAATGCCGACACCACGGCGGGAGCGATCGCCGGCGCCATGCGGGCCAAGCGTCTGCTGTTCCTGACCGACGTGCCCGGCGTCCTCGACAAGAACGGCAAGCTTATCCAGGACATGACGATCGAGCAGGCTCGGGCCCTGATCGCCGACGGCACGATCTCGGGCGGCATGATCCCCAAAGTCGAGAACTGCATCGATGCCGTGAACAGCGGCGTCGAGGCCGCCGTCATCATGGACGGCCGGGTGCCGCATGCGCTGCTGCTGGAGGTCTTCACCGAGGCCGGCATCGGCACCATGGTCAAGCGCTCCTGATGGGCCTTGAATAGCCTGATATTGCTGCATATTTACCCGCCATGGCTCTCCTCCCCATCCTGACGGCCCCGGATCCGCGCCTGAAGAAGAAGTCCCTGCCGGTCGCCGCGGTCGATGTGGACGTGCGTCAGCTCATGGACGACATGTTGGAGACGATGTACGCCGCCCCCGGCATCGGCCTCGCCGCCCCGCAGGTGGGCGCGCTGAAGCGCGTCATTGTGCTCGATATCGATCGCGAGGAGACCAAGACCGGGCCGCTGTTCATGGCCAATCCCGAAATTGTCGAAGCCTCCGATGAGGACGTGATCTACGAGGAAGGTTGTCTGTCGGTGCCCGATCACTATTCCGACGTTGCGCGGCCCGCATCTGTGCGGGTGCGTTACCTCGACCGTGACGGCAAGCAGCAGGAACTGGCCTGCGAGGGGCTGCTCGCGACCTGCGTGCAGCACGAGATCGACCACCTCGACGGCATCCTGTTCATCGATCATATCTCGTCGCTGAAGCGCAACATGATCCTCCGCAAGCTCCTGAAGGCGCGGAAAGAGAAGGAGCGCGACGAAGCCGAAGGCAAGCCGCCGGCCAAGGATCAGGCCCAGGATCCGGAGCACGCGCTCTAGGCCGCGGCACGGAATTTGCGGCGCCTCTCCCGGAACAACCCGGGGGACTCCGCCGATGACACCGCAGCAGATCGAACTGGTCCAGACGAGCTTCAAGAAGGTCGTGCCCATTGCCGGCGCGGCGGCCGACCTGTTCTACGGCCGCCTGTTCGAGATCGCGCCCGAGGTGCGCTCGATGTTTCCCGAGGAGATGAAGGAACAGAAGATCAAGCTGATGAGCATGTTGGGGACCGCGGTCACCAATCTGCACAAGCTCGACACCATCTTGCCGGCCGTGAAGGCGCTGGGCGAGCGGCACAAGGGCTACGGCGTGACCGCAGCGCACTATGCGCCGGTCGGTGCCGCACTGCTGTGGACCCTCGAGCAGGGCCTCGGTGCCGACTTCACGTCGGAGGTGAAGGCGGCCTGGACCGAGACCTATACGGCGCTGGCCGGTGTGATGACCAGCGCCTGACCGCGGTTACTGCGCGGCGATTTTTGCGGCGGCAGGCGCGAAGTCCCGTTCCATCTCGCGGCGGATCTTCACGGCTGTCAGCGTCTCGTCCATCGCGACGTCGGCGTAGGTGAGGGACTGGCTGGCCTTGATCGGCTTCAGGAGCTTCACGTTGTGAGCGAGGCCCAAGGGCAGGCTGCCGAGGGTCGTCGACTTCTCCGACGGGAACAGCTTGCCGTAGACGGTGTAGCCGCCTTCGCCGTCCAGCATCTCGCCGGGCTTGAGATCGCGCTTTGCGGTGGCGATCACGTCGGCATGGAAGCCGATTGGACAGCCGGTCGGCTCCTTGCGCAGCCCGATCGAAGCCACCGACATGCCGACTTCCAGGCCGATCAGGTGCCAGCGCTTGTACATGACGGAATACCGGCCGCTGGGGTCGGTGCAGAGCATGTATTCCTCGAAGCAGTTCTTCTGGTAGTCGGTGGCCGCCTCGAACACGACCCACACGCCCTTGCGGATCTCGTAGGGGATGGCGCGGCCGTCCTTCTCGAGCGACGACGCCACCTCGACCTGGCCCTTGTGATGGAGCTGGCCCCCCTCGGAAATCGGCCGCATCACGAATGGCAGGTCGTCGACCGCGCAGGGCGGGAAGGCGAGGCCGTCCGGCGCCGGCGTGAGGCCGGTGGCGTTGGAGACGGCGGTGCTCTCGATGGCGGGCTTGGAACCGTCGAGGAAGGAGTTGAACATCTTGGGGTTCAGTCCGCCGCGCTTGGCCTGCTCTTCGTTCAGGCCCCAGTATTTCCACACCGTCTCAGGCGTCGATTGCGCGAAGTGCGGCAGCCACTTGTGGCCGCGGCCGGCCGCCGTCACCTCGAAGCCCGAGGTGCGCGCCCAGTCGACCAGCTCGCAAATCAGCGCCGGCTGGTCGCCGTAGGCGAGGCTATAAATCACGCCGGCTTGCGCGGCACGCCGGGCGAGCAGCGGCCCACAGAAGGCATCGGCCTCGACGGTGACCATCACCACGCTCTTGCCGTGCCTGAAAGCTTCCAGCGCATGCTCGACGGCGGCGATCGGATCGCCTGTCGATTCCACGATGATGTCGATTTCGGGATGGCTGACCAGCGCGCGCCAGTCCTCGGTGAGGTAGGTGCTGCCGTGCTTGCGCGCTTCGGCGAAGGATGTGGCGCCCGTCACTTCGGGCTTCCAGCCGAGCCGCGCCAGGTTCTCGCGCGCGCGGTCGGGCGAGAGGTCGGCGATGCCCAGGAGGTGGATGCCCGGCGTCGTCGGGATCTGCGACAGGTACATCGAGCCGAACTTGCCGGCGCCGATCACGCCGATGCGGAGCGGCTTGGCTTCGGCCGCACGGGCCATGAGCATGCGATGGAGACTCATTGTTTCCTCCGGAACTGCCTTGTTATTCCGCCGCAACCTTGTGGTGGGCGGCGCGCGTCACGCAATCGTCTTCCCAGGCGTCGATCGGCGTGAAGTCGCGATGGGCGATGTGGGCCGGGCGCTTGTAGCGGGTGATGGCGTTCTGCACCGAGTTATAGGTGACGTAGATGATCTGGCGGTCCCACGGCGACATGTTGGGCGGGCTGCCATGGACCAGCGTGCCGTGGAAGAAGATCGCCGAGCCCGGGCCGCCCTTGGGCGCCACGATACCGCCCTGCTTCACCAGCTTGGCGATGACGTCGTTGTCGATCACCCACAGCGGATACGACGTCGTGGTGAGGTCGTGCTTGGCTTCGATCGCGCCCTTCTTGTGGCTCTTGGGGATGAAATAGAGCGGGCCGTTGAACTCGTTGACCTCGTCGACGAACACCGCGAGGTTCATGGCGCGCGCTTCGGGCATGCCGTCGTCGGCCTTCCAGGTGCCGTAGTCCTGGTGCCACTGCCAGACGTCGCCGTCGAAGGCGGCCTTTCCGTTGATCTTGAACTGATGGATGTAGGTCTTGTCCTTCAGCAGCTGTTCGGCCGGCTCGACGAAGCGCGGGCTGTGGACCAGCGCCTTGAACACCGGATGATAGGTGTGCACGGCGAAGGCGGTGCGGACGACGTCGCCGGACTTCTCGCGCACATTCTCCTCGCGGCGCTGGGCGAAGACGCCGGGGATCTCCGACTTCAGGATCGCCGTTTCCTCTGAAGAGAAATAATTCGGGAAGAAGAGATAGCCGTCGTCGTCGAACTGCTTCAGTTGCTCCGGGGTGAGCTTCATGGCGGTTCCTCCTTTGCTTCGTACTTGTAGGGTCGGACTTACGCCGCGCGCGAAATCACGTCCTTCAGCCGCCCGGTGAGAATGCCGGCCATCTGTTCGGTGTGCTTGCGGCAGAGCGCCTCGCCTTCAGTGACCTGGCCGGCCTCGAAGGCGTGCAGGATCGCTTCGTGCTCGTCCCAGACGCTCACGCGCAGGTCGTCCTCGCTCAGCACCGCCGCCATGACGCGGCGCATGTGCTGCCAGTGCGGCTGCGCCGTCTCGGCGATCAGCGGATTGCCCGAGGCCTCGTAGATGAACAGGTGGAAGTCGATATCGGCTTCGATCACGAAGGGGATGTTGCCGCTCGCCACGGCGCGGCGGCCGACATCGATCAGCAGGCGGCCGCGATGGGCGAGTTGCGGCGTGTAGCGCGTGGCGGCCAGCCGTGCTGCCGCCCCGTCGAGAGCCGCGCGCACATAATAGAGATTGTTGGCCTGCTCGACGTCGAGCGGGGCCACGCATACGCCCTTGCGGCCGGCATCGATCAGGAAGCCCTCGCGGCGGAGCAGCATCATCGCCTGCAAGACCGGCTGGCGGGACACGCCGAACTGCTGCGCCAGCTCCTCCTGGGTGATGCGGGCGCCCGATTTCAGCTCGCCGGAGCAGATGGCGTTCAGAACGGCGTCGTGGATACGTTCGGAGAGATCGGGTTCGGGGGCAAACGGGCGCATGGGTTCTGTATACAGAACACACGATGGGAAGAGTCAACCGCCTAGCGGGCTTTCAGGCCCTTGGCGGCAAGAACGGGCAATGCCCGGCCGGGATAGTCCGTGATCAGCCCATCGACACCCAGGTCTATCAGCCGGGACATTTCGGCCGGCACATTCACTGTCCATGGCACGACCTTTAGGCCGAGCGCCTGGGCTTCCTTCACGTTGCCTGCGTCAATATTGCGCCAGAACGGCGACCAGGTGGCGCAGCCGGCGGCCTTGGCCAGGCGTGGCACCGACCCGCCATGGACGGCGAGATCGAGGCCGGCCAGCCAGGGCGACGGCCGGCTGCCGGCCCGGCCGACGGTGTCGAAGTTGTTGCTCTCGATCGTGAGGCAACCCGTGGCGATTTCGGGTGCCAGCTTTTTCGCTTCCAGGAGCCCGCGCCAGTCGAAGGACTGGAGCGTGCTGCGATCGGCGGCCTTGCCCTTGCGGATGGCGTCGACCGCGAAGCGTGCGAACCGCGCGGGATCGACGGTGAGGTCCGGCTTGTTGGGATCGGTCTTGATCTCGATGTTGAAACGCACCTCGGGTCCAGCCAGGACGAAGACCTCGGCGAGCGTGGGAAAGCGCTGGCCGTCGACCGGCTTCTGCTCGGGAAACTGCTGGGCATATTTGCTCGCCGGATTGACGCGGCCGATATCGTAGCGCTTGAGGTCGGCTAGCGTGAGCGTGCGGATCGCCGGTCCCGGGGTCGTGAGCCACTGTCCGTCCGGACCGCGTGTCAGATCGGGATTGAGGATCGGATCGTGGCTGATGACGACGGCGTCGTCGCTCGTGATCGCGAGATCGGTCTCGAGCGTGGTGACGCCGAGATCGCGGGCGATCTTGAAAGCCGCCAGCGTGTTCTCCGGCGCCAACCCGCGGGTGCCGCGATGGCCCTGCAGATCGAATGCCCCGGCGGCCACCGCGCTAGCTGCCCAGATTGCGCAGGCGAGCGATGCGATCCTCGATGTCGGGATGGGTGGCCAGAAGCGCCGATGACTTGGCCGTGAAGGTCTGCACGGGATTGACGATGAAGAGATGCTGCGTGGCACGACTCACTCCGGGAAAGGGCGCGGCCTTCTCGGCGAGCTTGCCGAGGGCAGAGATCAGGCCATTGGGATTACGCGTGAACTGTACCGACGTCGCATCGGCAAGGTACTCGCGCTGACGCGACACCGCCATCTGAACCGCCTTGGCCGCGAGCGGGGCGAAGATGGCGACGACGACCAGCAGGATGATCAGCAGGCCACCGCCCGAGCCCTTCTTGTCGTTGCTGCTGCGGCCCGATCCACCCCAGGCCATGGTTCGGAGCAGCATGTCGCAGACCAGCGCGATCAGGCCGACGGTGACGCCGACCACGACCATGTAGCGCGTGTCGAGGTTGGCGAGATGGGCCATTTCATGCGCCACCACGCCCTGCAGCTCGTCGCGGCTCAGTGTGTCGAGCAGGCCGCGGGTCACCACGATGGTGCCATGACCCACCTTGTTGCCTGTGGCGAAGGCATTCAGTGCATCGGTCTCCAGCACCATGACCTTGGGCATCGGCACACCGGCGGCAATCGAGATCTCCTCGACCACGTTGTAGAGCTGCGGTGCGGCGGCCTTGTCGATCTCCTGGGCGCTCGCCATCGAGAGCACCAGCTTGTCGCCGAAGGCGAGCGACAGCCCGCTCCAGCCGACACTGACGACGGCCATCAGTCCCGCCGCGACCAGCCCCGCCTGGCTGACGAGTGGCACGGTGTCCGACATCTCACCTTCCAGCAGCCAGCCGACGACGTAGCCGGTGGCGGCGGCGAGGAGCGTCAGGATGGCCAGCAACAAGAAGGTGTTGCGCCGGTTGACGCGCTGCGCCGCGACGAAGTCGGTGGTGGCGGTCATGCGCCGCTACTCGAGGCCCTCTAGCGCAACGCGACCTTGGGCACCTCGCGCTCGGCCTCGGGCATGTTGAAAAGCTCGATCGGCCCGAAGCCCAGCGACGCCGCGGCGAGCACCGCCGGGAAGGTCTGGCGGCGCGTGTTATAGCTGTTCACCGAATCGTTATAAAACTGGCGCGCGAAGGCGATCTTGTTCTCGGTCGCGGTCAGTTCCTCCTGCAGCTGCTTGACGTTGTCGTTGGCTTTCAGCTGCGGATAGTTCTCCATCAAGGCGAACAGGCCGCGCGTGGCCTGCGTCAGTGCCGCTTCAGCGGGGCCTGCCTGCGCCGGGCCGCTGGCGGCCGCGGCGGTGTTGCGCGCCTGGACGACCTTGGTGAGCGTCTCCTGCTCGTAGCCCATGGCGTCCTTCACCACCTGGACCAGATTTGGAATGAGATCGTGGCGGCGCTTCAGCTGCACGTCGATCTGGCTCCAGGCGGTTTGCGCCTGGTTGCGACCGCCGACCAGGCCGTTGTAGAGCGCAATCAGCCACAGGCCGATGGCCACGAGAATGCCGAGGACAATCCAGAAACTCATGAGGCGGTCTCCCTGTCGGCTCACTTGGCCACAGCCGGCAGTTTAGTCATGATTGCGGCAAATCCGGGAGGGATAACGATGGATACGTCCGCGCTGCTGAAAGCCTTCTGCTCCGCCGTCGAACGCCGCGACGGCAAGGGTTTCGCCAGCCTGTTCACCGAGGATGGCGTCTATCACGACGTGTTCTACGGTGACTTCACAGGGCCTGCGAAGATCGCCGAGATGATCGACGACTGGTTTTATCGCACCGCGCAGGACTTCCGCTGGGAGATGCACCGCCCGGTGAGCGACGGGAAGATGCTCTACGCCTACTACACTTTTAGCTACGTCTCGAAGCTGCCGGAGGCGAAGGGCCGGCGCGTCGGCTTCGAGGGCTGCTCGATGATGACCCTGCGCGACGGCAAGATCGCGGATTATCGCGAAGTTGCCAACGTCGGGCCGGCCTTCGTCGAGCTCGGTTTTGCGCCGGAGCGCACCGCCAAGATCCTGGGCAAGGAAGGTGCGCACCTGAAGAAGCAGCCGGAGTGGAAGCGGCACCTCTGAAGATACATCACCCGTTGTAGGCGCGGCCGCCGCTGTCGCGCAGCCACAGCCGGATCAGCAGGCGCTTGCGGGCGGCGTTCGGCCAGTCCCTGAACGCCGTGCGCTTGTGGCCGAGCGCGCGGTTGTCGATGAGCTGGATCTGGCCCGGCTCGAAATCGAAGCGGGCAGCGAGTCCCGGTTCGTTCAGGATCGACTCGAAGGCCTCGATCGCCGCCTTGCCCTCGGGATCGAGATCGATGCCAGCGATCCTGTGGCCGTTCTTCACCTGGTAATACGACAGGCGCGCGGTCAACCGGTCGCCCCCACCCTCATCCTCTTGGCGTTCGAACATCGGATGGTGCGTGGTCATGACGTCGCCCGGCGCGTGCTCGCGCTGGCGGTCGAAGTAGAACGGCTGATAGAGCCGCGGCAGCAGATCGGGATGACGCTTGCGCATCTCCTCGTGCGCGGTGGCGAAGCTCACGATGCCGCTTACGCCGCCGTCCATTGCCGTGCGGATGCAGAACAGGCCGACATAGTGCGGCGGCACGTTGTTGTAGCTGTTGTCGGTATGGAAGTTCTGCTCGTAGTTGGTGACGTCGGGCCGCACGCCGTTGCCCGGTGGCTTGCCGAGATCGGTGACGTCGTAGATCGAGGTGCCGTCCCACTTTTGCGCGACGGGCCGGGCGACGAGCGACGCCAGCAACCACCACACGGCCTTCGCGCCGTCCTGCGACCAGCGATCGACCGGCAGGCGGTCGACGATGGCGAAGCCCGGCCCGTCGTCGATGGTGCGCTTCACCTCGCGCATGAAGTCGCGCGAGGCTTTTAGGGCGAAATCCTCGGGACGAAGGACGAGGAGCGGCAGCGGATCGCGGTCGAGCGCCGCCACGACCGCGTCGAGTTCCTCCACCACCTCGCTCGGGACGGCAATGCGTCCGGCCGTTGCCGGCAGCGTGTCGCCGCGCCAGAGCAGGCGATTCGACATTGTCAGTCGCGCAGCAGCTCGTTGATCGACGTCTTCGACCGCGTGCGCTCGTCGACGGTCTTCACGATCACCGCGCAATAGGTCGAGGGCCGGTCGGGCCCGCCGCCGATATTGCCCGGCACCACCACCGAATAGGGCGGCACCTTGCCAACGTGGATCTGGCCAGTCGCGCGATCCACCACCTTGGTGGTGGCGGAGATGAACACGCCCATCGACAGCACCGCGCCGGTGCCCACGATCACGCCCTCGACGACTTCCGAGCGCGCGCCGATAAAACAGTTGTCCTCGATGATGACCGGATTGGCCTGCAGCGGTTCCAGCACGCCGCCGATGCCGACGCCGCCCGAGAGGTGGCAGTTTTTGCCGATCTGGGCGCAGGAGCCGACGGTCGCCCAGGTGTCGACCATGGTGCTGCTGTCGACATAGGCGCCGAGGTTCACGAACGACGGCATCAGCACGACCGACGGCGCGATATACGAGCCGCGGCGGACGATCGAGCCCGGCACGGCGCGGAAGCCGGCCTTGGCGAACTTCGCCGCGTCCCAACCCGTGGTCTTGAGCGGCACCTTGTCGAACCACGGCGCGGCGCCGAGGCCCGGGAACGAGGCACCACCCTCCATCGGCACCGAATCGTAGAGCCGGAAAGAGAGCAGCACGGCCTTTTTCAGCCACTGGTTCACGACCCATTCGTCGCCGAACTTCTGGGCGGTGCGGAACGAGCCGTCGTCGAGGCCGGCGATCGCCGTCTCGACCGCCTCGCGGACCTCGCCCTTGGTGGCGCTGCTGATGCCGTCGCGCTTTTCCCACGCCGCATCGATGGTGGCCTGTAATTGCTTGCTCATTGTCCCCTCGGAAATCTGTCGCGGGACCTTATATGCTGGTCCCGATGACCTTCAAGCTCCCTGAATCGGTGCTGGTCGTGATCCACACGCCCCGGCTGGACGTGCTCCTGCTCGAGCGCGTGGGCACGCGCTTCTGGCAGTCCGTCACCGGTTCGCGCGAACCCGGTGATCCTGACCTGGAAGCCACGGCGCGGCGCGAGCTTTTGGAAGAGACCGGCCTGTCGGCGGGCACGCTCACCGACTGGCGGCAAACCAACCGCTATGAGATCTGGGCGCAGTGGCGATCGCGCTACGCCCCCGACGTCACGCACAACACGGAACATGTCTTCGCCTTCCAGGTGCCGGAGCTCACCGTGGCAACCCTCGATCCGGCCGAGCACGTGGCCCAGATGTGGCTGCCCTGGCAGGAGGCCATGAAGAAGGTCTTTTCGCCCACAAACCGCGACGCGATCTGGCAGCTTCAGCAACTCGTGAAATCCTCATCCTGAGGAGCGGTCCGCAGGGCCGCGTCTCGGCCTCCTCAGGGTGAGGTGATGCGGGAACTCGTGCATAGTGGCCCGGCATGACCAACCCGCCCCGCGAGGCCTCCAAGCTCGGCCAGTTCAGCTGGGCCCTGTTCGACTGGGCCAACCAGCCCTTCTTCACCATCATCACCACCTTCATCTTCGCACCCTATTTCGCCAACGTGCTGGTGGGCGATCCGGTGAAAGGCCAGTCGGCCTGGGCTTTCACGCAGTCCGCGTCGGGCATCCTGATCGCGCTGATGAGCCCCTTCCTGGGCGCCATGGCCGACGCCGGCGGGCGGCGCAAACCCTACATCTTCGCCTTCCAGCTCCTGCTCGCCGTGGGCTGCGCCGGCCTGTGGTTCGCCTATCCCAACCGGCCCGATCTCATCGTGCCGATCAGCTGGGCGGTGATCCTGGCCACGGTCGGCGCCGAGATGTCGATCGTGTTCAACAACGCGCAGCTTCCCGGCATCGTGTCGCCCGAGCGCATGGGCCGCCTCAGCGGCTTCGGCTGGGGCCTGGGCTACTGCGGCGGCCTCGTCTCGCTGTTCGTGGTGCTGGCCGTCAGCATGCCGGCGCTGTTTGGGCTGGCGCCCAACAACGACACGCCGCTGTTCGGCCTCGATGCCCAGAGCCACGAGCTCGAACGGCTGGTGGGCCCCGCTTCGGCGCTGTGGCTCGCCGTCTTCGTGCTGCCGATGTTCCTGTTCACGCCCGATTCGGCGGGCGCCCGGCGCCAGTCGCTGCTCGTCGCCGCGCGGGAAGGCGGCCGCTCGCTCTGGTCGACGCTGAAGCGCATCCGGCGCTTCGGCAACGTGCTCCGCTATCTGATCGCCTTCATGCTCTACAACGATGGCCTCGCCGCCATCATCGGCTTCGGCGGCGTCTACGCCGCCGCGACCTTCGGCTGGAGCACGGTGACGCTCGGCATCTTCGGCATCATCCTCACCGTGTTCGCCATTCCCGGCGCTTTCCTGGGCGGCCGCCTCGACGACTGGATCGGCAGCAAGCGCACGGTCCAGATCGCCATCGCCGGCGTGATCGTGGCGACGCTGGGCATCGTGGGCGTCACCGCCACGCACGTGCTCTACGTCATCCCGGCCGATCCCATCAGCCCGACGCGCGGCCTGTTCGGCTCGGTCCAGGAAAAGACGTTGATGGGCTTCGCCCTGATCCTGGGCTTCTGCATGGGCCCGATGCAGGCCGCCAGCCGCACCCTGATCGCCCGGCTGGTGCCGCACGAGATGAGCGGCGAGTTCTTCGGCCTCTTTGCGCTGTCCGGCCGCGCCACTGCCTGGATGACGCCGCTCGCCATCGGCATCGTGACGGCCGCGACCGGTTCCACGCGGCTCGGCATGGCGTGCGTGCTGTTTTTCCTGGTGCTAGGCTTCGGGCTGCTGTGGAAGGTCCGCGAGGAACGCGCGGCGGCCTGAGAATTCAGGGAGACGATTTCGATGAAGGCGATGACGTTGTCCATTTGTGCTGCGGCCGCGCTCGCCGCGCCGACGTCGGCTGACGCCCAGTCGATCAGTCCGCAGACGCGATGGGCGAACAACCACGGCTCCGAGCTGGTGATCCAGTCCATCGGGGCGGACGGGCGTCTCGCCGGAACCTACTCCCAGGATGTGCCGGGCTATGCCTGCCGCGGCGTCGCCTTTCCCATCGTGGGCTGGGTCGACGGCGATCGCATTTCCTACACCATGCGGGCCAGGAACGAGTCGGTGAACTGCGAATTCATCACGTCCTGGACGGGCTTCGTGCAAAACGGCCAGCTCTATGCCGAATGGAGCGTGGTCCAGTGGAATGCCGAGGCCGGCCGGCAATGGCTCACGCGGGGCACCGACGTCTATCGTCCGAAGTAAATCCGAAGAAGGAGGCTGCTCATGATCACCGCCATCGTGAATTTCAAGCTGCCGGCCGACATCGACGCCGCGAAGGCCGTCGAACTGTTCAAGGGATCCGCGCCCAAGTACCGCGGCATGAAGGGTCTGGTACGCAAGTACTACCTGTTCGACGACGAGAAGCGCATCGCCGGTGGCGTCTATCTCTGGAAGAGCCGGACGGACGCCGCCGCGCTTTACACCCCGGAATGGATCGCCTGGGCCACCGAGCGCTACGGCGCCCCACCCGACATTCGCTATTTCGAGACGGCGGTAATCGTCGACAACGAGACCGACAAGATCCTCGCCGACGCGGCCTAGACGTCCAGGATCGGGGCGAAGCCGCCGTAGATCATGCGCTTGCCGTCGAAGGGCATGCCGCCCTGGTGCATGCGGGAGTCGGCCATGATCTTCTTCCAGCCTTCGTCGCGGACTTCCTTGGACGGCCATTCGATCCAGGAATAGACGACCTTCTCGTCGCCGGTCGCCTTCACCGCGCCCTTGTAGTCGGTGACCTTGCCGTCGGGGACGTCGTCGCCCCACGCCTCGACCACGCGCGTGGCGCCATATTCCTTGAACAAGGCTGCCGACTTGGCCGCCATGTCGCGGTAGGCCTCCTTGTTGCCGGCCGGCACCGGCACCAGGCAGCCGTCTATGTAGCCCGTCTTGCTCCCCGTGTTCTTGAGGCTCGAGTGCTCGTCGATCATCGGCGTGAACCCGCCGTAGATCATGCGCTGGCCGTCGAACGGCATCGACGCGCCCATCTCCTTCGTGCGCGGGTCGTTCATCATCTTCTGGTGCGCGGTGTCGGCCACCGCCTTGCTGGGAAATTCCAGCCACGAGAACACCACGATCTCGTCGGGCTTGGCCTTCACCGCGCCCTTGAAATCGGTGACCTTGCCGTCGGGCACGTCGTCGGCCCAGGCCTCGACCAGGCGGGTCGCGCCGAATTCCTTGAAGATCGGGGCGAGGTCGGCGGCAAGCTTGGTGTAAGCCGCCTTGTTCGCGGCCGGCACCGGCACCACGAATCCCTGCACATACGCCATGGCTTCACTCCTGTTGCTTGGGCCCGTGTTGGTCGGGCTTGACACGATGGGTTGATATCAACGTAAATAGACCATGTCAAAGATCGACAACGCTTCCTCAGGCAACGCCTCCTTCCACACGACGTTGCATGTCTACGATCACTGTCTTTGCTTCGCCGCCCAGCGCGCCGCCCGCGCGCTGGCGCGCCGTTTCGACGACGCGCTGGCGCCGCTCGGTCTCACCAGCGGCCAGTTCTCGCTGCTGACCTCGCTCAACCAGCCCGAGCCGCCCTCGATCGGATCGGTCGCCGCCTTGCTGGTGATGGATCGCACGACCTTGACCGCCAACCTGAAGCCGCTCGAACGGCGCGGGCTGGTGAAGATCGGCGTCAATCCGGCCGACCGGCGCGGGCGCCGACTCACCTTGACCAAGGCCGGCCGAAAGTTGCTGCAGTCCGCCATGCCGACCTGGCGGCGCACGCACGCCGAGATCGACGGGCGGCTGATCCAGGCCGACGCGCAGGTCTTGCGCACTGGCCTGCGGGCGCTCGCGTGATCGCCCCTCCCATGATTGCTCGTTGCGCTTGCGGAAGCGTCGAGTACGAGGCGACAGGAGATCCGATCCTCGGCGTCGCCTGCTATTGCGATGATTGCCAGGCAGGCTCCCGCCAGATCGAAGCCTTGCCCAATGCGCCGCCGGTTCTGGATCCCGACGGCGGGACTGCCTACGTGCTCTACCGCAAGGATCGCGTGCGTTGCACCAGAGGCGGCGGGTTGGTGCGGAGCCACAAGCTCAAGACGAAGACGGATACCAACCGCGTCGTGGCGACCTGCTGCAATTCGGCGATGGTCATGACCTTCGACGATTCCAAGCACTGGGTGCCGGTCTATCGCGGTCGGGTCCAGGGCGCGCTGCCGCCGATCGACATGCGCATCTGCACGAAGTTCGCGCCGGACGGCAGCAAGGTTCCGCGAGACGCGCCGATCTACCCGGGTTTTTCCGTCAGGTTCATCGGCAAGCTGCTGCGCGCCCGCCTCGCGATGATGTTTGGACGCTGAAGCACACTCCGTCGTCCCGACCGGAGCGGAGCGTAGTGGAGGGACCTTTTATCAACGCCGAGAACAGATGTGTTGATGCAAGATCCTTCGACTACGCGCCTGCGGCGCTCCGCTCCAGGGCGGAGATTACTCCGCCCGAGATGACAGGGTTGTCTTCCCCTTGAACGTGCAGAGATCATTTACCACGCAGGCCGGACACATCGGCGTGCGCGCCTTGCAAGTGTAGCGGCCGTGCAGGATCAGCCAGTGGTGCGCATGCATCCGGTATTCCTCGGGCACGCGCTTCAACAGTTTCAGTTCGACCTGCAGCGGGTTCTTGCCGGGCGCCAGCCCGGTGCGGTTGCCGACGCGAAAAATGTGGGTGTCGACGGCGATGGTGGCCTCGCCGAACGCCACGTTCATCACCACGTTGGCGGTCTTGCGGCCGACGCCGGGCAGGGCCTGCAGCTCATCGTGCGTGCGCGGCACCTCGCTGCCGTGCCGTTCGATCAGGAGATGACTGAGGGCGATCACGTTCTTGGCCTTGTTGCGGAACAGGCCGATGGTCTTTATGTGGTCGATCAGTTTCTTCTCGCCGAGTGCGACCATCTGCGCCGGCGTCTTGATCGTCTTGAACAGCGGCCCCGTCGCGCGGTTGACGCCTATATCGGTCGCCTGGGCCGAGAGCACGACCGCCACCAGCAGGTGATAGACGTTCTCGTATTCCAGCTCGGTCTCGGGCTCGGGAATCGCCTTCTTCAGGCGGGCAAAGAACTCGGGGATGACGGCGGTCTTCATCAGGGCCATATAGCTTCATAGCATGACCGAAGCGCCAACCACCTCCGGCCCCGGGGCGGTCCATTTCGCCACCTCGCTCAGCCCCCACCGCAGCCTGTCGCCCGACGGCTTCAAGTGGGTGATCCGCGGCGCCATCGCGGCCAACCTGGCCATCGGCCTGCCGATGCTGGTCCTCGGCGCCTGGCCCGTGATGGGCTTCATGGGCCTCGACGTCTGGCTGCTGTGGTGGCTGTTCAAGCGCTCCTATCTCGATGCCCGGCGCAGCGAGACGCTGGTGCTGACCGACAGCGAGCTGCTGGTCGACCGCGTGGCGCCCGACGGCGAGCGCGAGGAACACCGGCTCGACGCCTACTGGCTGCGGCTCGACATCACGGAAGAACGGCTGGTCGCGATCTCGAAGGGCAACCGACTGGTGATCGGCCGCTTTCTCTCGCCCGACGCGCGCCTGGAACTGGGCGAGCAGCTGAAGGCGGCACTGGCCGAGATGCGCGCGCCGCAGTTCAAGCACGAGTGGGACGAGTAGCTCATGCTCATACGGACCGCGGGCCTCTGGCCCGCATCATGATCATGAGCGGGCCAGAGGCCCGCGGTCCGGAAGAGCAATGAGGGCTCAGAGCCCCAGCACGTCCTTCATGCCGCAGAGGCCGGGCGTCTTGCCGCCATCCCGACGACCAGGGTCACGACGATCATCAGGCCCGTGACCACGATCAACGCCATGGAAAGAGAAACGACGGTCAATACCGCACTGGTAAAGATGACGCCCATTGCGTTGGCGGTGCGAAGCAGGGCGAACATCTCGGCGCGTCGCTGCGGCGGGGCCAGCGCGTCGAGCCTGAGCGAGTAGTAGGTCGACAAGGGGGCGAGAACCGAGCCGATGAGGACGGTTGCGATGACGGTCGTCGCGACCGACAGATTGAGGGCCGCGAGCGCCGACCCCAGCGTCATGATGAAGAGCTGGGCCAGCACGGTCTTCCGCGTGGCCATGCGGTTCCGCACGCTGACCCATATCCCGCCGGCGACCGAGGTCAGGCACAGCGGCACCGTGAACAGGATGGCGAGCGCCGGCTCGTAGCCGAAGTTCAAGGCCAGTGTCACGGCACCGATCTCGATGGCCGCAACGGCGGCGCCTCCCCCAGCGGCACACATCAGCCACAGCAGGATCGACGGGCTGAGAAGAGATCCCTTTAGACCGCGTACGGCAGCGATGTGGGCCGAGCCGGTGCTCGGGATCAGCAACGCCGGCGCCGCGCCTACGACGGCGAGGACCAGGACAGCAAAGGCCGGCGAGACGGTGCCCAGACCGGAAGCCGCCACGGGCGCCAGCACGAAAGTGAGCTCGTTGAGCGTGGCCGCGATCCCCAGGGTCCGTGGCAACCGCGACGCCGGCGCCAGATGGTTGAGCACGGCGCGCAGATATCCGTGGGCCGCGCCGTTGACCGATCCCGCAACGGCCGCCAGCACGATGAGCCAGGTGAAGGACGCTTCGTAGGCCACGAGCAAGGCGATCGACGCCAGGGCCAGCGTCCGGATGACCACCAGCACCCGAAGGCACGTTGCGATGGGCAGTCTCCTGCCGAGCCGGGCAATCGGTATGGCGCCGCCCACCTGGGCCAGCGTCATGGCGAGCATCATGGCAGCGCCGCCGCTGGTCTGGCCGGTGAGGCTGAGCGCCACCAGCGAGAACGCGATGGGCCCGGCCGCCTGCGGCACGCCAAAGGTGCTGGACGAGATGAACCAGCGCAGCAGCGGCGACATGGCGCCGAAGCGGTTGGGGTTGGCTTCGGAGGAAGTCAGAGCCCCAGCACGTCCTTCATGCCGTAGAGGCCGGGCTTCTTGCCGTCCAGCCACTGGGCCGCCGTGATGGCGCCCAGGGCATAGCCCTCGCGGCTGAAGGAACGGTGGTTGAGTTCGAGACGCTCGCCTGCTGCCGCAAAGTACACCGTGTGGACGCCCACTTCCTCGCCGCCGCGCAAGGTGGCGAAACCGATCTCGCCGGTGGGCCGGGCGCCGGTGTGGCCATCGCGGCTCTTGCGCCATACGTCCTCGAGCTTGACCTTGCGCCCCGCCGCGGCCGAACGGCCGAGCGCCAGCGCCGTGCCGGACGGCGCGTCGATCTTGTGGCGGTGGTGCATCTCCAGCACCTCGATGTCGTAGCTGGGATCGAGCAGCGACGCGGTCTTCTCGACCAGCGCCATCAGCACGTTGACGCCCAGCGCCATGTTGGCCGCCCACATGATGGGCACTTTCTTCGCGGCCTCGTGGATCAGCGCGGTCTGCGCCGGATCGAGGCCCGTGGTGCCGATCACCATGGCCACGCCCTTGTCGGCCGCGATCCTGGCATGCGCCACGGTGGCGGCGGGCACGGTGAAGTCGATCACGACCTGGGCGGCGCCGATGGCGGCCGCCCCATCGGACACGATCTTCACGCCCTTCGGTCCCACGCCCGCGACCTCGCCGGCGTCGCGGCCGAGCGCGTTGCTGGCGGCGCCTTCGAGGGCGCCGGCCAGGGAGCAGCCCGGCGTGGCGGCGATCTGTCGGATCAGCATCTGGCCCATGCGGCCGGCGGCGCCGGCAATGGCGATCTTCATTTGTATGGTCCTGTCCTCAATGTCTGTCAGACAATATCCTACAAATCAGACAATGCGGGAGTCGGGCATGCTGTTCATGGTGGTCGAGAAACTCAGGAATCAGGACGGCAAGGCCGTCTACCGCAAGCTGCGCGACAAGGGGCGGGCGCTACCCGACGGGCTCACCTTCGTGTCGAGCTGGGTCACGGCCGATCTCGGCCGCTGCTTTCAGCTCATGGAGACCGACGACATCACCACTTTCCAGCGCTGGATCGCCGACTGGCAGGAAGTGGTCGAGTTCGAGGTCGTGCCCGTGGTCGAGGGTAAAACCACCCGCGAAGCCCTCGAATCGCTGCTCTAATAGTATTTTTTCGGAACTATTGACAAGTTCAGCAGGAATAGGCTAAGAAAAAGCCTACTCTGGCGGACCTCGTGTCCGCTGTCCAGCCCGCCCGGCCCTCCCGCCGCGGCGGGCTTTTTCGTGCCTGCGGAGAACTTCATGGGAATGATCAAACTGGACGGGCTGCCGGTCGAGCAGCCCGCGGCGGAGCCGTGGCCCGTCGACGAGCACACCATTCGAGTCGACGAGATGTTCGCGCGCCAGCTCGACACTGAATTCTCGGCTGGCGTGCGTGGCCTGCTGCACGATCCCGAGACCGGGGTCTCGGCCCAGCGCGGTGAGGCGGCACTCGAAGCCATCGCCGGCGCCATGCCGGCGCTGGGCGAGCTGAAGGAGCGCACGCTGGCCCAGGCCATCGGCCCCCGGCAGCGCAGCATCCTCGAACCCTTGATTGAGACCCGTCTCGACTGGGCGGCGGGCACGCTGGGCCGGTTGGCGCAGCGGGCCACGGTGGAAGTGGACGATGCCAGCGTCGCCGACCGTATCGCCGGCCTGAACCAGGATGCGGCGACGTCGTGGCACGATCCGGCGCATCTGCACCGGCTCGGCCGGACCGCGGTCGACGAACTACGCTATCAGGGCGAGCGTCGCGGCTGGGATCCAGCCGAAACCGACACGCGTGTCCGGGGTGGACTCTCCGACCTCTACGCCAGCGCGGTCGAGACTGCGATCCGCCAGGACGATCTCGACGGTGCATCGGCTCTCTACGACCACGCCCGCTCGGCCATCGTCCCCGAGCGTCAGGCCGCCATCGACCGCCGCTTTGTCCGGGCGCGCGAGGCCGTCCTCTATCGCGACATCGACCGCGACATGGAGGACATCCCGATCGAGCCGGCGGGGCCGCCCGGTGCGGAGGTCTTCGAGGAGCGCGCCGCCGAACTCACGCCCGACGATGCCAGCGACGAGGTGCGTGCTCGCATCGGCCAGGTGGCCGCCTTCGCCCAGCGCCGCGCCGAGCGGCAGTGGAACAAGCAGCAGGCTGAGGCCGGCGTCGCCGCCTTCGACTGGATCGGGAAGAACCCCGGCGGGTCGTTTCTGGCGATACCGCCGGAAATCCGCGACTGGCTGGCGCCGGACCAATGGCGCGGCATCGAAGCTTTTTACATCGACGGCCGCCTCAGGACCGACCGCGACCTCTTCGAGCAGCTCGACCGCCAGATGATCTACGAGCCCGATAGCTTCGCCGCCGTCGACCTCGACCGCCACCGCCTCTCGCTCGACGACGAGGGCCACGCCCGCTTCGCCGCCGTGCAGAAGGCCATTGCCGAGGGGCGGATCGATCCGGACCTCGCACGCTATGACCGGATGCGGCGCGGGATCGACCGGGCGCTCAAGGTATTGGGCTTCGACGCTGACGGTTCCGCCGCGGCGAAGGTCCGCGCCGATGCGCGCGACCGGCTCAGCGGCTTCGAAGCGGTCGAAGGTAGGCCGCCGAACGGCCAGGACATCGACAATATCGTGCCGGCAGAAGCGGATCACCATGCGTCAGCCGTGGCGGCGCCGGACGGGCAATATCCTGGCGAGGGTGATGCCGTCCTCGTGCAAGCAAAGCCACCCTTCATCGTTCCGAGAATCGTGCCTCGGCCGGGCACGGGCCCACGGTATCAGGAACCAATACCCGGAATGAGCGGCAAGGATGCGGCGAAAGACATCCCGAGCTGGGCGCGAGGACACAGACCTTTTGTCGGCGAGAACGGCAAGGCGGCCGCACGGCGGGTCATGGATAAACAATACGGACCGGGAAAATGGAGTGAGACTGGCCGGGAATATCAGCAACTCAAGAAGCACTTCGATCGCGGATTCCGCAGTCCGACGAACGGCTTCCCGGCTGATCTGGAAGCTTAGGAACTGCGAACGCGATCGCCGTGTCACCAGCCAGAACAACCGTTGCGAGCTTACGCTCCATCGTCAAATCGACAACAATGCACATCCACGCAGGAGAATCCCGTGACAATTGTCTACATCGTCAATCATCTCGATCTCGATACGCTGGATGACGGCGACAACGAGAAGCTGATCGGCGTTTACTCCAGCAAGGACCTCGCCGAGCGCGCTGTGGCGCAGCTTCGCGACAAGCCGGGCTTCCGCGATTTTCCGGAAAAGGCCTGGTACGTCTCGCCCCATAAGCTCGACGACATCGTCGACTATTGGGACGAAGGCTTCTTCTAGACACCGGACAACGCTTGGGGCATTGCCGCGAATTTGCGGCGACACAATGGGAGATGATCTGTGACCGCTGTATACTTTCTCTACCACGTCCACGACGATGCCGAGTCGGGCCGCCGCCGCAACAAGACCGCGGGCGTCTTCTCGACCGAGGAGCGGGCGCGGCAGGCGATCGAAAAGCTCGGCGTTTTGCGCGGCTTTCGCGACCATCCCGAGGGCTGGCGGATACACCACCGAACCGTCGACAAGACGAGCTGGACGGAAGGCTTCGACAAGATCACGCATAAGAAGCTCACGTATTCTGCCAGGCATTGATAATGACCGGTCTGCCACGTCGCCGAGCGCGCGACGACGGGCTAGCCGTAGTCGTCGGCCGATCTGTGAAGAAATATCGGGGCGGTCGCATCACTGCGCGGCCGGCTTTGCCCGACCGGGCGTCAGCTCAGCCATGTGGACACCGAGATACTGGCAGTGTGCCGGCATTTTTTCCCGACACCGCCCGCATTCTTCGACGCGAGGGTGTCGGAAAACGACCGGCGAAATGCCTTGCCGATCAACGCCTTGAATTTTCCGACAGGATTTTCCCGACACCGGGGCGTCGGCAAAAGCGTCAGGCCCCGGGCGCTACTTCCAGGGGTCGGCGACCTTGGGCCAGAACGGCGTCTTGCGCTTGGTGTAGGGCCAGCGCGTGACGTCGGGGTCGGCGGCGCCGGGGGAGGCGACGTAGAGGATCTCCTTCGCCAGCCCCACGAAGCCGTTATAGAAATGCTGCGCCGACTTCACGATCACGACGCGGTAGTCGGCGGGATCGGCGCCGACCGCGCGGAAGGCGTCGGCGTGGAAGGTCTGGGTGCGCCGCGTGCAGATCGCGACGTCGACGTGTTCCGAGGACAAGAGCGCCATGTCGCCCAGCGGCGACATCACCGGCCCGTAGGGCTGGAAGACGTTGCGCGCGATCTTCTTCACCGTGACGTCGAGGTCGACCGGCTCGCCGCTCACCGCGCCCGACTTGCCGCCCAGCCGCATGCGGATGCGGGCACCCTCGCCCGCCTCCTCGGCGATCTGGAAGGCCATCGGGTCCCACATCACGCCGAACAGGGCGGGGCCGATCTCGCGTTCGACCAGCGCCTTCAGCACGAAGGTCGAATCGCCGGGCGCCCCGGAGCCGGGATTGTCGGCGCGGTCGGCCAGCACCAACGGGCCCTGGTTATGCGAGGCGGCGCGGTCCATCGCCTCGGCGATGGTGAGGTACTTGGTGGCGTAGCGCTCGCGGTTGGCCCACAGCTCCTGGCCGAGCTGCTGGGCCAGCGCTTCGGCCTTCTTCATGTCGCCGTCCGCCACGACGAGGGTGCGGGTGCCGACATCCTCGACGTCAGCGAAGGAGAAGCCGTGGCTCAAGGAGACGGAGAGGATGCCGTCCTTGCCTTCGAGCGACTTCATGCGGACCACGAACTCGTTGATCGGCGGCACGGAGGTGCGGTACTGCGCGATCATGCGGCAGTCGTAGCGCGCCATGACCGGCTTCACCTTGCCCTCCACCGTGTCGGCGATGAGGACGAACAGCTCGGCCGCCCGCTCCATCGTGTCGGTGTGCGGGTATTCCTTGTAGCCTACCAGCACGTCAGCGCTGTCGAGCATCAGGGCGCTCAGGTGGCAGTGCAGGTCGAACTCGGCGCCGATCGCCACCTTGGGGCCGACGATGGCGCGGATCTTCGAGAGCAGGTCGCCCTCGCAGTCGTCGTAGCCGTCGGCCACCATCGCGCCGTGGACGTTGATCAGCACGGCGTCGAGCGGCAGCGCCGCCGTCACGCCGGCCAGGACCTCGTCGCGGAAATCCTCGTAGACCTTGCGCACCGTGGTGCCGGAGGGAGCTGCGAAGGTGGCGAGCCCCTCGATCACCGTCCAGCCGCGCTTCTCCGTCTCCTTGCGCCAGACATGCAGCGGCGCGGTGAAGTTGGTGGGCTCGTGCTGAGTCGCGTCGCCGCGCCAGATGCCGTGTTCCTGGTAGCCGCGCAGGCCGGTCGGGAAGGGCACGAACTGGTTGGTTTCAGTACCCAACGCCGCGATAAAAACACGCTTGGTCAAAATCTACTCCTTACGGCGATGACAGCCCAAGACATGGTCGTCGACCATGCCCGACGCCTGCATGAAGGCGTAGCAGATGGTCGAGCCCACGAACTTGAAACCTTCCTTGGCGAGCGCCTTGGCCAATGCGTCGCTCTGCGGCGTGCGCGCCGGCACGTCCTTCAGTGTCTTTGGCCTGATGTGGGATTGGTCGCCCACGGTCTTGCGCAGCCAGCGATAGAAGGAGCCTTCACGCTCGACCAGTTTCAGGAAGGCTTGGGCGTTGGTGACGCTGGCCGCGATCTTGCCCCGGTGGCGGATGATGCCGGGATCGGCCAGCAGCTTGGCGAGTTTGGCCGGTGTGTAACGGGCGATCTTGTGGGCATCGAACCCGTCATAGACCTTGCGGTAATGCTCACGCTTGCGCAGCACGGTGATCCACGAAAGGCCGGCCTGGCAGCCTTCCAGCGTCAGCAGTTCGAACAGGGCGCGGTCGTCCTTGAGCGGGCGGCCCCATTCCTTGTCGTGGTACTTTTCGTAGAGGGGATCGGCCGATGCCCAACCGCATCGCGGCTTGCCGTCGGTGCCGGCGACAGTGTCATGTTTCCAAACCATGCGCGGACCCTACCCAAGCGCGCCACGAGACGCCACACTGGGACAAACGGAGGAAAGACAAATGAGCAGGGATCTCTCGGACCTGAAGGTCTGCATCTTCGATGTGTTCGGCACGGTGGTGGATTGGCGCGGCAGCCTGATCGAGGACCTGCCCAAGCTCGGCAAGAAGTACGGAATCGACACCGACTGGACGAGCTTCGCCGATGACTGGCGCGGACTTTACCAGCCGCAGATGGCCCGCGTGCGCAAGGGCCAGCTGCCCTGGACCCGCATCGACGACCTGCACAAGGAAGCGTTCGAGATGCTGCTCGAGAAGCGGGGCCTGAAGCATCCGGGCGAGGCGGGCTCGTGGGAATTCACCCACCTCTGGCACAAGCTGCGGCCGTGGGCCGACTCGGTCGAGGGCATCGGCATGATGAAGAAGAAGTATGTCGTGGCCACCCTCAGCAACGGCAACGTGGCGCTGCTGATCAACATGGCCAAGAACGCCGGCATTCCTTGGGACCACTGCTTCTCGGGCGAGACCTTCCATCACTACAAGCCCGACCCCGAGGCCTATCTCGGCGTGGTCAGCAGCATGTACCTGAAGCCGCACCAGGTGATGCTGGTGGCCGCCCACAACGGCGACTTGCTGGCGGCGCAGAAGTGCGGCCTGTCGACGGGCTTCGTGCTGCGCACCGGCGAACACGGCGCCGGCCAGAAGCGCGATCTCAAGGCCGAGGGCGACTGGGATGCCGTCGGCAATTCGATCATCGAAGTGGCGAAGAAGATCGGCTGTTAGACGCCGATCAAACCCCGATCGTCGTCAGGTCCTGGAACCAGTGCTGGGCCTGGATGTAGGACTTGATCTTGGGCGACAGCGCATGCGGGTTGGTGTCGTGCACTACCCAGATCAGGACGGCATCGTCGACGACCTTCTCGTGCACCTTGGCCATGATGGCGTCCTGCTGGCTGGCATCGAAGGTCGCCAGTGCCTGGTCGATCAGCTTGTCGACCTCGGGACTGGCGTAGTTGCTCCAGTTCACGCCGACGGGTGAGGCCTGGTTGGAGGCGAAGAAGCGCGTGAAGGCATAGAGCGGGTCCGACGTCACATAGGCGATGTTGTTGGCGGTGACGTCCTTGTTCATCTCGGCCTTGGCGCCGGCGCGCCAGGCGGTGTAGAGCGCCTCGAGTTCGACGACCTTGAACTCGAGGTCGATGTAGACGTCCTTGAACATCTCCTGGATGGCCTCGTTCATGGGCAGCGACAGCATCTGGCCAGTGCCGCCCGAGGCCACCACGAACTTGGTTTTCAGCGGCTGGGTCTTGCTGAAGCCTGCGGCGCTCATAAGGGTGCGGGCTTCGTCGGGGGCGTATTTGATCTCGAAGCTGGGCTTGCCGAACCACGGGCTGGTGCGGTCGACCTGGCCGAAGGCGGGCTGGGCGAGGCCGCCCAGGAGCTGGACGATGGCGTTGCGGTCGATGGCGAGGTTGGCGGCCTTGCGCAGGCGGATGTCGGTCCAGGGCGAGCCCGGCAGCATCGAGGGATGATAGTTCCAGACGTGGGGCGTCACGTTCTGGACGATCCTCATGCCGCCCTTGGTGAGGCGATCGACGGCGTCGGGCGGCGGCGTTTCGATCAGGTCAACGGCGCCTGACAGCAAGGCAGCGGTGCGGGTGGAAGCTTCGGGCGCCACGATCAGTACCATGCGATCGGCCTTGGGGATGCGCTTGGGGTTCCAATAGGCCTCGTTCTTGACCAGTTCGGCGCGTTCGCGGGGCACCAGCCGGGCAAGCTTGAACGGGCCGGTGCCGGACGGCTCCGACGCGACCTTGTTCCAGTCCTTGCCCATCTTCTCCCACTGGGCGGGGCTACACACCAGGAACCAGAGCATCTGGTAGGGGAAGAGCGCGTCGACGACCTTGGTCTTTACCTCGACGGTCATTTCGTCGATTTTCTTGTAGCTTGCGACCGACGGCAGGCGCGGGCGGACCTGCGAGGCCTGGCGCTGGTCGAACTGCGGGGACTTGGTGTCGAACACCTTGTCGAAGTTCCAGACCACTGAATCGGCATCGAACGACGATCCGTCATGAAACTTCACGCCAGGGCGCAGCTTGAAGGTCCACAGCGTCTTGTCGGTGTCGCTGACTTTCCACTCAGTGGCGAGGCCGGGGATCAGCTTGCCCGGGCGGTCGGAGACGTCCATCTCCCAGGCAACCAGCGGATCGTAGATCGTATAGCCGGTGAATTTGTAGGCGCCGGCACCGCGGTCGGGCTGGCCGGTGGTGAGCGGCACGTCGGCCATCGAGATGCCGAAGCGCACCACGGTTTCCTGGGCATGGGCGGGCGCCCCTAGGCCCATCGGCAGGGCAAGCGCACTGGCGCCGGCGAGCAATGAACGCCGTGAGACCTTGTGCTTGTGGTCGTTCATCGTGTTCTCCTGGAAGTCAAAGCGTGGGTCGCCGCGCCCGCCACGGCGTTGCGCGTTCGTAGGCGGCGCCGGCGGCAAAGACGCTGGCCTCGTCGAACGGCCGCCCGGCGAGCTGGAAGGCGAGCGGAAAACCGTCGCTGCCGAAGCCGCAGCACACCGTCATGGCCGGCTGGCCGGTGACGTTGAACGGCATGGAAAGCGACGGCTTGCCGAGGAAGTGGAAGATCTGCTGCGGCTCCTCGAATACCTCGGGCCCGCCCCACTGATTGGCCGCCATCACCAGGTCGTAGCCGCGCATGGCCGCCCGCGTGTCCTGCTGCAACTTGCGCCGGAAACGCACGGCGGAGAGATATTGCTCGGCGCTGAGGAAGGCGCCGAGCTGGAAGCGGCGGCGCGTCGTGTAGCCGAACTTCTCAGGTGTCTCGATCACATCACGGCGATGGATGGCATGGGCCTCGACGGTGATGATGACGCGACCGCAGATGTGGTAGTCGCGGATGTCGGGAAAGACGACGTCTTCAATGATCGCGCCCTGGTCGCGCAGCACCTCGACCGCATCGTCGATGCCTTTCTTCATCTCGGGCGTGACGCTGGCGATTTCGCTCTCATACCAGCTCCGCGCCAGCGCGATGCGCATGCCCTTGATGGAGCGATGCGCAGAAGCGCCATAGTCGACCTTGGGGGCACGGGCCGACGCCTGGTCGTTGGGATCGTGCCCGGCCAGGACGTCGAGCATCAGAGCCGAGTCTTCCACCGTCCAGGTGAGCGGGCCCGCCGTGTCGAGGCTGAACGATAGCGGATAGATGCCGCAGCGGCTCACCAGGCCATAGGTCGGCTTGATGCCCGCGGTGCCGCAGAACCCGGCCGGATTGCGGATCGATCCGCCCGTGTCCGAGCCCAAGGCGCCCATGCAGAGCGCGCCGGCGACGGCGGCGCCCGAGCCGCTGGAAGATCCGCCGGGCTGATAGTCGGTGTTCCAGGGGTTGCGCGCCGCCGGGAAAGGCTGGTCGGGCGTCATCGCGCCGTTGGCGAATTCGTGGGTGGCGAGCTTGCCGAGAATCACGGCGCCGCCACTCTTCAAGCGTCGCACCGTCTCGGCATCGATGGCCGGCACGTAGTCGACGCGCAGATGCGAGTGACCCGTCGTCCTGACGCCGGCGGTTTCGTAGATATCCTTCAGCGCGATCGGGATGCCGTGCAGCGGGCCTCGGCTGAGGCCGCCTGCTCTCTCCATGTCAGCCTGCTGGGCGGCGGCAAGTGCAAGGTCACCCGTGACGGTGATGTAACTCGCGATCTTGTGATCGACGACGGCGATGCGCGCGAGGAATGCCTCGGTGAGGGCGGTCGAGGTGAGCTCGCCCGACGTCATGAGGCGCCCCGCCTCGGCGATGCTGAGGGTCGTGAGGTCTGTCATGGCGCGCCTATATCGTCGGCGCAGAAAACGTGCGGCGGTTCGGCGGCCCAGGCCCAGCGCTGGGGGATGCGCTCCATCAAACCCAGCAAACCGACATAGCCCTTGTGGAGATGACCAATGTCCTCCTCGGTCAGAGTGAGGCCGGTCAGCGCGGCGCGCGCACGAAACTCCTCGAGCGTTGGTGGCTTCATCGGCGATGTCATTCAGATCGTCCGCTGCGGCGATCATGCAATCGACATGCCGCGTCATTCGCGGACCTTCGCATGGCATTGGCTTGCCGCTTGCATGACGGGTAGGTGAGCGCGCCTTGCAGGGCGGCGCCGAACTGAGGAGCAGTGAATGTTCAAGCGCCTTCGAATGGCTGCCGCCGGCTTTGGTGTCCTTGCGGCAACCGCGATGCCTGCCTTCTCCCAGGGCACTCTGCGCATCGGCATGACAGCTGCCGACATTCCGCAGACGACGGGCCAGCCCGACCAAGGGTTCGAAGGCTACCGATTTGCCGGCTACACGATCTATGACGGGCTTGTGAACTGGGACCTGTCCAAAGCCGACACCATTGCTGACATCAAGCCCGGCCTTGCCACCGAATGGGCGCCAGTCGAGGGTGATCCCAAGCGCTGGATCTTCAAACTGCGCCAGGGCGTGAAGTTCCACGACGGTTCGGACTTCGACGCCGACGTCGTGGTTTGGAACCTCGAGAAAATCCTGAACGACAAGTCGCCGCAATTCGATCCCAAGCAGGCCGCGCAGGCGCGAGGCCGTGTGCCGACCCTGGTGGCCTGGAAGGCGATCGACAAACATACGGTCGAACTCTCGACGCGCGTCGTGAACGCGCTGTTTCCCTACGACATGTCCTACATCTTCTATTCGAGTCCGACGCAATGGGAGAAGCTCGGCAAGGACTGGGTCAAGTTTGCAGTGCAGCCCGTTGGCACCGGTCCGTTCAAGGTCGACCGCATGGTGCCGCGTGAGCGTCTCGAGCTGTCGCGCTTCGACGGCTATTGGGACAAGAGCCGCGTGCCCAAGCTCGACAAGGTCCTGCTGTTCCCGATGCCGGAAGCGGCCACCCGGACCGCGGCGCTGCTGGCGGGCCAGGTCGACTGGATCGAAGTGCCGGCACCCGATGCCATTCCCCGCCTGAAGCAGGGCGGCATGTCGATCGTCACCAACAAGTATCCTCACAACTGGGCCTACCAACCCAGCATGGTCGAAGGCTCACCCTTCGCCGATATTCGTGTACGCAAGGCCGCCAACCTCGCCATCGATCGCGCCGGCCTCAGCAAGTTGCTGGGCGGCCTGATGATCGAGGCCAAGGGCGCGGTCTACCCCGGCCATCCCTGGTTCGGTTCGCCCTCCTTTGACATCAAGTATGACCCCGAAGCAGCCAAGAAGCTTTTGGCTGAGGCCGGCTACAGCGCGACCAAGAAGCCCAAGATCAAGATCGCGATCTCGACCTCGGGCTCCGGCCAGATGCTGCCGCTGCCGATGAACGAGTATGTTCAGGAGAATCTGAACGCCGTGGGCTTCGACACGACATTCGAAGTCATGGAGTGGAATGCGCTGGTCACTTTCGGCTTTCAACCGGTGACCGGCGACGCCTCCACCAAGGCCGGTACCAACGGCATCAATATCAGCCGCGCCACCGTCGATCCCTATTCGGCCTTCATGCGCCTCTACCACAGCGAGTATGTGCCGCCGAAAGGCGCCAACTGGGGCATCCTGAAGGATCCGAAGCTGGATGAGCTGATCAACAAGGCACACACCAGCTTCGAGCGCGCGGCGCAAACCAAGGCCCTGGCCGATGTACACACCTACATCGTCGATCAGTCCTACTGGGTCTATATCGCGCACGATCTCAATCCGCGGGCCATGAGCCCCAAGGTGAAGGGCTTCGTGCAGGCCCAGAGCTGGTTCCAGGATCTCACGCCCATCGAGATGGCGAAGTAACGGCGAAGGACGGGCGGCATGCTGCTCTATGCGCTGCGACGACTGCTCTACCTGGTGCCGGTCGCCTTCGGCGTGTCGTTGCTCGTCTTCGCCTTGGTGCATCTGGCGCCGGGCGATCCGATCTCGGCCATCGTACCGCCGGACGCGCCCAAGGAAGTCGTCGACAAGCTCAAGGAGTATTACGGTTTCGACAAGCCGTTGCCGGTACAGTACTTCCGCTGGCTCACCGTCACCCTGACCGGCGATCTCGGCACTTCGATCGGGACGGGCCGGCCGGTGGCGACCGAAGTGGCGTCGGCCTTCGGCAACACCATCATCCTGGCCATTGCCGCCACGCTCTTCGCCTTCTCGCTCGCCGTCATCCTCGGCACTGAAGTGGTCCCGGTTGTCTGAACAGATTTTCCGCGTCGATAAGTGGAGCGTCTGCCGAGGTTAGGCTGCCACGCGGATTGGCAACAATGTGTAGTAGGCTTGATCTGGTGTTGTGCCGTCAAGGCTCGAATGAGGTCTCCGGCCAT